>NZ_JBKEVI010000017.1:0-53176 GCF_056357035.1 Bifidobacterium sp. LH_417
CCCCGAGATCGTCGAACTCGCCCGGAAGATCCGGCGACGCCGGCCCGACATCCTCAGAACGATCGAGTTGGGCTATTCGAACGCAAGGCTCGAGGCCTTCAACAACAGGATCAAAGTCACCATCCGCATGACCTACGGCTTCCACCACGTGAACAACCTCATCGCCCTGATCATGCTCCGATGCGGAGGACTCGACATACACCTACCCCAACCAAGAACCTAACCCACGAAAACAGCAGAAGCCTCCGATTTTCTCGGTATCGCCGTAATCCTCGAAGGTCAGGTCCATCGGCAGTTTCGACAGCAGGTCGTCCGCAGCGGGATTGTCCAGCAGTTCGACCGTGATGGTCGCATCATCGAACGTTGCGGTGACGGTCCTTCCCGCTCATGCTTTGCTCCTTGTTCTGATCGTTCTGACCGTCCTGATTGGTCCGACCGTCCGTTTCCCGTTGCCCGGTCTGACTGGAATCGGCCGCGCCGACCGATGCCTGCCGCCGTGCGGCGCCGCCGTCCGCGCATGACGACAGGGACAGGGTCAGCAGCAGTGCCGAGATTCCCGCTATGGTTCGTTTCATGATGACGCTCCCGTTGAAGTGCGACGGCGTATTGATACCGTTATCGTCATTACAGAACACCGGAACCGCATTGTCCAATAGTCATGACCTATCGTCAGTGATAATTCGCAGGCATGGGACCAGCCGATTGCATTCGTCCAATTCCGTGACACGCGTACAAAGAACGCCAGCCGGGCGAACGCAATGCCGACCACGCCCCAGCGAGGCATGTGCCTGACGATGCTGTGGGGCAGCATGGTGCTCGGCATCGCCGTCGGCCTGGTCGGCATCGTGCTGCTGCCCATGCCCATCCCGCTGTGCATGGGCCTCAAGGACTGACGATAGACGTCGATCCATTAGCCTCTCTCCATCACGCGAAAGGCCCCGATCCCGGTTCGATCCGGATCGGGACCTTTCGCCGCTATTGCGTCACGAACGTCACGAACGTCGACGCATTACACCGCAACTTCTCACCACACGGACAAAGCGCCGTACGCTATGCGATCGCTACCGCAGCACCTTGCGCGACCTTGTCGTCGCCCGCCTTCTTCCGGGCCGGCAAGGCGATGCCCACGGCGGCCACGATCACACCGATCGCGACGCAGCCGGCCACCCACAGGGCGTTGGCGTTGAACACGCCGTCGCCGAGGAAGACAATGGAGCGCACGCCATCGACCACGAAGTGGGCGGGTGCCCAGGGCAGCACCCAATCGTGCCAGAGGGCGGGCAGCATCTCGGGCGCGATGTACCCCACGCTCATCGTGGACATGAGCACGAACATGCCTACCGTTCCCAAGGGGAAGAGCAGCGTCATCAATCCCAGCAGCATCGCCATGATGCCGAAGCTGCACAGCCACAGGAACGGCAGCACCGTGATCCAGGGCAGGGTCATGCCGCCGATCACGCCCATGAGGAAGCAGGCAAGACCCGCCACGCACAGGGAGAGCCCGGCGGCATAGGCCAGCTGGATGCCGAAGCGCTTGGCGCGCTTGGCACGGTTCGCATCGGCTTCGACGCGGGTCATCATGAACATGATCATCGTGCAGGAAGCCGACATGGCGACGACCGGAGCAGCGGACAGCTGGCCGAGCATCGAGGCGCCGGACGTGGTGCCGACGTCATAGCCGTGCACGGTGGAGGTCGTAACGTTCACGCCGGCTTCGCCGAGCCTGCTGGTCATCGAGGAGACGAGCTGCTGGGAAACGGAGGCGTTCTTCGCGCTGTTGGCGATGATCTCGACGCTCGGCTTGGCGGCGTTCTCGGCGTCCGCCGCGGCATTCCGCGCGGATGATCGGGCCTTCTGGGCCTTGCTGACGGCCTCGGCCTGCATCTGCCGAATCTGCTCGTCGGTGGCACCTTGGGCCTTTGCCTGCTGGAGTTTCTGCTGCAACGCCTGCTGGGCCTGGGCCTGCTGAAGCGCCGACTGCATCGTGGCCTGCCTGGCGGCGATCTGCTTGGCCGTGAAATCCTTCGGGATCACGAGCGCACCATAGTAGTCGTTGCCGTCCATGGCCTTGTCGAGTTCGGCTTTGGATTTGAATTCGGCCCATGCGATCGGGGATTGGGTATCCGACGTTGCTGCGGATGCATCGGTGAGCTTATCGACGATCTGCTCCCCCGCGTTGACGTCGACACCCGCATTGCTTGCCCCTTCATCGAGGTTGATGATGGCGTACGGCACGTTTTCCGGCGTGCCGTTGAGCATGGGGTACATCATGAAGCTCCACAGCGCGAGGAACGCGCACAGCACACCCAACGGAGCAAGCCATTTGACATTGAACGAACGGGATTTCGAAGTGCCCTGTGACATAGACATACACATCCTTCCAAACACACTAAATACGACATTGAGTCGTCTGATAATCCTTGTTATTTCAGTCTTCATCATTAGACAACGCGTTATCGATGGACTACAGTAAGGCACATCGAAACAATCATCAATACACATCATGCGACACAGTGTCAAATGATGATGGAACGGCATCGAAACGGAGCGCATCATGGTCATGAAACAACCGGAGGTCACGGAACGCACCAGACAGCGCCTATGCCGCGCATTCTGGCACATCTACTCCCGGCAGCCTCTGGAAAAAATCACCGTCAAACAGGTGGCGGAGCTCGCCGGATACAATCGCGCAACGTTCTATCTGTATTACGGCGGCGTGCGCGACCTCCTCGACCAGGAGGAGGATGCGCTCATCGCCCGACGCCAGGAAGCCATGGACAGCGATGTGGTCAACGTGCACGGCCCCGACGACGTGCGCGTCAACCTCACCGCGTTCCTCGAACAGACCCGCAGGGACGCCCCCTATCTGGCCATATTGCTCGGGCCGCACGGCGACCGGCGATTCCTCGACAAGGTGCGCGGCATCACCTCGCCGATATCCAAGGCCATGTTCAGCAACATCCTTGGAACGACGCAGAAAAACAACTCCCATGCCAAGGAGAGCGAATACCTGTCGGAGTTCTATCTGGGCGGCATGATCTCCATGATCCGCCTATGGCTCGCCGACCCCGACCCGATGCCGCTCGACCACCTCGTCGAATGCATCATCAACACCTTCATGCCCGACGTCACCACGGAATAGCGGATTCCCGTCGATCAACGCCACGATCGGCACACGACAGACAATGCCGTCATGGCTCCCTTCCGCATCCATGATCGGAAGGGAGCCATGACGGCACATCATTCGTCTTCGCGGACTGTCGCACCGCACGTTCGCGCGGGATGCGACGATCCGGCTAGAAGCGGATCAGCGCCTTGATGACCTTGCGCTGGTCCATCGCCTCGTAGGCGTCCTGGATGTGGTCGAGATCGTACTCGGCGGTGAACACGCGGCCGGGGTTGATCTCGTGGTTCAGCACCGCGTCGAGCAGGCCTCCGTCCAGATCGTAGTGGCGCACCGGGGCCGGACCGCCCTTGATGCCGATGTTGCCGTAGAACGTGCCCTCGGCGCTCACGTCCACGCCATGCGGCAGTCCCACGCGGCCGATCACGCCGCCGCGGCGGATCAGACCCATCGCCGTGTCGAACGACTGCTTGGAGCCGACGCATTCGAGCACCGCGTCCGCACCATAGCCGCCGGTCATCTCCAGCACCTTGTCAACGGCGGCCTGATCGCGCTCCGGCACGATGTCCGTGGCGCCGAATTCGCGGGCGAGCGCCGCACGGTCCTCGTGGCGGCTCATCGAGATGATGCGCTTGGCCCCACGCATCCTGGCGGCGATCACGCCGCACAGACCGACCGCGCCGTCGCCCATCACCACGGCGGTGTCGCCGGGCTCGACCTCGGCGGCGACGGCCGCATGGTAGCCGGTGGACATCACGTCGGAGATGGTCAGCAGCGAGGCGAGCGTCGCGTCGTCGTAATCCTCCGGCAAGCCCGGCACCTTGACGACCGTGCCGTCGGCTTCGGGCACGCGCAGGTATTCGGCCTGGCAGGCGGAGAAGTAGCCGCCGTGCGGGCACACGGATTCGAACCCGGCCTCGCACACCGGGCACTTGCCGCAGCTGAACGGGAACGGCACCACCACGAAGTCGCCGGGCTTGACGCTCGTGACGGCCGCGCCGACCTCCTCGACCACGCCGATGGACTCGTGGCCCACCTGGCTGTGCGGGGCCTGCGGGGTCAGACCGCGGAAGAACCACAGGTCGGATCCGCACACGCAGGCGCGCACCACGCGAATGACGATGTCGCCGTCCTGCTGAAGCGTCGCCTTCGGCACCTCGCGCACCTCCATGCGTCCCGGTTCCACGAAGATCGCGGCCTTCATGGTCTCGCTCATGTTGTACTCCTTCATGCGTTGCGCCGGGCGCGGATGCCCGGTCGTCATGTCTGTCATTACAGCCCGGAGGCGCGCGGATATCAAATAGGCACCGGTCATGCCGTGCCATAACCGTCCGCTATGGCGGCCCATGGCGTCGCGCTATTGGATGTCCGCGCGTCTTCGCTGTTGAATGATGTCGTCCGCCCGCTTCGGTTCGCGCGGCGGGCGGCGAAGCGACACCCACAGGAAAGGACGTCACGATGGCGGATACACCCGAAGAGGTACGACAGGCACGGTTGACGGGAGAGCGAGCCGAATTCTTCGCGCATGACACCGTCTACGTCGACACGATCTTCGCGGACGGCGAATCGCCGTTGAAGCACGCGCGAAACGTCGAGCTGGTCGATTGCGCGTTCCAGTGGAAGTACCCGTTGTGGTACGCCAAGGACGTCACCGCCCGCGGCTGCACCTGGTTCGAAATGGGGCGCGCCGGCGTGTGGTACACGAACGACATCGACGTCGTGGACTGCACCATCGAGGCGCCCAAGAACTTCCGCCGCTGCGACCGCGTGACACTGCGCGACACCGATCTGACGCACGCGGACGAGACGCTGTGGCATTGCTCGAACGTGACGTTGGACAACGTGGTGGCCCGCGGCGACTATCTGGCGATGGACTGCTGCTGCGTCACCGCCGACCGTCTGCGCCTCGTGGGCAACTACCCGTTCGACGGCGCGTGCAACGTCACCGTCACGAATTCGCGGCTCATCAGCAAGGACGCCTTCTGGAATTCGGAGAACGTCGTCGTGCGCGACTCCTACGTCTCCGGCGAGCATCTGGGATGGAACTCCAGGAACCTCACCTTCGAGAACTGCACGATCGAAAGCCTGCAGGGCCTGTGCTACGTCGAGGGCCTCACGTTGCGCGGCTGCCATCTCGTCAACACCACGCTAGCGTTCGAATACTCCACGGTGGACGCCACCGTCCAGGGCGGCATCGACGGCGTGACCAACCCACTGTCGGGCGTCATCCGCGCCGACCATATCGGCGAGCTGACGCTCGACCCCGACAGGATCGACCCGTCACGCACCGTCATCGACACGAGGGAGGGGCTTGTGATGAGCGGCATCGCCGCCACCACCGTCGCTCCGCCGTTCGCGTGAGGCGAGCTCGTCGCGCAACGCGGCGACGGTGGCTGCGAGCTCGCGCACCTCGCCGCGCAGCACGTCGAGTTCGGCGAGCTCGCGACGTTCCGCACCCTTACGTTCCTTCTCGCGTCTCGCGTCGAGGGAATCCTCGCGCCGGTCGGCCTCGAGGTTGACCTGGTCGACGATCCAGGAGGCGAGCGTGGCGGTGACGATGCCGATGAGCGCGATGCCGGCGAACATGAGCGCGACCGCGATGAGCTTGCCGGCGGACGTGACGGGGGCGACGTCGCCGTAGCCGACGGTGGTGACGGTGACGAACGCCCACCACAGCGCCGTGCCGAACCCGTCGATCGTGGTGCCCGGCACCCCACGCTCCACCGAGTAGACGGCGAGCGCGCCGACGTACATGAGCATGCCGACGGCACCGAACGCGTATACGGTGATGCGTCCGCGCACGGCCATGCCGGAGGTGCGGTTGAGTACGTGCAGGACGGTGAGGAGGCGCAGGAGCCGCAATGGCCTGAGCATGGGCAGGGCGATGGTCGCGAGGGCGAACAGGTTGTGGACGAACCATTGCATGCGGTCGTCGGTGAGCCATAGGGAGACGATGTAGTCGATGACGAACGCGGCCCAGATCATGTTGATGACGGTCTCGCAGAGGAGGATGTGCGTGCCGGCGAGTATCTCCCACGAGTAGGCGACGAGGAACACGACGGACGATGCCATCAGCGGCCAGTCCGTCCAATGCTTCCATGCCTTGAGGTCCATATGTCGATTGTACTGGGCGCGGGTCGGGTCGCCGCGTCGTCGGTGTCGGCGCATGGGGTTTCGCGGGCGTATGGTGGGTGTCATGCGTATCGTCGAACGGTTCTGCCGGGGCAAGCATGCCGACCGGTCGTTGAACGAGGATGGTCTTGTCGTCACGGACGCGTTCGCAGCCGTGGTGGATGGGGTGACGGGCAAGAGCGTGCGGCGGTTGTGGCGGCCGAGCGGCGGTGTGGTCGCGAAGGATCTGCTGTTGGACGAGGTCGCTGGGTTGCCGCGGGACGTGACGATGCGCGAGGCGCAGAGGATGCTGGACGGTCGGTTGCGTGACGAGTATGCGCGGTGCGGACTGGTTCATGGCGGTGCGGCTGCACGCGTGTTCGAGACGGAGCCGTGGGAGCGTCTTCAGGCCAATGCGGTGGTCTATAGCGAGTGCCGGCGTGAGGCGTGGCTGTTCGGCGACTGCCAGATCATGGTGAACGGCGTGCGGATGCCGACATTGAAGCGTGTGGATGAGTTGCTGGGCGACTTGCGTTCGTTCGCCGCGCAGGCGTTGCGGCTGCGGCCGGAGTCGGAGGGCCCGCGCGCTGGTGTTCGGTCGGACGCGCCGGCGCCGGATGCGTCTCGGGCCGGTTCCGCCGATCCGGCCCGTGACATGATCATGCCGTTCCTGCGCCTGCAGTCGGAGTTCGCGAACCGGCGCGGCGAATACGGGTATTTCGTGTTCGACGGGTTCACCGATCCGACGTGGCCGGTCCGGGTCGTGCCGGTGGAGCCGGGCGACGAGGTGGTGCTCGCCTCGGACGGCTATCCGCTGCTGCGTCCCACGTTGGCCCAGTCGGAGGCGGAACTGGACCGTCTGCGCCGCGAGGATCCCCAGCTGATCGGCGAATACCGCACCACCAAGGGGTTCACGGCCGGCCTGGAATCCTTCGACGACCGCACGTATCTGCGCTTCGTCGCGTGACGTGCGCGGCCGGTCATCAGCGTTCCCCCAATTCGTGAGCATGTGCATGGTTCTGCATGTGATGTGCATGGTTCGGAGGCGAATGTGCATGGGTACGGAACGAACCTGTAGGAAATGGAAACGGTGTTGTGGAGTGTGAGGGTGAAAGAACCTTGTCTCATATGAGTCCGGGGGAACAGGGTGCGGCGTCATTCCAAGGCTTTGGCGACGTCGGCTCCTCCGGCCGGTTACCGTCTTCGGCGACCCGCCCTGCAGGTACGCGTCATCGTGGTGCAGGTTGCGGTCCGCAATCTACACATCCGGCATGAAACCCTACACATTCGCCTCCGGATCGTGCACATCCGTCGCCTGCAGCGAAATCGTGGTGCTTCGCACGGGTATCATGCGCAGTGTCGGCATACGTTCCAATGTCCATGCCGCAAGGAGGTTTTCATGAAAACGCTGGTTCTGGTGTTCCATCCCGATCTGCAGGGAGCATCACGCGTCAACAAGGCGCTGGCCCGGGCGGCCGGCGAATTGCCGGACGATGCAGTGACCGTACGCGACATGGGTGCGATCTATTCCGACGGCGCGATCGATGTGGCAGTCGAGCAGCGTCTGATCGAGGCGCACGACCGCATCGTGCTGCAGTTCCCGATGTACTGGTATTCCGCGCCCGCCCTGCCCAAGGAATGGGAGGATCAGGTGCTGGCGTTCGGCTGGGCCTACGGTCCGGGCGGCAAGGCCCTCGAAGGCAGGCGGATCGCGGTCGCCACCACGGCGGGCGGTCCGGAATCCGAATACGTGACGGACGGCGGTGGAGCCACGATGGACGAGGTGCTCTCCCCCTACCGGATGATGGCCCGCTACACGCACGCCGTATGGCGAAGGCCGTTCGTCGTCTTCGAATCCATGGACCTGTCCGACAAGGCGCTGACCGAAGCCGGCAGGGCCTACCAGCGGTTCCTCCTCGCCGACTGAACGCCCGGTCTTCCCAACACACGTCGACAGCGGATTCATGGCAATGGCATAACGTCCCGAACCATAGCCGCCGGGCATGGGCGGTCATCGGATGACGCTATTGGCGGTGGCGCGAGGAGAGCGGTTCAATGGGAGCGACTTCGGAAAGGAGCACACCATGACCGATATCGACGGCACCGACGACATCTTCGCCCGGGACCGGGCCGGAGAACCCGTCTCACCCCATGAACCCGAG
The DNA here is from genome assembly GCF_056357035.1 of Bifidobacterium sp. LH_417. Taxonomy (NCBI): domain Bacteria; kingdom Bacillati; phylum Actinomycetota; class Actinomycetes; order Bifidobacteriales; family Bifidobacteriaceae; genus Bifidobacterium; species Bifidobacterium sp. LH_417. The sequence continues at coordinate 8,398 of NZ_JBKEVI010000017.1, forward strand.
TATCCCGCCACGATCGGCGCCGTCATCGCCACGACGCAGCGCCTGTGCGCCGAACTCAACGCCGGATACCATGAGCCGGCCGAGACGCATGCGATGTTCGAACGCATCGTCGGTCACCCCGTGGATGCGTCGTTCCGGCTCAACCCGCCGTTCTACACGGATTACGGCCGCAACATCGAAGTGGGCCGCGACGTGTTCGTCAACTGGGGGTGCACGCTCATGGACCGCGGCGGCATCACCATCGGCGACGGCTCGTTCCTCGGCCCCAACGTGCAGCTCATCACCATCAACCACCTGCATGACCCCGAGCAGCGGGCCACGACGGTCTCGAAGCCGATCCGGATCGGCGAACGCGTGTGGATCGGCGCGGGCGCGACCGTGCTGCCGGATGTGACGGTGGGCGACGATGCGATCATCGGCGCCGGAGCGGTCGTCACGCACGACGTGCCCGCCGGGGCAATCGTCGCGGGAGTGCCGGCCAAGGTCATCGGCCGCGTCTGACGGACGTCACGCACGGCCACACGTCACGCACGGCCTCACGCACGGCGCACCCGCCGGCGGGACAGCATGAGCACGTATCCGGCGACGGGCAGGGTGAGCAGGCCACCGGCCACGAACACCCATACGATCGGGATCAGGTCGGCGAGCGGCGCGAACACGAGCATGCCCAACGGCATGCCGAGCGTGGAAAGCGTGGTGTCGAGACCGAAGACGCGGCCGGTCATCGACTCGTCGGATTCGGATTGCATAACCGTACGCATCGGCCCGACGCAGACGGCCGACGCGACGCCGTTCAAGACGTCGACGATCAGGTAGACGAGCAGATTCGGCGCGAGACCGAGGCCGACGACGGTGATGCCGACCATGGCGATGCCGGCGGCGATCGCGCGCATCCGAGCCCGGCCGTCGCGCAGCAGCCCCGGACCGATCACGGACATGAGCGCGCCGCCGAGCAGCAGGCCGACGCTCAGTCCCAGCTCGTTCGCGGCGAGCTTGTCGGACGCGGTCGTGAGGTTCACGAAACCGAGGTTCAGGTCCAGCCCGTCGTATTCGCGGGTCATGAGCAGCAGGGTCAGGTTCATCGGCGCGACCGACATGAGGCAGGTGAGCGCGTCGCCCAGAACCGCGCCCCTGAGGTACGGGTGGCGCATCGTGTACGCGAAACCGGCTTTGAGGTCGACGAACGTGCGGCGCAGCACGGCGATCGGCAACGGCTCCGCCTGCCCGCGGGCCGGGACTTCGGCGGCCGCCGTCCCGGCCTCGGCCTCAGCGGCCCCGGGTTTCGCCGGCACGCGGATGAGCGCGACGAAGCCGACGCCGATGACCGCGGTCGCCACGTCGATCAGCAGGATCGACCACAGCGGCGCCACGTTGACGAGCACGGCGGCGAGCGCCGGCGCCGCGATGCGGTTCGCCGAGTTGATGACGCCGAATATCGAGTTGACGCGCAGGAGACCCTTCTCCGGGACGATGTCCGGAATGAACGACTGTACGGCGGGTTCCTGGATGCCGGCCCCGGCCGAGCGGATGAGCAGCGCCACGAAGATCAGCGACAGGTTCGCCCAGCCGGTCGCGAACGCCACGGACAGCAGTGCGGTGACGGCCGCGATGACGAGGTCGGGCAGGATGATCAGCGCCCTGCGGTTGTAGCGGTCGGCCATCGGACCGCCGAAGACGGAGACGATGGCCTGCGGCACGACGCCGAACAGGGTGGCCAGCAGCATGGCCGATCCGGTGCGGGTCTGCAGGACGATCCACCACCAGATGGCGAACTGGACGATGCTGGAGCCGAGCAGCGAGAACGATTGACCGGCAAGCAGCAGCGCGGCGCGGCGTATCCAGCCGTGTTCGGATGGATCGGGCATCGGCTCGCATGCCGGGTCGGTTGCGGTTGCGGTTGCGGGGTCCGCGACGCGGCGGGTCTGGTGTTCCGAGGAATTATGAGACATGACGGTCCTATGTGATACCGGTCTGAGCGGACAATCCGCTTGTCACGCATGGTCCGCCCGTCGTCGCGCGTTTCCCTCCCGTTCGCCCACGACGTATTCGGCGGTGCGACGGCGCGTTTTCTGCGATAGTGGAGACGATAAAAGAACCGCTCGTTTCGAGACATTCCGGAACGAGACGAACCGGTAAGGAGACATCGCAATGAAGAAGACCCTGGTCCTCGTGTTCCATCCGTCCCTGAACGGGCAGTCCCATGTCAACAAGGCGCTCGCCGAGACCGCCGGCGAGCTGGGGAACGTGACCGTGCGCGACGAGTACGCGCTCTACCCGGATGGCCGCATCGACGTGAAGGCCGAGCAGGCGGCGGTCGAGGCCGCCGACCGTGTCGTGTTCCAGTTCCCGCTCTACTGGTTCTCCTCCCCCGCCCTGCTCAAGGAGTGGGAGGACGAGGTGCTCGAGCACGGCTGGGCGTACGGTTCCGAAGGCCACGCGTTCGAAGGCAAGGAGTTCGCCGTCGCCGTCTCCACCGGCTCCCCCGAGTCGAAGTACCAGCCGGATGGCGACAACAAGTTCACCATCGACCAGGTGCTCGTCCCGTTCGAGGGCACGGCCAACCACATCAACGCCACGTGGGTCAGGCCGTTCGTGACCTTCGCCTCCTTCGGCATCTCCGACGAGGCGCTCGCCGAGGCCGCCGCCGGATACAAGGCGTTCCTGTCCGAGTGACGGGCTGAGGCATACCAAGGCATTCGTCCTGCCACCCCTTCCACGGCTCCCCCGCGATTCGCGGGGGAGCCGTTCGCATACATGCTCCGTCACAGGAAACTGCGTTCCGCTTCTGTCTCCCCGGCAAGACCAACCACCCTTGGGCCCGATAGTCCAGATCATCACAAAGCCATAATATTGTTAATATATTAGCAATATCTAGATATAAAGTTATTTATTGCTATAATATTAGCATGTTTGATTTGCTGGACGACATGCTGCCCGGTGACGTGGCGGCCGCCGTGGCGCGACGAATGGCCTCCCGACGCAAGGAACATGGAATGACACAAGCCGACTTGGCGGATAGGAGCGGGGTCAGCCTCGGTTCGATAAGGAGATTCGAGCAGCTGCACGAAATCTCATTCGGCTCGCTGGTGAACATCGCCTTCGCCCTGGGATGCGAACATGATTTCGACGCGTTGTTCGCACAGCCGTTCTATGCGACCATCGATGATGTCACCGCCGCCACACGTCGTCAGGAGAAACGTTCATGACGGTCACGACCTCGACGCTTTCCCGCATCGACCAGGTCCGGGTACTGCTCTCGGGCGAGACGGTGGGCACGCTTGCCGTCTCCCCGGACCGTACGTTGGCGTTCGCCTACGACCATGCGTGGTTGAACGGCGGGTTCTCCATCAGCCCATTGAGCCTGCCTCTCAGAGAGGGCGTATTCATCGCGAAACGCGATCCGCTGAACGGCATGTTCGGCGTGTTCGACGACAGCATGCCGGACGGGTGGGGGCGGCTGCTCACCGACAGGCTGCTGCGCCGACGCGGCATCGACCCATATGCGATCGGACCGTTGGCACGCCTGTCGATTGTGGGGGCCGGGGGCATGGGCGCATTGGAATACCGCCCCGTCTCCCCCATCGGCGAGGAGACTCATGCATCACCGGACCTTGATGCGATCGCCTTGGAATGTCTCCGACTGCTGAACACCGATTTCTCGGACGATCTTGACCGTCTCTTCGCACTCGGTGGGTCATCCGGCGGCGCGCGCCCGAAAATCCTCACCATCATCAACGGAGAGGAATGGATCATCAAATTCCCGTCATCGATCGACCCGCCCGACATCGGCGAGACGGAATACCGCATCTCCCGTCTCGCACGGGAATGCGGCCTCGACATGCCCGAGACACGGCTGTTCCCGTCCCGACGATGCGCGGGGTATTTCGGCGTCAGGCGTTTCGACCGCGTACGGCATGCTGACGGATCCGTAGGCAAAATCCATATGGCATCCGCGGGAGGGCTGCTGGAGACGTCACACCGCATCGCCAATCTGGATTACGGTCTGCTGATGAGGCTCACCATGCGCATGACCGACAGCGCCGAGGATTGCGAGCGACTGTACCGTCTCATGTGCTTCAACGTGTTCATCGGCAACCGTGATGACCATGCGAAGAACTTCTCGTACCTCTTCGACCGGGCATGCGGCCATTGGAGCCTCGCGCCCGCCTACGACCTGACCGAGAATCCGGGCATCAACGGCGAGCACACCACGGCGGTCGGCGGCAAGGGGCGGGGCATCTCCATACGCGATATGGCCGGCATCGGCGTCAGGGCGGGCATCTCGCGCGCACGATGCCTGTCCATCGCCAAGGACATGAGGGAACGCATCGCCGCCGCCGGGTTCGCCGTACATGATTGGCATCGGATGCGGCACCGTACCGACACCGGTCGTGATGTGTACGCTCGTACACTACGCTTGGTATGATGGGCGGCGAGAACGGGCCGCGACGAAGGCGCCCGGCACAAGCGACATGCGAAGGAGCACGCCATGACCGTGAACGGATACGATGTCACCGCCGATCTCACGCCCGAGGAGCGCGTCGAATGGGACCGGATGGTGGCCGGCGTGGTCGCGGTCGGCAACCCGGCCCGCGTGCTCCGTCCCATCACCGAGGCCGACAAAACCGGTTTCACCGAGCGCATCGCTGCCCGCGACGCGGCCCGCTGACCGGCATCGCCAGGGCGACACGGCTACAGGCGATCGGCGATGAGCGCGCAATGCCCGCGCACCACGGCGGCGGACGCGTGGAACCGCGCGAGCTCGCCGGCGTCCAGATGCAGGTCGACGAAGTCGCCCACGCCGTCGCCGTCGAGCGCGACCGGCAGGGAGAGGAACACGTCGTGCTCGTCGTATTCGTATTCGCCGTCGATCAGCGTCGACACGGACACGACGCCGCGCTCGTTCCACAGGATCATGCGCACGAGCCCGGCGACGGTGGCGGCGATGCCGTAGCTGGTGCCGCCGCGCAGCCCCTTGATGTCGAGTCCGCGGCGGCGCGTCTCCTCCTCGATGCCCGCTAGGGTGACGCCGGGATAGCGCGACCGGTTGTCCTCGAGGTACTGCGCGAACGATTTGCCGATGAACGAGACCGTGGACCAGGGCACGAACTGGGAGTCGCCGTGCTCGCCGACCACGTAGCCGGATACGAGCCGCGGGTCGAGACGCGTCGTCTCGCCGATGATCGTCTTCATACGCGACGTGTCGAGCGCCGCGCCCGAGCCGAACACCTGGGCGCGGGGCAGGCCGGTGCGCTTCCATGCGAACCAGCTGAGCACGTCGACCGGGTTCGACACCATGATGAGGATCCCATCGAACCCGGATTCCTTGATATGGCGCAGGATCGGGTCGACGATGTCGATGGCGGCGCCGAGCTCCTGCATGCGCGTCTCGCCGGGCTTGGGCTTGGGGCCGGCGGTGACGATCACCACGTCGGCGCGGCGGCAGTCCTCCCAGTCGCCGGAACGGATCGTCACGAACCGGCCGAGGAACTCGATGCCGTCAGCCAGGTCCATCGCCAGCCCCTCCGCCTTGTCGGGATTGTGGTTGACGAGCACGAGCTCGTTGCACAGGCCCTGCTGGACGATGGCGCTCGCCACTGCCGATCCGACGTTTCCCGTGCCGACGATGACGACGCGGCTTCTGTTCGCGGTGACCATGATTTCTCTCCTTGTCGTATCGCCTCCATCGGATCCGCGGCGGATGCGCGGGACGGGGAGGCGCATGTCGCGCATAAGGATATGCTCCCGCGTCACGACGTGCCCCGCCGCGTCCCACGATTCGCACCGGCGCGCCTACGCCTCGCCCTCGTACAGGTAGTACGTGTCCGCGGTGCCGTCGCGACGGTCCACGCGTTCGGCGCGGCGCATGACGAGTCCCCGACGGTCGTAGAAGCCGACGTCGCAGGTGGTGTCGGTGAACAGGAAGTACCGGCGAACGCCGGCGGCGCGGAACCGGTCCATCGCATGGTCGAACAGCATGCGCCCCACTCCCCTGCCGCGGAACCGTTCATCGACGAGGAACAACACCACCTCGGCGTCGTAGCGCGATCCGAGACCGCGCATGAGGCGACGGTCGACGGCGACGAGCCCGAGCGCGTCACGGATGCCGCGTCGCCCGTCGGCGAAGAACGGCAACGGCAACGATTCCCGGACCACACGGCGGACATGCGGGTTGAGCGGCGTGAATCGCCCGCGCCGGGCGGCCGCGTCGACGCGGGCCAGAATCACGCCGACCGCCTCGCCGTCCATCGCCGCGACCGTCGCGATGGTCGAACAGGACAGACAGTGATGGAGGTCGATCGTGGCGAGCCTCGACGCGCAGTCGTCGACCATCGCGGGATCGGCGTACCACATGCGCCGCAGCATCGCGACGAGCGCGGGATAATCGTCGCGGCGCAGGGGCCGCAGCATCACGGAATCGCTCATGGTCTCCATTGTCGCACCGTATCGGACCGCCGCTCATCGGCCGTCGCGGGTCGACGCGAACACGTACCAGGCGACCGGCAGGGCGAGCAGGCCGCTGGAGACGAACACCCAGATGATGGGGATCATGTCGGCGAGCGGCGCGAACACGAGCATGCCGAGCGGCATGGCGAACGTGGCGAGCGTGGTGTCGAGACCGAACGCGCGGCCGACCATCGTCGTGTCGGATTCGGTCTGGATGACGGTGCGCAGGGGCCCTACGCACATGCCCCACGCCATGCCGCACAGGATGTTGATGACGAGATAGGCAAGCAGTCCGGGCGCGACGCCGAGGCCGACGATCGTGACGCCCACCGCGCCGATGCCGAACGCGACCACACGCACGTTGTCGCGCACGACCCGCACACCGACCGTGGACATGAGCATGCCTCCGAGCAGCATGCCTCCGCTCCAGCTCAGCTCGTTGGCGGCAAGCTTGTCCGATGCGGTGACGAGGTTCACGAACCCGAGGTTCAGGTCAATGCCCTCGTATTCGCGGGTCATGAGCAGGAGCGTGAGGTTCATCGGCGCGCCGACGACGAAGCTGGCGAGCGCGTCACCGAACACGACGCCTTTGAGGCGCGGCCGTCCCATCACGTAGGCGAGGCCGGCCTTGAGGTCGGCGAAGGCGCGGCGGATTCCGGCCATGAGCGGATTGCCCGCAGCGCCGGTCTTGGGACGTTCCTCCGCGGGCGTCGCGGCACCGTTCCCCGTTTCCTGTTTGCGCGGACGCGCGGGCACGCGGATGAGCGCGACGAAGCCGACGCCGATGACCGCGGTGGTCACGTCGATGAGCAGGATCGACCATAACGGCATCACGTTGATGAGCACGGCGGCGACGGCGGGCGCGACGAGCATGTTCGCCGAGTTGATCATGCCGTAGATGGAGTTGACGCGCAGCAGCCGGCCGACGGGCGTGATGTCCGGGATGAACGACTGGATGGCGGGTGTCTGCACGCCGCCGCCGGCCGAGCGGATGAACAATACGACGAACAGTATGGCGAGGTTCGCCCATCCGTGCGCGAAGGCGAACGAAAGGACGACGGTGACGGCCGCGATGATGAGGTCGGGCAGCATGATGAGCGGTTTGCGGCGGTAGCGGTCGGCCATCGACCCGCCGAAGATCGATACGACGGATTGCGGCACGACGCCGAACAGGGTGGCGAGCAGCATGGACCAGCCGCTCTTCTCCTGCAGGACGATCCACCACCACAGCGCGTATTGCACGATGTTGGATCCCAGCAGGGAGAACGCCTGTCCGACGAGCAGCAGGGAGACTCGGCGCCTCCAGCCGTTCTCGCGGTGGTCGGCCTGCGGCGTGGCGGGCATGGCCGGTTCGATGGTATGGGACATGTATGTTCCTGGTCTTTCGTTGACGTCGCACGGGCGACCCCGTGCGACAACGGGCATACTTCGACTGCGATGGCCGGCACGTGGGACGTTCTCACCTCAATGGGAGAACGTGGCGGACATGCCGGCACGCACGGTCAGATGAAGCCGGGCGCGTACACCGGGGCGTTGTTGTCCGGTGACGAGGCGCAACGAAGGGAACACATGCCGCCGACGTTAGCCGGGGCGGAAGACACGCGTATAGACGGTTATGGCTGGCGTTCACGGTTCCGTCCGGATTGTGGCAGGACCGCGAACGACCACGCGTCGCCGAGTTCTGGGTCAGCCAGGCGATGCGGCGACTGCGCGGATCGCCTCAGATCTCGCTGATGTCGATGAGTGATTTGATGGCGCGGCGTTCGTCCATTGCCTCGTAGGCGTCCTGGATGTGGTCGAGGTCGAACCGGGCGGTGAACACGCGACCGGGGTCGATCATGCCGGAGAGCACGGCGGGCAGCAGCACCTCTCGGTCGTAGGTGGCGACCGACGCGGGCCCGCCCTTCAACCCGATGTTGCGCCAGAACAGCACGGTCGGGTCGACGGCCGCATCATGCGGCACGCCCACGCGGCCCACGACCGAACCCGGGCGTCCCACGCGCACGGCGGTCTCGACGGATTGGGCCGAGCCGACGCATTCGAGCACCGCGTCCGCGCCATCGCCGTCGGTCAGCTCCATCACGCGCGCCACGGCCTCCTCGCCGCGTTCGGGCACGACGTCGGTCGCGCCGAATTCGCGGGCGATCGCGGCCCGGTCCTCGTGGCGGCTCATCGCGATGATGCGCGAGGCGCCGCGCATCCGCGCCGACAATACGCCGCACAGGCCCACCGCGCCGTCGCCGAACACCACGGCCGTGGAGCCGGGGCGCACCTCGGCCGAGACGGCCGCGTGGTAGCCGGTGGCCATCACGTCCGCCAGAGTGAGCAGCGAATCCAATGTCGCGTCGTCGTATGATTTCGGATGGCCGGGCACCTTGACCAGCGCGGTGTCGGCCTTGGCCGTACGCATGTACTCGGCCTGGTATCCGGCGTTGCCGCCCGGTTCGGCGTTCATGCAGTTCGCCTCGAACCCTGCCTGGCAGGCCGCGCAGCGCCCGCACCCGTGCGTGAATGGCACGACCACCAGATCCCCAGGCTTGAGGCCCCGCACATCGGAGCCAATCTCCTCGATCACGCCGATGGCCTCATGGCCGGTCAGCGAACCGTGCGGGCGTTGCGAGACGCCGCGGAACCACCACAGGTCCGAACCGCACACGCATGCCCTGACCACGCGCACGATCACGTCGTCCGGCTTCTCGATCACCGGACGGGGCACCTCACGCACCTCCATGTGCCCCGGTCCGACGAACACCGCCGCCCTCATCATGTTTCCCACTGCCATGTCGTTCTCCTTTGCATTGTTGTCATACGCTTCGTTGTTGCCGGGACATGTCGACGTAGTCGACGGCAATCCTCACCCGTCTCTATCCAAGCCAGTCCGCGACGGTCTGCGCGGTGACATCGGCATCGTTCTGCGCGGCCGAACCACGCAGCTCCATGCCGTCAAGCACGGTCGATCCGGCCGCCGTCCGTCGGATCGACGTGACCGTATCGGCCAGACCACTGCCCTCGTGCGTGCAGAACGGGGCGATGGTTTTGCCATGCCAGTCACGGCTTTCGAGGAACGTGTAGACGGGCATCGGCATATCCGACCACCAGATCGGATAACCGAGGTAGATGGTGTCGGCCGAGTCGAGCATCGTCGCCGGATCATCCGATTCGTCGCCTGCGCCCGTCACCAATGCGAACGCCGGCCTGGCATGGCTGGAACGTTCGCGCGTGGCCTGCGCCACGGCTTCGTCGTATACGTTCGGATAGGCTTCGCCCGGCGTGATCTCGACGGTCGAGGCTCCTGTCCGTTCGGCGATCGCCTGCGCCACCTTGGCCGTATTGCCGACTTCGATCTCACCGACCGAATAGTTCTCGCCGGTGCGCGAGAAATACACGATCACCGCATTATTACTGGACATTATTGCCTCCTTATGTCAACGCCTGACATTCGCCTGCGGCTGCAACGGACCGTAGAAATAACTGGCGGTCGCACCACCGTCGACAAGGAAGTCGGCGCCGGTGATGAACGCGCCCCGGTCGGACATGAGCAGTTCGGCCACGTTCGCGATTTCGTCGGCGGTGCCGGGGCGGCCGGCCGGGCATTTGGCGAACATGTTCCTGTAGAAGTCGCCGCGCGGACCGTTGAATTCGTCGATGGCCAGCGGCGTGACGATGATGCCCGGCGAAATGGAGTTGATGCGCGCCCCGCGTTCGCCCCACTTGACCGCTTCGGCCATGACGCGCTTCTCGTTGCAGCGTTTGGCGAGCTGGTAGGCGTGCAGCGTATTTTCGATGCGCTCCGGCTGCAACAGGTCGAGTCCGAGCAGTTCGTCGACGGGCGTGGTGGCAAGCAGACGGTCCTCCTCAGCGGTCAGCTGCCTCATGCGGTGGCCCGACTGGCTGGAGATGGTCACGCCCGCGCCGCCCGGCGCGATGACCTTGCCGACCTCCTCAAGCAGCATTGCGGTGCCGTACAGGTCCACGTCAAGAATCGTTTCAATGGACGCCTGGCTCGGCGATACGCCGGCCGCGTTGACCAGCATCGTGATGTCGCCATAACCGCGTGCTTGTGCGATGAAGCCGTCGATGGAATCACGCGAACCGAGGTCGGCGACGACGGCATGGGCGTCGAATCCGGCATCGGTCATGGTCTTCGCGACCTGCCGGGCGTTGTCCGGGTTCCTGTCGCCGATGAGGATGGTCATGCCATGTCCCATGCGGCGCGCTATGGCCATGCCGATCTGTCCGGCGCCCATGAGCAGCATCACATTGCGTTTCGCGGTCATTGCCGTTGTCCTTTCCTGGAAAGCGTTGGCTCGGGACGGACCGTGGGGCGATTACAGTCCGCCGCCTGCATACTGTTGCCCTCGATGGTAAAAACAACGAAATTGCATTACAAATGCAGCATTGGATTGAGAATACATGCAATAATCGGATATAAACAAGATTCGTGACGGCAAGGAGGCGCTCATGGAACTGCGCATTCTGAGGAATTTCCTCGCCGTGGTCGAGGAAGAAGGAGTGAGCGCCGCGGCGGACGTGCTGCGCATCAGCCAGCCGGCGCTCTCCCGGCAGATCAGGGAACTTGAGGATGAGGTCGGCGCGACGTTGTTCGTCCGAGGCAACCGGTCCCGTTCGCTCGAACTGACCGACAAGGGCCGTCTCATGTACCGCCGGGCGCAGGAGATCGTGGAGCTCGCCGACCGTACGCGGGCCGAGATGACCGCCGATGCGGACATCGCAGGCGACATCCACATCGCGGCGGCGCAAAGCGCGGCGATGCGCGTCGTGGCGAGGGCCGCGACGCGATTGCGCGAACGGCGTCCGCGAATCCGCGTGCGGCTGCACGACGACTACGGACAGAACATCGTCGAACGGCTCGACAACGGCCTGGCCGACTTCGGCGTGCTCGTGCAGCCCACCGACATGAGCCGCTATGACTTCCTGCCGCTTCCCGTCGGCGACCCGATGGGGCTGCTCATGAGATACGATCACCCGCTTGCCGCGCACGAATCCATCCGCGCCGGGGACCTCGCCGACGTGCCGGTCATCGTCCCCCAAGGCGTGCTCAACCGCCGCGACCTTTCCGGATGGTATCGGTCGGACAACAAGGAGCTCGACATCGTCGGCACGATGAACCTGTTGTACAACGCCAGCTGCTTCGTCCAGGAGGGCTACGGCTGCGCCATCTGCCCGCGGGGCCTCGTGGACACGTCATGGGAGTCGGGGCTTGCGTTCCGCCCGCTCGACCCTCCCATGCGGACCCGACTGGCGATCGCATGGAAGAAGAGCCGGCCATTGACCCCGCAGGCCGACGCGTTCCTCGCCGAGCTGCGGCAGGTCATCCAGAGCATCGGACACGACGGAGCCGACGGCACGCCGCCATCGCCGCGCACGTCTGCGGGTTTCGGATGACGGTCAGTTCTCGCGCCAGCGCAGCAGTTCGAAGGTGAGCACGTAGGCGAGCAGCAGCGCCGAGGCGGCGAACACTGTCCGCAGGGAGACGGTGAGGGAGGGCAGGAACGTGGCGGCGACACCGAACACGGCCACCCCGATGGCGCCTCCGACCTGGCGGAATGTGTTGAACATGGCGGACGCGATGCCGGCCTGCGCGGAATCCACGCTTCTGAGGACCACGCCGGCCGCGGCGGGCGTGGTGATGGCGGCGCCGAATCCAACGACGCTCAGGCCGGTGGCGACCGCCCACACGGGGATGGGCTGCGGGCATAGGAACTCGAAGACGAACCCGGCGATCATGACGGACAGCCCCAGCGTGATGGAGAACCGAGCGCCATGGGCGGCGATGAGGCGTCCTCCGAACAGGTTGCCGGCGATGGTGACGAACGCGCTCGGCACGAATACGAGCCCCGCGGCGAACGCGCCCATGCCGAGCTCATTCTGCAGGAACATCGTGCAGATGAACACCATGCCGTACCAGTTGAAGATCATGATGAAGCCGATCTGCAACGCGACCTGCATGCCGCGCACGCGGAACAGTTCGAGGGGCATCATCGGGGCGCGCACCTTGGTCTGGGAGAACACGAACGCGGCGGACGCGGCCACGCCCACGCCCAGCAGCATGAGCGTTCTCGGCGCGGAGAGGCCTGCGGAGCCGACTTCGATGATGCCGGCGACCAGCGTGGTCAGGCCGAGCAGCGCCAGCAGCTGACCGATCCGATCGAAGCGGATGGCGCGCGCCGGAGAGGGGGCGATGCGCGCGCCCAGGGCGAGGATCGCGATGCAGAACGGCACGTTGATTGCGAACACGAGACTCCAGTGGATCGGCGTGAGCAGGCCGCCGAGCAGCGGGCCGACGGCGGACGCGGACGCGCCGCCGGCACCCCATAGGGCGAGCGCCCACGCGCGTCTGCGCGGATCCGGGTTCGCCTCGTTGATCAGGGACATGGAGGCGGGCAGGATCAGCGCCGATGCCACGCCGAGCAGGCATCGCCCAGCCACGAGGGCCGCCATCGACCATGCGAGCGAGCAGAACAGGGAGGCCGCGCCGAACAACGCCGCGCCGGCGAGGAACACGCGTCTGGCGCCGAACCGGTCGGCGAGGCTACCGGCGAACAGGAGCAGGGCGGCGAACAGGAGCGTGTAGCCGTCGACGACCCACTGCTGCACGGCCATGTCGCCACCGAGGTCCGTCGCGATGGTGGGCAGCGCCACGTTGACGATGAGCACGTCCATGCCGGCGAGGAACGAGGCGATGGACGCCGCCGCGGTGGCCGGTATGGGCGAACGCCGTGCCGCAGGGTTCGCGGGTTCTTCATTGTCGTATACGTTTCGTTTCATCGTCGTATATGGTAGGGCGACGAATCATTGGAATACGCCGGCTCGTATATGATTATGGTTCACTGTGCATGAACCTGTGGTTCATACGGGTTTTCAGCGTAGTGCCGTTCATGCCGGAGAGGACGAATCCGAACGACGGGCACGGGGAAGGGAGACGTCATGTACGACAGGAGACTGGATGCGGTGGTCGCCGCCGCGCAGACCGGCAGCTTCGCGAAGGCGGGCAGGCGCCTGCACGTCTCGACTCCGGCGATCGCCAAGCAGGTCACCACGTTCGAACGCGAGTACGGCATCGTCCTGTTCGACCGGTCGCGCAGCGGCGTGACGTTGACCCCAGCCGGCGAGGAGTTCGTCGGCGACGCGCGCACGGTCATGCGCCGATGCGGGGAGATTCTGGACCGCGCCCGGCGGCGCGGCGACACCGACACGACGCCGGTACGGCTCGGCGTCTCGATGCTGCGCCCGGGCCGGAGCATCCTCGACCTGTGGCAGCGCGACGCGGGACGGCATCCGCAGATCCGGCTCGAACTCGTGTCGCTGCCCGACGACAAGCAGACGATCGGTGAGATCGTCACCCACCTGGGCGAGACGGTGGACATGATCTCCACCGCGTTCGACGCCGACTATTGGGGACACGCCTGCGGCACGCTCGCGCTCGACTTCGAACCGTTCTGTCTCGCCGTGCCGCGCGGCCACGCGCTGTCGCGTCGCCCGGTCATCACGTTCGACGATCTCACCGGCGCCCGCATCCGCATCCTCATACGCCGGCGTGGCGGCGACGACACGGCCCGCGAACTGCTGTCCGCCATCCCCGGCGTCACGCTGACGGACATCGACCACTATGATCTCGATACGTTCAACGACGCGGCCGACGCCGGCGACCTGCTCGTCTCCAAACCGATGTGGGACGGCGTGCATCCGCTGCTCGTCAACGTGCCCGTCGCATGGCCCGAACCGGTGGGACTGTCCTATGGACTGCTCTATCCGCGCGAGCCCTCCCCCGCCGTCGCCGCGTTCGTGCGCCGCATCGCCGAACTCGCCGGCGTGGATTGCGCGAGTCCGACGGCGACCACACCGGCCGAAGGATGACGGCGCACATCACCGGCAAAACGCGTGGGGCCGGCACGCCATCGGCGACGTGCCGGCCCCACGGCCATGAATCTCCTCGTCCGTCATGCGCGGGTGGCGACCAAGCGCGAACGCACCTTGACGACGACGAGCCAGCCGGTCATCGCGCCGATCACGCCTCCCGTGTCCACGGGGCAGACGGAGGCGGTGGCGACGTCGGACGCTACTCCTCACCGTCCATGAGCGGCAGGGTGAGACGCATCGTGGTGCCCTGCGCCGACGTGGATTCCACGTCGAGTTCGCCGCCGTACCGCGTCGCCACGTCGCGGGCGAGCGCGAGGCCGAGCCCGTAGCCCTGGTGCGCGGTGCCGTCGTCGTCTCGGGCGAACCGGCGGAACAGGCGTTCGGGGTCGTCGCCGATGCCGCCGCCATGGTCGGTGACGCGCACCACGGCCCTTCCGCCGTGCAGGTAGCCCACCGAGACGACGACCTTCGCCCCGCGGGGCGAGTGGGCGATGGCATTGTCGAGCACGGCGACGAGGCACCGGGAAAGCCCGATCGCGTTGCCGCGCACGACGAGGCGCCCGCGTTCCCCGTCGACGCGCACGTCGAGGTGGACGTCGTGCGTCTCGGCGAGAGGCCGCACCTCCTCGACGGATTGGTCGGCCACGTCGGCGAGGGCGACGGGTTCGGCGTTGACGGCGCCGCGCGCGGCGACGAGCAGGTCGGTGATGATGGCGGTCATGCGGTCGACGTCGCCGCGCAGCGCGGCGAGCGGGGCGTCGATGTCGCCGCCGTGGGCGCGGCGGAAGTCGATGAGGTCGATGCGCGTGGCGATCACGGCGAGCGGCGTCTTGAGCTCGTGGCTGGCGTCGGCGACGAAGTCCTTCTGCAGTTCGAAGGCGCGTTCGAGCGGTTCGACCTCCTTGCGCGCGTAGTATCGGCCGACGACGGCGACCGCGGCGATCACGCCGACGACGAACAGGAGGGTGAAGGCCACGGCCTTCTTCGTGTCGATGACCATCATGCCGGAGCCGAACTGTTCGGTGACGCTCATGGCGTTGGGGTCGAGACCGCGTTCGGTGAATTCGTGGCGTGAGCCGAGCAGCACGCCGAGGATGAAGACCACGCCGCCGATGACGGTGATGACGGCCATCGCGATGGTCATGCGCAGGCTGATGAGCCGCGCGCGCCCGTTGTTTGTTGCCATGAGGGATCATCCTTCCGGGGTTCCGATGCGGTAGCCGCGGCCGCGTACGGTGTCGATGATGCGGCGCGTGGTCTTGCCGCGCACGTAGGAGACGTACACGTCGACGGCGCCGAGGTCGCTTCCGGGCGAGAACGCGCCGGCGAGCAGCTCCTCGCGGGTGAAGACGTGGTCGGGCGAAGTGGCGAGCGCGGCGAGGAGCTTCGTTTCGACGTCGGTGAGCGGCACGGCCTTTCCGTCCGGATCCTCGATGACGTTGGCGTCGGGTTTGAGCAGCCAGTCGCCGACCATCACGCCGTTGGCCTGCGCGTGGAAGCCGCGCAGGAGGGCGCGCAGGCGTGCTTCGAGCTCGACGAAGTGGAACGGCTTGGTCAGGTAGTCGTTGGCGCCGGCGTCGAGGCCTTCGACGATGTCGTCGACTTCGGCGAGCGCAGTGAGGATGAGCGCGGGCGTGGTGACGCCGGTGCCGCGCAGCATGCGGATGAGGTCGAGGCCGTCGCCGTCGGGCAGACGCCGGTCGACGACGAGCACGTCGTAGCGTGTCGCGGCCATGAGCCGGGTCGCCTCCTCCGTCGACTGCGCCCAGTCGGCGCGGTAGTCGGCGGAGAGCATCTCGGCGGTCATGGCGCCGAGGTTCGGGTCGTCCTCGATGAGGAGCACGGCGGGAAGGAGCAGGCGTTCCGGAGCAGTGGGCGCGGTGTGCGCGGCCACTGCGGCGTGTGTGCTCCGCGACGGGCCGCCTTCGTGGGGGATGGTCGTGGATACGGGGATTGCCATACGTGTTCACCTCGTGATATCGGTGGTTCCTCTTACGGTTATATCAGAGCTCGCACAGGCTTAGGAGCCGCTAAGAAACGCGTGCGTGTTGTCCTTGCGGGGGTCGCGGCGCTATCGTGCGCGGTATGCGAAACGATGCTTCCCTTTTCACCGCCGATCGGGTGTCGTGCGTCGTCCCCTCCCCCGACGGCGAGAAGACGGTGTTCTCCGGTCTCGCGTTCTCGATCGGACGGGGCGAGATCGTCGATCTGATGGGCCCATCCGGTTCGGGCAAGAGCAGTCTACTGACCGCGTTCGCCCGCCTCAACCCGCATGCCTCGGGCGTGTTCTCTCTGTCCGGCCGCGATTCCTCGGCGTTCACGCCGCAACATTGGCGCCGCGAGGTGGCGTACCTGCCGCAGAAGCCGGTCCTGCCCGGCGACACGGTGGCGGACGCGATTCGTCTTCCGTTCACGCTGGCGGCCCGCGCCGGAGCCGCGGACGGCGGGCGTGGCCTGGCCGCCCGTTTCGCGCGCCTGTTCCGCGACGGCGCCGCGCAGGCGCGCGACAGCCTGTCCGACGCACGCATCCGCGGGACGCTGGACGCGATGGGCTGCGACGACATCGACCTGGAGAGACATCCGCACGACTTGTCCGGCGGGCAGGCGGCGCGCGTGTCGCTGGCGCGGACGCTGCTGACCGAGCCGAAGGTGCTGCTCGCCGACGAGGTGGACGCCGGTCTGGACGACGACAACGCGGACAAGGTCGCATCGATCATGGCATACGCCGCGGGTCGCGGCATGGCGATCGTGCGCATACGCCACCGGCCGCCGGACGGCCGCGCGTCACGCATCGCCACGCTGGCCGACGGCGCGCTGGAATGGACGCTCCCGACCGGATCGGACGGGCACGCGGATGAAGATGCGGACGGAAGGGAGATGGCATGAGCGGCAACGCGTACGACATCGATGTGTGGGGACTCGCCGTGGCAATGGCGATGGTGGCGGCCGCCGCCGGCGTGAGCGGGCTCATGCGCATGGGCATCGGCCGGTCGCTCCTGTGGTCGGCCTGCCGCGCGCTCCTCCAGCTGTGCGCGATGGGTTTCGTCATCGGGTTCGTGATCCGCGCGGACGATCCGTGGCTTGTGTTCGCGACGATCGGCGTGATGCTCGTCGCCGCCGTGCAGATCGTGCTGTCGCGCGCCAAAGGCGTGCCGAAGGGTCTGGCGGGGCCGGTGCTGCTGAGCCTGACGATCACGATGCTGCTCATGATCACGATCGTCACCGAACTCGTCGTGCGCCCCCATCCCTGGTATGCGCCCCAGCTCGTGGTGCCGCTGACCGGCATGCTGCTCGGCAATACGGTGTCCGCGCTCGCCGTGGGGTTGAGCCGTTTCTACGAGAGCATGGACGAGCGTCGCGATGAGATCGACACGCTGCTCGCGTTGGGCGCGACGGCATGGGAGGCGGCCCGCCCGTCCATCGTCTCGTCGATCCGGCTCGGTCTGCTGCCGACGATGGCGACGCTCGCCTCCTGCGGCATCGTCACGATCCCGGGCATGATGGCCGGTCAGGTCATCGCGGGCGGGGATCCGTTGGAGGCCGCGAAATACCAGTTCGTCGTATTCGCCGCGATCGCCGCGCTGACGCTCGTCGCCGACGGCCTCATCATGGCGATGACGTACCGCACCTGCTTCACCGCGGACGACCAGTTCCGCCCGCAGGACATGCGCGGCGTGCGCTGAACAAGGGACGCCCCGGGCGGAAACGGCGGGCGGCGAGGGAACGGAGTCGTCCCGCCACCCGCCGTTTCCCTGTTGTTTCCGGCGATTTGCGCCTCAGGCCCGCCGTGAGCGCTACCATGGAGATGGCGGGGCATGGTCCCCCGCGGATATGACTGATGAGTATGAGTAGCGAAGAAAACAGCAGAGACACCATGGAAAACAGTGGGAATACGATCGACCGCTCGTGGCTGAACGAGGCGAAGGAAAGCATCGGCCAGTGGTCGTACATCATGTTGAAGGACGCGGACGACAACGACATCGACTGGGAGTGGGTGCGTTCGCTCGACCTGGAGCACGGCATCGGCGTGGCCGGCCCCGGTGATTTCGAGGCGGGCTCCGCGTCCAGCGCGCACGACCTGCTCAAGGCCGATCTCGCGATCCGCGACCGGCTCGAGGCGATCATCGCGAAGATGAGCATGACGTTCATGCGCGACTTCGACCGCAGGATCAGAAGCTATGACCTGCCGCGCGCGCTCGCCTATGCGGACCGCCGCCTCAACGACCAGATCGCGCTGCTGCGCGACCGCGGCATCGCCGAAGGCCTGTGGACCGTCGAGGACGAGGACCGCCAGCGCGTCACCGTGCCGGTGCTCACGCCCGCGAAGGAGGGCGTGGTCGTCGACGACATCCAGGACCGTACCGCGGAGATCGTCAACGCGCGCGCCGAACGCCGCAAGGCCGACCGCGCCAGGCGCGAGGCGGCGCGGCTGCACCGCGAGCACGCGCTGTTCGAGGCGGACGAGGTGAGGAACGGCTCCGTCGAGGCGGGTCCGGACGAGTCCGCGCCGATCGAATCGAGTTCCGACCAAGGCAGCACCGACTATCTCATCGAGGGCCAGCCGGTCATCAACGACGACAATCCCGCCGTGCCGTCCATCGAACAGGTGAACCGCGACGAGACCGCCGTGCCCGAGGCGCGCTTCGAGAAGTCCCGCCACGCGGCCGCCGAGCATGTGGCGGCGCGCGAGGCGGACCGCCCGAAGGACTACTGGCGCGAGGTGTTCCTGCCCGGCCGCGACGTGGACAAGGTGATGGGCATCGATCTGGAGACCAACGGCACCGAACCGTACCGTACGTACATCATCGACGTGGGCTTCGAATACATGAACATGCGCTCGCCCCGTCCGGCGGACGCGCCCACCGGCTACGAGTACGACAAGGACTACTACGAGGGCGGCGACGCGTACGACCAGCACCGGTTCTCGTTCGGCGTGACCGACGAGGCGGCGCGCCACGGCAACCCGTTCATCATCCAGCTGACCGGCATCGACATCAAGCAGCGTGTAGGCGCCGCATACCCGATGTTCGACGAGGACGCCGAGGCGCAGGCCGACCTGCTCAGGCGTCTGACCGCGCAGCCGTTCGTCGCGCACATGGCCACGTTCGAGCACAGCTTCTTCATGCTCAACGTGAAGGGCTACGCGGAGGCGTACCGCAACGGCCACGTGACCATCATCGACACGCTGCCGATGAGCCGCCTGTGGGACGAGGGCTCCATCCCCAGCGAGGAGCACCCCGACGGCGACAACCGCCTCGACGCGTACGCGAAGCGCCAGGGCGCACTGCGCGAGGACGACGCCGAACGCCACCTCGGCCTCGAGGACACGCACATCATGCTGCTCGCCATGAAGCACCATCTCAAGCAGCTCCAGGCCGAGGCGCGGGGCCCGTGGGGTCCGAACGGCAAGGCGGGCGTCGGCGGCAAGCGCATCATCAGCCACCGCCGCCGCTGGAGGCGCTGAGCGGTCCCATTGCATCCCAAGATGCCGTGAAAGACTAAATGGACACCGTGTTGTCTGTTCTTGCGTTTCGGAACAGACGACACGATGTCCGATTTATATCAGCTCCCGGTGATTCTCAGGATTCTCAGCCAGCAATGCCGAGCATCGAGCGCAGCCATTCGAGCTCCGCGGCGACCGAGGCGTCATGCACGGTGATGAGGCCCCTGCGGTAGGGATCGTCGATATGGTCGATGGACAGCGGATTGCCGGCGTCGCAGTAGAAGAAGTGCACGTCGCCGCGCGACAGCAGGTCGTAACGGCGGCGCAGCACGGCGTCGCGGTCGGCCTTGTCCGGCACGACGGACAGGAAGGTGAGCACGACGCGCCAACGATTGAAGTCGGTGAGGATGAATCCGTCCGCGTTCTTCAACGCCTCGATGAGCGCCTCACGTCCGGCCGGCTCCAACGTGAACAGGTGGCGCTGGCGGCCGTCGCGCACATCCGTCTGCTCGGAGATGAGCCCCGCCTTGGCGAGACGGCCGGTCGCCGGATAGACCGCGCCGTCGCTGAACTTGCGCATGTCCCCCTGTAACTGCTCCATCTTCTTGCGCAGCTCGTAGCCGCACATGGTCTTCTCGGACAGGAATCCGAGGATCATCATCTCGATCAGGCTCATAACGGTTAGCTTACCTCGTTTCGACACACGTCACGCCATCATACCGGCCGGCAAGGATGCCGCCGCCTGTGTTCCGCCCGCGGCGGAGCGACGGACCATGACCACCACCGCGCCCGACGTCGCCCCGATATGGTGTGGTTCAGCGCAGCACCTTGCCGAGAATGTGCCGCATGAACGGGATGGTGGTGACGAAGGTGAGGATGTCCGCCAGCGACTGGGCGGCCTCCACGCCGGTCACACCGAGGAAATGCGGCAGGATGAGCACGATCGGCGCGAGATAAAGGCCGGTGCGGCACACGGCGAGGAACGATGCGATGCCGGTCTTGCCCAACGTCTGGGAGATCATGTTGCCCATCATGTTGACGCCGTTCAACACGACTGTCACGCATTGGAAGTGCAGGGCGGCGACACCCACCGCGACCACGGCAGGATCGGAGCGGAAGATCTCGACCAGCTGGGGGGCGATCGTCCAGATGGCCACAGCGAGCACGAGGAGCACGCCGGTGGCGAGCTTCACGCAGAACCAGTAGGCCTCGCGCACGCGGGCGAACTTGCCGGCCCCGTAGTTGTAGCCGCACACGGGCTGGAAGCCCTGGCCGAGTCCGATGATGACGGAGTTCGCGCCGAGCATGATGCGCATGACGATGGCCATGCCGGCGATGGCCGCGTCGCCGAACGGGTTGGCGGCGATGTTCACGCATGTGGTGGCGATCGAGCCGGCCCCCTGCCTCACGAGTGAAGGAAGGCCGCCGCCCGCGATCTCACGCAGGAGCAGCGGATCCGGACGGCAGTTGCGCAGCGACAGCTTGAGCACGCCGAAGCGCGCGCTCATCACGGTGAGGATGACGAAGCTCACCGTCTGGCAGATGCCGGTGGCCAGTCCCGCGCCGAATATGCCCATATGGAGCACGAAGATGAACAGCGGGGCGAGCAGGAAGTTGAGCAGCGCGCCGGTGACGAGGCCGATCATACCGAACGCGGACTGGCCCTGGTAGCGCAGCAGGCCGTTGAGTGCGAACGAGCCGCACACGCACGGCGCGGCGGCGAGGATGGGCGTCAAGTAGATGACCGCGTACGGGGCGATGGTCTCGGTCGACCCCAACGCCACGACCAGCGGTCGCAGCGTGGCGAGGCAGATGATGGTCACGACGAGGCCGGAGAGCACGGCTCCCGCGAAGCCGATGGCAAGCAACTTGGAGGCGCGCTCGTCGTTGCGCTTGCCAAGTTCGCGGCTCATCGAATTGCCCGCGCCGTTGCCGAAGAAGAAGCCGAGCGCCTGCAGGATGGTCATGATGGAGAACGCGATGCCGATCGCGCCCGACTGCGAGGTGCCGAGCTGGCCGATGAAGAACGTATCAGTGAGATTGTACGCGGTGGTCACCAGGTTCGACACGACCGCCGGGATGCACAACCGCAGAATCAGCGGTTTGACGGGGCTCTGCGTCATCTGCCGGTATTTCGCGTCGGCCGAGGCCCGTCCGATTCCTGCATGCTTCTGGATCACGAAACGCTACTGTACTCGCTTCGCTGCACCCTCGGCGAATCCCTTTCACCGACGTCCGGGCCGGGCATCACCGGTTGGTGAGCGCCTCCTGCACGGGCGCGTAGCGAGCGCCTTCGATGCGGATGGCGTCGAGGGTCTCACGGATGCCGGCGAGCTCGTCGGCCGTGAACGTGACGGACGCGCCGCCCATGTTCTGCCTCAGACGATCCACATGCTTGGTGCCGGGGATCGGCGCGATCCACGGTTTCTGGGCGAGCAGCCATCCGAGCGCGATCTGCGCCGGGGCCACGCCTTTGGCGCGGGCCAGGGACTCCACGTATTCGCTCATCGCCACGTTGTGCGCCATATGTTCTGGAGCGAAACGCGGGATCTTGCTGCGGTAGTCGTCGTCGGCGAATCGGGTGGACGCGTCGAACCGGCCGGCGAGCATCGCCTTGCCGAGCGGGCTGAACGGCACGAGGCCGATGCCGAGCTCCTCCAACGTGGGAATGAGCTCCTCCTCGGGTTTGCGCCACCACATCGAATACTCGTTCTGCACGGCGGTGACCGGGGTCACCGCGTGGGCGCGGCGCACGGTGGCGGGCGCCGCCTCGGACAGGCCCCAGTGGAGGATCTTGCCTTCGTCCATGAGTTCGCGCATCACGCCGGCCACGTCCTCGATTGGCACCTTCGTGTCCACGCGGTGCTGATAGTAGAGGTCGATGTGGTCGGTGCGCAGACGCTTCAGCGAGCCTTCGACGGCCTTGCGGATGGCCTCGGGTCGCGAGTCGGTCTGCTGCACGCGTCCCGAAGCGTCCAATGACGCCTCGCCTTCACTCTCGCCGAATCCGCCGTGCAGGGCGAAACCGAACTTCGTGGCGATGACCACGTCGTCGCGGAACGGCTCCAACGCCTCACCGACCAGTTCCTCGTTGGCGAACGGCCCGTACACCTCGGCCGTGTCGAAGAACCGCTCCCCCATCTCGTACGCCTTGCGGATCACGCGGATGGACTCGTCGTGCGGCAGGAACGGCGGCCAGCTCATCGTGAACCCCATGCAGCCCAAACCGATCGCGGAGACCTCCAGCGCCGCCGCCCCCGTGCCGAGCGTACGCGTCGGCATATCGACGTGTTCCGAACCGTCCATGATTCCGTCCTTTCGTCTGTCCTGATACGCGAGCCCATTGAACCGCGGTTCCGTCCGTTCCGCCAATGCCCGCGGCCCATCACCGGGCATGCGCATCAGGCATGGCGGACGATTCCGCGGACAAGCGCGGGTCGAGGGATCGTCACCGCAGGTACCGGCCGGTCACGCTTGCCGAATCGGCGGCGATCCCGTCCGGCGTCCCCGTGGCGACGATGCGCCCGCCGGAGGCGCCTCCGCCGGGACCCATGTCGATGATCCAGTCGGCATTGGCGATCATGTCGAGATCGTGCTCGATGACGACGACGGTCGCCCCGCCTTTGACGAGCCGGTCGAACACACCGAGCAGCACGCGCACGTCCAACGGGTGCAGGCCGATGGTCGGCTCGTCGAACACGAACACGGCGTCCGACTGGGCGCGTCCCATCTCGCCGGCGAGCTTGAGCCGCTGCGCCTCCCCGCCGGACAGGGCGGGCGTCGGCTCGCCCAGCGTGAGATAGCCGAGTCCCAGATCGTGCAGGGTCTCCAATCGTGCATGGACTTTGCGCATGTCGCCGGTCGCGTCCAGCGCCTCGTCGACGCTCATCGCCATCAGCTGCGGCAGGGTGAGCGCGCGCCCGTCCCGCCCCACGCGGTGCACGGTCGCGGCGGCGGGCGCATAGCGCGAGCCACGGCAGTCGGGGCAGTCGATGCTCACGTCGGGCAGGAACTGCACGTCGAGCGAGATCGACCCCGTACCGTCGCATGTGGGGCAGCGCAGCCGCCCGGTGTTGTACGAGAAGTCGCCGGCTTTCCAGCCGCCTCGTTTCGCCTCGTCGGTGCGGGCGAACGCGCGGCGAAGATCGTCGTGGATGCCCGCGTAGGTGGCGACGGTGGAGCGCACGTTCGCGCCGATCGGCGTCGCGTCGATGAGGTTCGCGCGCCGGATGCCTTCCGCCTCGACCGCGCGCACGTGCGCGGGCATCGCGACGCCGCCGTCCGCGGCGTTCGCCCGCAACGCGGGAATCAGCGACTCCAGCACCATCGTGGTCTTGCCGGAACCGGACACGCCCGTCACCACGGCGAGACGGCCGCGCGGCACGTCCACGGACAGGGGTTTGACCGTGTGCAGCGGCCCGGTCTCCATGTGAATGCGTCCGAGGTCGAACATGCGGGCCGAGGCGACGCGTGCACGCACCCGTTCCGGCCCCGATTCGGCGAGGAACGGCGCGATGCGGCTCCCCCGCTCCCCCGCGGCCGCCACGTCGGCGACTGTGCCCTGCGCGATCACATGGCCGCCTTCCGCGCCCGCGACCGGCCCCATCTCGATGAGATGGTCGCACGCCTCGAGCACGCGCACGTCGTGGTCGACGACGACCACCGTGTTGCCGTCCGCCACGAGATCGCGCATCACGCCGATCAATCCGTCCACGTTCGCCGGATGCAGGCCGATCGAGGGCTCGTCGAGCACGTACAACACGCCCGTGGTCCGGTTGCGCACGGCGCGCGCCAATTGGACGCGTTGCCGCTCGCCGGTGGAGAGGGTCGCACCGGCGCGGTCGAGCGCGAGATAGCCGAGTCCGAGCTCCAACAGGCACCTCGCCACGTCGAGGAACGATTCGGCGATGTTCGTCGCCATCGGGCGCATCACCTCGGTCAGCGCGCCGGGCACGCCGCGCACCCACGCGACCGCCTCGTCCAAGGTCATGGCGCTCGCCTCGGCGAGATTCAGGCCGCGCACTTCGGGGCCTCTCGCAGCTTCGCTCAGACGCGTGCCATGGCAGTCGCGGCACGGCTTCTCCTCGAGGAAGCGGGCGACGCGCTTCAGCCCCTTCTCGTCCTTGGCCTTGGCGAGCGCGTTCTCGACGGTGTACACGGCGTTGTAGTAGGTGAAGTCGAGTTCGGCGAAGTCGTCGCTCTTCTTCGACCGGTAGAGGATGTGCTTCTTGACGGCGGGACCGTGATACACGATGTCGCGTTCCTTGTCGGTGAGGTCGCGGAACGGCACGTCGGTGCGCACGCCCATCGCGCGACACACGTCAACCATGAGAGCCCACATGAGCGAGCCCCATGGGGCGACGGCGCCTTCGTCGATGGTCTTCGACTCGTCGGGGACGAGCGAGGCGAGGTTCACCTCGCGCATGACGCCGGTGCCCGAACATGTGGGGCATGCGCCGGCCGAGTTGAAGGCGAGGGATTCGGCGCCAGGGCCGTGGAACGTCCCGCCGCACGCCCCGCAGCGGATGGGCAGTTCGGCGGCCACGTCGAACGTGGGCTCGTGGCGTGCGCCGCAGTGCGGGCACACGTGCGAGCCGCAGCGGGAGAACAGGAGACGCAGGCTGTTGAGCAGTTCGCTCATCGTGCCGAACGTGGAGCGCACGCCGGGCACGGCGGGACGCTGGTGGAGGGCGAGCGCGGCGGGCACGTGGCGCACGTCGTCGACCTGCGCGCGCGTCGCCTGGGTGAGGCGCCGGCGCGTGTATGTGGACAGCGCCTCCAGGTATCTGCGCGAGCCTTCCGCGTAGAGCACGCCCAGCGCGAGCGAGCTTTTGCCCGATCCGGAGACGCCGGCCACACCGGTGAGCGCGTTCAGCGGCACGTCCACGTCGATGCCCTTGAGATTATGCACGCGTGCGCCGCGCACTTCGATGGCCGTCGGCGCACGGCGTTCCCGCGCGTCCGTCCGTTCCTCCGTATCCATGTCCGTCATGCGGCCCATTGTATGCCGCATGCCCGTTCACGCGGTGTGTGCGTGGATCTCGTAGGACGCGTAGGCGGGCAGCCCGTAGGCCTCGATGGAGAATGCGCGGGTCTTCCCCACCGCGGGTTTCGCGACGTATTCACTGCGTCCGAACACGATGCGTCCCGTCTTGTCCCTGAGCACGAGCGTCACGACGATACCGTCCGTGTAGATGTCGTCGCCGTCGTCATCGTCGCGGTCGGTGGTGACTTCACCGCCGAACGTGACGCCGCCGTAATCGACCGTTCTCTCCTTCACGTCGTGCACGCTGTACGTTTCGGAGCCTCCCGCGTCGACGATGTCGTCGGATGACGGCGATTCGACCGTGAATTCGACGTCCGCGGGTTTCTCGCCGTCGCCGCTCTGCCCGCTGAAGTACGCGGTCTCACCGGCGAAGACGATCGGGAAGACGGGAGTGTCGGCGAACATGACGGAGCCGTCCCTGGCGCGGCCGGTGACCGTGACCTTGGGGAATCGCACGGCGTGCGCGGTATCCGTATTGCGCAGCGCGAGCGCGTATTCCACGTATCCGTTTTCCGCCGACCAGCCGGATTCGACGAGTTCGAGCGGATTGCGCTCCACGGCGGTCGTGCCGCCGGTCGAATCGTCCGAACCGGTGCCGCCGCCCGTGGCCGCGCCGCCGCCGGACGCTCCACCGCCGGCCGACTGACGTGACGACGATGACGATGACGCCCCGTCACCGGCATGAAGGCGCATCGCCGCATAACCGACGCCGGCGGCGAGCAGCAGCGCGACGAGACCGGCGGCGATCCACGCGACGACACGGCGTGGAACCGTCGCGCGCCGCTCCGTGACGACCGGAGCGGCAAAAGACGCGGCAGCGGAGACGGTGGAGGCGGATGCGACTGCCGCCGCTCGTTCCAGCTCGTCGCGCAGTTCGCGCACGGTCCGCATACGCGCGCTCGGCTCGAACGCACACGCCTTGTCGACGACAGCACGCAACGCCGGCGGCGTCACCGACGGATCGCCGAGCAGACGCCCATACCGTTCCGTCGCGGCGTCATCCGTCGGCTGCACGCCGGTGAGCATGAACCCGAGCACACGCCCGATCGCGTATATGTCGGTACGGGCGTCGGTAGGCGCGAACCCGTACTGTTCGGGCGCCGCATACCCCCATGTGCCAAGCGTGGTCGTGTCACGGGTGCGCGCGCCCTCATCACCCGCGCTCCCGCCGCGCTCGCGGGCGATGCCGAAGTCGATGAGATGGGCTCCGTCATTGGCGACGACGATGTTCGCGGGCGTCACGTCACGGTGGATGATGCCGTGCGCGTGCAGTTCGTCGACGGCCTCGGCGAGTTGGAGGACAATGCGGACCGCTTCGGCCGTGTCCGGCCGTCCGTGCTCGGACATGTATCGGTCGAGCGTGACGCCGGGCACGTAATCGTAGACGACCACGAACCGGTCGGGAAGCTCGTACGTCGCCTCGACACGGGGCAGACGCGTCGAGACGCAATCGGCGAGCGTCGACCAGAGACGCCGACGCGCGAGGCGCAGGGGAATCTTCTTGCGCACGAACGGGCCGGCACCATCCAACGTCACGAGTTCGGTGATGCCGGACGGCCCGTCGGCGAGCGTGCGCTCGACATGGTAGGCATCGTCCAGTCCCATGGCGTGCAGGGTCTGCATGTCATCCATACGGCCGTCCCCGTCTCCCGTCTCAGTCCTGCGGCGTGAGCGTCGGCTCGCCGAGACGATAGAGTTCGTCGTCCGTGGCAGTGAGATCGAGTCCCTGCCTCACGCACCAGATGACGATCGCGTCGCTTCGCTGGCGACACCACAGTTCGGATACACCCGCCAGCCGCAGCAGCCGCTGCGTCTCGCGCAAGTCGCAGCCGAGGCCGAACGCGAGACGGATCGCGTGATCGCGCCCGGGACGACTCTTGCCGGAGAACACGTCGTAGACGACGGTGGGATTGATGCCGGAGCCGCGCGCCACGTCGGCACGTTTCAATCCGTGCCGGTCCAGCAGGAACCGCAGGTAGTCGACGAGCTCGTGATCGCGAGGTCGTTCCTCGTCGAGATACGCGTCGATGCTGTCGCTGGCAAGCAACCGCTCCAGCAGCTCCTCGGTGAGATGCCGTTCGCCGCCCTTGTCGTTCATCGCCTTGTCTCCTTCACGATCATGTCTCCTTCACGATGCTAGTGCACGATTCCACTGCAGCACAGCTCCTCCGCGGCCTTCTCATAGCGTTCCACCGCGTGGTTGTAGTCATCGACGGCACGCTGCCTCAGACGGGAGTTGAACGGATCGGCGCCGTCGAGGCCGTGGGTCTCCATCTTATCGGCCGGATTGGTCGGTCGCGAGTCGGCGCGATACCGTTCCGCTCCTTTTTCCACAGCATTTCAGTCAGCGACTGAGGCGCGCCACGCACCGCCCACGATGATGGAGGCACGGCTGCCGTCCGGCCAATCGTCGCAACGATCTCAATCCATATGGTGCCAGTTTAGTGACATATTGCTAATTTGATTACGTTTTCACATTGGATTACATTGAGAGAGTCGTATGACGGCATGTTGTGCACGGGAAGGAAGGGAACCATGAGCGAACGTTGGAGAACCGCCATCGCGGTCGGTTTGACAGTGACCTTCGCCGGCCTCGCCGCATCGACCATCACCATGCTGCTGCTGAGAAAGAAGGGATAACCATGACCGATCCGAACGACCCGCAGATCCAACCAACAGCTTCATCTCCCGCATCGCCGCAGGAACCGGAGACGCAACCGTTGCAATCCGTCGCCACCCCCACCGTCGCAGATGACGGCGGCGACGCGACAACGACGACGCCCATGCCTCAGACGCCAACCGCCGACCGCATCTATCAGGCGGCACCGCAGCAGGTCTTCCAAGCCGCGCACGACCAGCTGTCCACCGGCGCGACGTTCACCTTGGATTCGGAGGATGCGTCGACCGGAACCATCGCCTTCCACGACTACGAGGACGCACGCTTCACGCTACGGCTGACGCCGACCGCCCAAGGCGGCACCGCGGCGTTACTGACCGCGGAAGGCGACGGCGCCGGCAAGCGCGCCAGCGAATTCTATGCGTCGCTTGACACGGCCGCATCAGCGCTGCCGGCTCCGACGCCGGGAGAAGCCGCCGGCCACGATGCCGCCTCGTCGTCGGGACAAGGACCGGCGATTCCCGTCATTCCCGCCACGGGAAGCGGCGTCGGCGCCGCGAAGCCGACGAAGAAGACGTCCAAGCTGGCGATAACCGCCATCGTCATCGGTGCCCTGTTCCTCATGGGAGCATTCACGAGCCTCAAGGAATGGTCCGATCTTCTGGCCTTCGCCGTATTCAGCGGGCTATTGTCCGGGTTCTCCGTATACGTCACGCGCAAGGGAGGCAAGGTCCAGGGCAGACTCCTCGCATGGATCGCGGTCGGGCTCACCGTGGCCGCCTTCGTCTGCGGCGGCGTGCACGTCCTGGTCGCGGGCTTCCAGGAGAAAGCCGACCGTGCCGCTTCGGAGGAATCGTTCAGGAAGTCCCAGCAGGTCACATGCAAGGAACTCACATGGCCGACGACCGGACTCGCCACCCAGCTGCCCAAGCCGGAATCCACAAGCGGAGCGATTGACAGCGAGAGCTCCAGCGTGTTCTCCGTGTCCGTGTGCGACACCAACGCCTCGCAATACTCCGCCTATGTCGCCTCCGCGCAGGAGAAGGGCTTCACCGTGGACTACACCAAGACGGAAACAGCGTTCAACGGCAAGAACAGCGACGGCTACAGCGTGCATATCGCGGTGAACGAATACAACAAGAACGTCATGGACATCACGATCTACCCGCCGGACGATTCCTCGGACGACGCCGCCTCGAACTCCGACCCGTCGGACACGTCCGCGGGAACCGACTCCGGCACGGACTCCTCCGACCAGTCCGGCGACCAGTCCGGCGCGTCCCCCTCCTCCGACTTCAAGACGGCGATGGACAGCTACGAGCAGACCATGAACGGGTACGTCGACTTCATGAACAAGTACGATTCGGAAGGCCGACCAGCCTCGATGCTCGTCGACTACACCAAGTGGCTGCAGCAGTACACGGATACCGCGCAGAAGCTCGACCAGATCGACGAGTCGACGCTCAGCCCGGAGGACCAGCAGTACTTCATCGAAGTGCAGACCCGCATCAATCAGAAACTCGCCACATTGCAGTGAGTCCGGAACCAGCCAAGGAGCGGATATGGGACTGATCGACATCATCAAAAGCGAACGCAAACCCGAATTTTCGCGGGCGATTCCCGGCACCGAGCAACTCGCCGGCACGCTGAAGGACACGTTCGGCGCGTTCCGCGACGGTCTCGGAGTCCCCGAATCGAAGTCGACGGGCGTATGCGAGGGGTGCGGAGCACCGCTGTCCGGGGCACGTCGCGAGACCGTGCAGTGCCCGTACTGCGATCGCCAGACCCGCCTCAGGTGACAGAGCGCCGTTCAACCGGATCGGCTCGATCGACCAAGCAACCCCAATCCTGAAGTTCCCGTGACGGAGCACCGACCGCCACGGGAACTTCCCGTATATCACCAGACGGAAGGAACCATCGAACATGGCAATCATCAGAGCGTTCTCCGGTGCCCTCGGAGGCACGTTCGCGGATCTGTGGAAGGACATCATCACCGCCGGACCGTTCGCCGAGCACACGGTCGTCTCCCCCGGCGTTCCCCGCGGCACGAACAACGGACGCGGGTCGAACGATTCCGGTTCGGAAGGCGTGATCACCAACGGTTCGCGTATCTACGTGCCCGAGAACACGGCGGCGTTCATCTTCAGCCAGTCAGGCATTGAAAACGTGATCCGCGAGCCCGGCGGCTACGAATACCGCAACGGGGAGAAGAGCATCCTCGCAGGCGACGGATTCGGCTCGCTCGTCGACCAGGTGGCCGAACGGTTCACGTTCGGCGGCCAGCCAGGCGTCACCAAATACGTGGCGTTCATCAACCTGCGTGAAATCCGCGGCGTGAAGTTCGGCACGCCGTCGCCACTCGTCTACCACGATCGCTTCTACGACACCGATCTGGAGATTCGCGCCCGCGGCGCCCTGTCGCTCAAGGTCACTGACCCGGTGCGTTTCGTGCGCAATTTCGTACCGGCGAACGTGACCTCGTACTCGTTCGACGATCCGGGCGCCCGACGGCAGATCCTATCCGAATTCATCCAGTCGTTCAGCGTCGCCGTCAACTCGCTGTCCGACGAATACCGCATCTCCCAGCTGCCCTCCCAGTCGAACGCGATCGCACGCACGGTGCGCGCCGACCCCGCGAACGCAGGCACATGGGGAAAGCGCTTCGGATTCGAAGTGACCAATGTCGGCATCGAGAGCATCGAATTCACGGACGAGTCACGTGAACTGGTGAAGCGCTTCTCGTCGAACCGGATGGACGTGACCGCCTACGAGGGCGTATCCGCACAGGCGGGGAATATGGCCGCGCAGCAGCGCATCGCGGCCGGCATCGGCGAACACGGGTTCGGCGACGGCGGCATGCTGCTCGGCATGAACATGGCGCAGGCCATCAATCCGATGAACGCCGCCCCTGTCACGCAACCCGTGCCGCCTACGCCGACCGCCGCCCCGTCGACGGCACCCACGGCGCCCGCATCGCACTCCCCTACTCCGACTCCGGCGTTGTCGTTGGACGAACAGCTGGACGCGTTGAAGAAACTCAAGGAGCTGCTGGACGCCGGCATCCTCTCGCAGGCGGAGTTCGAGGCGAAGAAGAAGGAGATTCTCGGACTATAGACGCGTGGCTTGGTTCCACCGGCCTCAACGCCCGGATCAGCGTTTGCCGAGGCCGCCGTCGGGGAACATGAGGAACGCGAGCGCGCCCGCGGCCGCGCCGCTGGCCAGTGCGCCGGTGATGACGGTGAGAATGCGCATGGCGGCTCCGGGCGACATGCGCGAGGCAGCGGCTTCGTCTGCGACGCCGCTGCCTGCCCCGTAATGGGGTCGCGTTTGCGCGGTCGCGGCGGACGCACGGAGACCGACGGCCGTATCGGTGCCGACTTCCCCTCCGTCACCGGCGGCTACGCTTCCTGACGCCGTATCCGTCGTGTCCGTCGGGTCGTCACCATGCAGCGGCTCGTCGACGAGCGTCGTGATGACACGGGCGAGGTCGCGATTGTCGTGTTCGGCGATTTCCGCGTTGAACACGGTGCGCAGGGCCAGATATTGGAGTTTGCTCATCGGCGTCTTGCCGGTCTCGAGGTTGGAGACCGTCTGGCGGGCCACGCCGAGTTCGTCGGCGAGCTCCTGCGTGGTCCATCCGGCGACCTTGCGTATGATCGACAGGTTCTCCTGGAACTTGCCGATCCACCGGCGTTCGATTTCGGGCACCGCCATGACGTGTTCTCCTTCCGCGCTGTCACCCCATCATACGCAATGGCCGCGCACCGGACCGCATGAGGCACCAAGCACCCCGTAGGATGGGTGCGGAGGAATGGGCCGGGATGGACCTTCCTCTTACTGCTTGAGGGTGGTCGTCACCTGTTGTTCGACACGGTCGTACGCCTGGGAGAGCAGCATGTTGCCCGGCACGGTGGTCAGCAGGAAGGCGAGCACGGCGGCGATGACCGAGGCGATGATGCCCTTGATGAGCCTGACGACGATTCTGAACACCACGTAGGCGATGGCCGCTCCGATGGCGACGCTCAGACACGTCCGCACCTCGGACGGAAGGCTCCCGTACCACAGTGCGATGCGGTCGAAGACGGACAGGTCGAGTCCGGACAGGTCGATGTCCGTCATGTCGATGACTGGAATCATAGAGTTTTTCCTTTCGAAGAATCTGGCGACGGAGAATCGCGATCACCGTCGCCGCGGTTCACGCCTTATGGGGCATGTCGGTCGCCGTGTCGATGACGATGGTGACCGGCCCGTCGTTGACGAGACCGACGCGCATGTGCGCGCCGAAACGGCCTTCGCGCACCGGGATGCCGCCCGACCGGAGCGCCTCGTTGAAGCGAATCCACATGAGGTCGGCGTGCTCCGGCTTCCCGGCTTTGATGAAGCTGGGCCGGTTGCCCTTGTGCACGTCCGCGTAGAGCGTGAATTGGGAGATGGAGAGGATCTCGCCGCCGACGTCCTGGATGGAGCGGTTCATCTTGCCGTGCTCGTCCTCGAAGACGCGCAGGTTCAGCACCTTGTGGGCGAGCCAGGCGATTTCGGCGTCGCCGTCCGCGTCGGATACGCCGACGAGAATCATGTAGCCGTGGCCGATCTGCTGTGACTCGAACGTGGGGTCGATGGTGCCGAGCTCGTTGACGACGTCGACGCTCGCCTGGGACACTTTCTGGATGACGATTCGCATGCCCACGATTATGCCACGGCCGCACCGACGGAACCTTGCCGTCGGCTGGGAGCCGAAGCCGAAGGAGACGCCAGACCTGACGGCACCCGCGGGATGCGGAAGAGAATATGACGCGAAAAAGGCGGCGGGAGACCGGTTTCCACTGGTCTCCCGCCGCCTTGTCGTCATGCCGTCATGCCGTCATGCGGCCTTTGGCGTCACTCGATGATGACGTCCTCGGGCTTGATGTCGGAGGTGAAGCTCGGGGCGAGCTCGCTCTCGTACGCCTTCTCGAAGAAGCCGTCGTCGCTCAGGGTCTTGATCTCCTTGTTGACCCAGTCAAGCAGGCTCTTGTTGCCCTTCTTCACGGCCGGCGCGATCGTGGACTCGTCGCCCAGGGTCTTGATGCCGACGGTGTAGCCCGGGTTGTCCTTGGCCCACGCGTACAGGTAGGTGTTGTCGTCGGCGAGGGCGGCGACTCGGCCGTCCTTGAACGCCTGGAACTGCTGGGTCTTGGAGTCGAACTTCTGCAGGTTCACATCCGGGTAGTTCTGGGTGAAGTAGGTCTCGGCGGTCGTGCCCTTGGTCACGGCCAGATCCTTGCCCTTGAGGTCGTCGGCGCTGGTGATCTTCGCCTTGTCCGGGGAGACGACGCCGATGGACACCTTCATGTACGGGCTGGCGAAGTCGACGACCTGCTTGCGCTCGTCGGTGACGGTGAAGTTGGCGAGCACCAGGTCGACCTTGTCGGACTTCAGCGAGTCGACGCGGCCGTCCGCGTTGACCTGCACCCATTCGACCTTCACGCCCAGATCCTTGCCGATCTGGTTGCCGAGGGCCACGTCGTAGCCGGCGCGGGTGCCGTCGTTCTTCACGTAGCCGTAAGGCGGCAGGTCGCCGAACGTGGCGATGCGGATGGTGCCCGCCTTCTTGATCTGCTCGACGGTCTGGCCCTGCTGGCCGGACGCGGAGGAGCCGCCGGCGGCCGGGTCGGGGCCGTTGCCGCAGGCGGCGACGGAGATCAGCGTGGCCGCGGCGAGCACGCCGGCGGCGATCCTCTTCAGATTGAACATGATGGGTTCCTCTCTCTTAATTGGTTGGTGGAATCGGTAAATCCTGATGGGTGCGGCAGACGGTTCACTCGTCGCCGACCGGGGACATGCTGTCGAGGAAGTTCCTCGCACGGTCGGTCTCGGGGTTCGCGAAGAAGTCGGAGCCGGACTGGCGTTCGAGAATCACGCCGTTCTCGAGGAACATGACCGTGTCGGCCACGCGGCGTGCGAACTCCATCTCGTGCGTGA
This sequence comes from Bifidobacterium sp. LH_417, assembly GCF_056357035.1. Lineage (NCBI taxonomy): Bacteria > Bacillati > Actinomycetota > Actinomycetes > Bifidobacteriales > Bifidobacteriaceae > Bifidobacterium > Bifidobacterium sp. LH_417. The sequence continues at coordinate 42,793 of NZ_JBKEVI010000017.1, forward strand.
CGACGATCATCGTCATGTGCTGTTTGGCGAGACGCAGCATGAGTTCGAGAACCTCGCGCACCATCTCCGGGTCGAGCGAGGCGGTGACCTCGTCGAACAGCATGAGCTCCGGGTTCATGGCGAGCGCGCGCACGATGGCGATGCGCTGCTTCTGGCCGCCGGACAGCTCGCGCGGGTACGCGTTCCTGTATTCGGAAAGCTGCACGTCGGCGAGGAGCTTGTCCATCTGCGCGTCGACCTCGGCCTTCGGACGCTTCTGCACCTTGGTGGGGCCGAGCTCGATGTTCTTCGCGACCGTGAGGTTCGGGAAGAGGTCGTAGCTCTGGAACACCATGCCGATCTCGTTGCGCAGTCGACGCCACGCCTTCTCGCTGTTGTTCGGCACGACCTCGCCCTTGAACCGGATCTCGCCGCCCTGAATGGTCTCCAGACCGTTGAGACAGCGGATGAGCGTGGACTTGCCGGAGCCGGACGGTCCGAGCAGGACGAGCACCTGGCCGCGCTTGACGTCGAAGCTCACGTCCTTGAGCACCTCGTGGTCGCCGTAGGATTTGCGCAGGTGGCGCACGGAGAGCAGCGGCTCGTTCTCCCCCGCGGCGGTCTTGTTGGTGAGGGGTTGCGTTTCAGCCATTGTTACGCTCCTTGGCTCGCTTCTCCAAGGCCTTGGCGATCATCGCCAACGGCCAGCAGATGATGAAATACAGGAAGAAGATGAATCCGTACACCCAGAAGGCGGCGTCCGGGTGGGTCATGCGGTTGGCCTCCATGATCTGCTGGCCGACGGTGATTACGTCGATGACGCTGATGAGCAGCAGCAGCGATGTGGTCATGATGACGCGGGCGGCCAGGTTGATGGTGGCGGGAACCATGAGGTTGATGGATTGCGGGATGCGCACGTACCACAGAATCTGCAGCCCGTTCATGCCGAGCGCCTTGCCCGCGTCGACCTGATGGTCGGACACGGAGATGAGGGCGCCGCGCACGATGTCGCTGATCTCCGCCGCCACCCACAGGCCGAAGGCGACGACGGCGACGGTCACGCCGTCCACCTGCACGCCGAGTTCGCGCGGCAGGATGTAGTAGGACAGGAACAGGATGACCAGCGTGGGCACGATGCGGAAGAACTCGAGGTAGAGGCGCAGGACGGCGCGCAGGACCGGGTTGCGCAGGATGCGTAGCGCGCCGAGCACGATGCCCAGCGGGATGCCGACGACGAGCGCGAGGCCCGCCACGGTCACCGAGGTACCGAGGCCCGAGAGCAGCCGGACGAAGTTGTCGCCCGTGAAGATGACGCTCGCACCGGAGGCCGCGGTGACGTACGCGGCGCCCGCGGCGTCAGTTATCGCCAAAGGTTCCACGGCGGACCCTCCTTTCGATGAGCGTGAGGATGACGGACAACGGGATCAGGATGATCGCGTAGGCGACGACCAGCATGAACAGGTATTCGTCGCTGCGGTAGTACATGCCGATGAGGTCGCGGGCTGTGTTGGTAAGCTCCGGCACGGCGATCACCGTGAACACGGACGTCTCCTTGACCATGAAGATCACGTTCGCGGCGACGGCGGGCACGCTGCGCGTCAGTCCCTGCGGGAGGGTGACGTGGCGAATCATCTGCAGCGGCGACAGGCCGAGTGCGCGGGCGGATTCGTTCTGCACGCGCGGGATGCCGGTGAAGCCGCCTTCGAACGCGCCGCACATGTAGGCGGCGCCCAGGATGGACATGCCGACGACCGCGCAGGTCTCGGCGCTCCATTTCACGCCGATGGACGGCAGCCCGTAGTACAGGAAGAACAGCTGGATGAGCAGCGGGGTGTTGCGGAACAGCTCCTGGAACACGGTGCTGATCTGGGCGAGGACGGGTACGCGGTATTCGCGCAGCAGGGCGAGCGCGAGTCCGAGCAGCGTGGCGAGCACGACGCTGACGGCGGAGAGCCTGAGCGTCAGGACGAACGCCTTCTCGAACAATGGGAGCGCCTGTTGGATGACTTCCCAGCTCACTGCCGCCCTCCTTCCCTGATTGTGGTTTGCATGGATGTCATGGTCATGTGTGGTTCGCGGTGTGCGATTCTCTCTTGCGGTTCGTTTCTTCTCTTCTCGTCTCCGGCGGGCTCGACGCATCTCGCGGAACCGGATCGGAGTCCGCCCGGTCGGGGGCGAATCCGTTTGCTACCCATAAGAATAATGGAGAGCAGACAAGCCGTTTCTACCAAATACATAACATTTATGCCCAAATTCTCACAAGCGCTTGCGCGCTGCTTGAAGCCGGAACAATCATGGAAAAATAGCACAACCCAAAGAAAACTAGTGTTTTCAACGGTTTTCAGTTGCACCATCATCCATTTCTGTCGGCATGGCACGCAATACCGTCAAGCACCGCTATGAAGATTGCTTATACCCCGCTATCAGATACTCCGAACTCGGTTCTGGACACAGGATGCCGGACGGCGTTTCCCGAGTCCTCGCCCCCACGGCGACACGACGCCGAACAATGCGCGTCCCTGCACCCGCGTTGTCGCTTTCGCCCTTAGACTGGAGGGCATGTCTCTAACTATCGGAATCGTCGGACTGCCGAACGTCGGCAAGTCCACCATGTTCAACGCACTGACCCGCAACAACGTGCTCGCCGAGAACTACCCGTTCGCCACCATCGAGCCGAACACGGGCGTCGTGCCGCTGCCGGACGACCGTCTGCCGGTGCTCGCCAAGCTGGTGCACACCGAGAAGATCGTGCCCGCCACCGTGACGTTCGTCGACATCGCCGGCATCGTCAAGGGCGCCTCCGAAGGCGAGGGCCTGGGCAACAAGTTCCTCGCGAACATCCGCGAGGCGGACGCGATCTGCGAGGTCGTGCGCGCCTTCGAGGACGACGACATCGTGCACGTCAACGGCAAGGTGGACCCGGCCGACGACATCGACACCATCAACACCGAGCTGATCCTCGCCGACCTGCAGACCATCGAGAACGCGCTGCCGAAACTGGAGAAGGACCTCAGGGGCAGGAAGATCGAGCCCGAATATATGGAGGCCGTCAAGCAGGCGAAGCAGATTCTCGAAGCCGGCGAGACGCTCGACAAGGCGGCACGCGAGGGCCGCTTCGACAAGGACTCCGTCTACGACCTGCACCTGATGACCGCCAAGCCGTTCATCTACGTGTTCAACGTGGACGACAACGAGCTCGCCAACGACGAGCTGAAGACGAAGCTCGCCGCCTCCGTGTCCCCCGCGCCGGCCGTGTTCCTCAACGCCCAGTTCGAGGCCGACCTGACCGAGCTTGACGAGGCGGACGCCCGCGAGATGCTCGAGGACGCTGGCCTCAAGGAATCCGGTCTCGACCAGCTGGCGCGCGTCGGATTCGACGTGCTCGGTCTGCAGACCTTCCTGACCGCGGGTGAAAAGGAAGTGCGCGCCTGGCAGATCCACAAGGGCTTCACCGCCCCGCAGGCCGCCGGCGTGATCCACACCGACTTCGAAAAGGGCTTCATCAAGGCCGACATCGTCTCCTACGACGACTTCGTCGCCGCCGACGGCTCGATGACCGCCATCAAGGAGGAGGGCAAGCTCCGCCAGGAAGGCCGCGACTACGTCATGCAGGACGGCGACATCGTCGAGTTCAAATTTAATGTGAGCAAGTAGTGACCTGTTGATGGGTTGAGGGCCTTGGAATCCGGTGATTCCGAGGCCCTCTTCTATACTGGATACAGTTTATATCTGCTGTACGGGTCATGGCGTGGCGTGATCTGTTTTTGCTTGGTGTGATTGGAGGCGTTCGGATATGACGGGGTATGTGTTGCGTCTCTATGACATGCCGCTGCTCGGGTTCGATGCCGCGTATGGCGAGGGGTTGCTGGCCGGAAAGGTCGAGGCGCATGTCCGCTGGTTCGATGAGTCGAAGCGCACGCTGCTGCCGTTCCCGTTGGCTCCGGAGCCGGATGATGCAAGGCTCACGACGTGGCTGGAGCGGCGCACGATTCCGAAGAACCGCGAGTTCGCCGCGCAGATCCTTGCGCAGGCCGGGCTGAACGTCGCGGACACGCTGGGTATCATCGACCTGTGCAAGGGCCTGTCGGTCAACGATTCGTTCTGGGCGGAGCGGGACGGTGAAGATCTGAGGTTCGCGGACATCAACCTGTATGACAATCCGTTGGACGAGACGCTCGCCATCGTCGCCTATACCGGATATACCTCGAGTGAGAAGCATGCGATCGGCCTGTCGAGCGAGTGGACGACGGACGGCCAGTTCCCGAAGGCATGGCGGCATACGGAACATGGATTGGAACTGTGGAAGGCCGGTTCGGAAGGGTATGCGAACGCCGGGCTGGAACCGTATTCCGAGTATCTGGCCTCGCAATTGGCGCGCAAGCTGGGCGTGCGTGCGGTCGACTACCGTATCGCGCGGTGGAAGGGCAAGCTGGCCTCGGTGTGCGCGTCGATGAATTCGAAGGACGTGTCGTTCGTGCCGTTCTATGCGGCCACCCAGCTGGCGTCGTTCCCGGAGATCCTCGCGGCCGCGCGTATGGTGTCGGCTGAAGAGTTCGAGGCGATGCGTACGATGCTCGTGTTCGACGCGCTCATCGTCAATCAGGACCGTCATGCGAACAACCACGGGTTCCTGCGCGACAACCGTACCGGCCGCATACTCGGCCCGGCGCCGTTGTTCGATCACAACATGTCGCTGTTCAAGAACGACATGCGCGCCGACTGGGAGCATGGCGCGTGGACGCCGAAGGTGCTGCGCGAGCGTCAGCCGTCGAATTCGCGCATGACGTTCCTCGACCAGTGCGCGGTCATCATGGGCGCCAATCAGCATGAGATGCTGCGCCGTGCGTTGGACGTCACCTTGGAGAACGATCCCACCTATCCGCTTGAGGACGGCCGCATCGAAGCGCTGAACGCGTACCTGCACACCGCGGCCCGCGCATTGCTCGACCTGCCCGTGGTCGACGAGGCGAAGCTCGCCGACCAGCTCGACGCGCTACGGCCCGCCGTCGAAAACGCACCCGTCATCCGCAACGAACACCTACTGAAAGCGGACTGATTGACCGGGTTCAAGTTTTACGGTCGTCGGCTCGTTCATCGACGGACTGGCGCCGTATCCGTCGCGGACGGGACTCAATCACCTGCGTTGGATCGCGCTGGGGGCCGGCATCCCGTTCTCCCGGTGCGATGAATGCCTGCGGCTCGTGGGCCTGTACGAGGCACGCAACCGGATGTACAGGACCTATTCGCTTGGGATGAGGCAACGACTGGGCATCGCCGCCGCGATACTGACCGACGCCCCGTACCTCATTCTGGACGAGCCGTTGAACGGCCTCGACCCGGAAGGCATCAAATGGGTGCGCGACTTCATCAGGGACTACACCTCTGGCCATAGGACCGTCCTCGTGTCCAGCCATTACATGGCCGAGCTCGAACTGGCGGCCGATCACGTCGTGGGACTGTCGAACGGACGGAAGGTCCTCGACGACAACATCGACACGCTCCTCGACGACTACGGCAGCCTGGAACAGGCGTACTTCGAAGTGGTGCGGAAGTGACCGGTATGAAAACGAACGCCTTGCCCCGCCACCTATCCAGCCAGCTGGTGCGGTACTGCGCGAACCGGCAATTCCATTGGTCGGTGTTCGCCGTGCTGGCACTCACCGCGTTGTTCGCGGTATTGGACGTGCAGACGATCTCCTCGACGGTGTCCGTCACCGCGGACGGCGTCATACGATCGGCTGATTCCCTGGACCCGGATCCGGCGCATATCGTGTCCGATGCCGTGCTCGCATCGCCCTACCAGACATCGATCATCCTCATCCCGATCATCGTGGCGTTGGACGTCGCGGCCGGATTCCGCTCGGGCGACGAACGCCAACTGCGACTGCTGGTCAACCGTCCCTGGCCGTTCGCGATCGGGGACGTGTGCGCGACCGTGATCTACTGCGCCGGCGTCTCGCTGCTGTCGTCACTGTTGAACGCGGCGATACTCGTCGCGACGTTGCATCCCGCCCTGCGGCCCATGTTCCTCACCACGACCGTCATCACGACCCCATTGAGGGTCATGATGTTCGCCGTGGTCATGGGACTGGTCGGCTACATCGCGGCCATGGCCACGAAACGGGACGTGCCGGCGCTGGCCGTCATACTCCTGCTGCTCGTCGCCTCGCTGTCCGGTGTGCTGAAGGTGGTCCACGCGGACGTGCTGCTGCCGATGATCGGCGGCAAGAGCTTCGCGTTCGGACGTGTTGCCGAGACCGGAGACATCCCCGTGTCCGTTTCCGTGATCGTCATGGCAGGCTGGCTCGTCGCGACGCTGTGCGGTGCGGCGATTGTACGTGTTCGGCTCTTCCGGGAACCGGTAGCATGAGAAGGGAATCCCACATGGTCATCGCCCTGCTGTACAAGGACGTTACGGCACGCATCCTGCAGGCCGCGTGCATACTGGCCGTATGCTGGGTGGCTCTTGTGTACACGGTCGCGGTGATGCCGATCAGTCTGGATGTCTCAGGAACCAACCCATTGAACGCCGCAAGCAGCATGACGTTCGCCTCGCAGGCGACGGTGATCGTCGCCGCGGTACTGGCGAATATCGAACTCGGTTCGGGGGAATCCACGATGGCGGCGATCATCGCCGGCTCCCGACACCGGATGGCAGTCGCCCTCGTGACGTCGAAGACCATCATCATCCTCGCCGTCGTCCTGTTTGTGGCCGTGACGGACACAGCCGCGAACATGCTCATTTACGGTAACGGAGGCGGTCCCGGCCTCACCTTCCGATACGCGGCATCGGCGGCAATGAATGGAATTGCCGTACTGTCGTTGTCGTTGATCGCCGGAAACGTGCTGCTCGGACTATCCGTCTATTTCCTGACACCCATCTTGCTCAAACCATTCATCATTCCACTCGTCCCGATTGCTGACTTGCTGTCATACTCGACGGCGATCCAAGCATTGACGGACGGTCGCATGACGTTCTTGCCAAGCCCGCTAGTGCTATTCGGATGGCTATTCGTTTTCCTGCTTACGGGGTACACCGCGACGATACTGCGATTGGCCAACGCAGGCGCAGCCTCCACTCGCTGAAGCAATGCTCCGCAGGCCCGTTAACTTGGCGCGGCATGCACTCCCATTCATCCGGTTGCGTCTGGGCACCCTCGTATCGAGGTGCCTCATCATCCTTCTATAACCGAATCAGAACGCAACGGTGACCGTAGCTGAAAGGAGCGGAGTTTGGGAACGACACAGGCCACTTCGCGGCGGACCGGTGGGACCGCCTACCTGAGCGCGGAGAACGGCTTTACCGTGTTTGCGTATGGGAAGGCCCGCATCCGTTTCCGGGCGCCGTACTCGCTGGAACGATACATCGACGCCGACCGTTTCCTCCGGCCGATCAGGAAGGTCGAGGTGGCTCATGCCTAATATCGCATCCATCGCCAGCGGCGCGGGAATGATCGTGAACGGCTACGCTTTCACCAGAACCGATGACGGACATCGGGCGCAAGGCACGCAACTTGGGCACCCGTGATTGACCACGGATCCAATCAGCCGCCCTCGGATCGATGACACGGGCGATCCAGTCGAGATTGGCGCACTGCTCATCTAGATAATGAATCTCATCCGCGAGGTCGTCGAGCACGATGTGCTCTTGATGGGACAGGCGGTTGCGCAGGTCACGCATCATTTTGACGTGGGTTTCGAACACGCCGCGCCTGCGAGACGGATAATTCGGCATGCCGCCATTCGCCGGATCACGCAATGCCTTCCATACGGTCTGTTCCAGTCTGGATGAGAGCAGGAAGCACCATGAGCCGAGCGACATATCGGCGATCACGCGACCGGGTGTCACCGGCTTGCCGGCATATCGTATTTGCCGTTCGATCTCCACTACTGAGTTTTCGAAGCGTTTTGTCTTGGATGAGCTGAAATGGAACTTCGCATTGTCCTTGTACCAGTCGTCATGGCCGCAGTCCTTGGATAGACGGATGGACATGAAGTTACGCAGCAACACCTCCACGTGTGCGATGTCTTCGAGCATTGCCTTGGAGATCCGCCCATTCCATACATACAGGTCGATTGCATCACAGCCGGTATGCCGTGCCGAGCGCGCATAGGTGCTCATACGTTCTTCCGAGAACCAGTGTTGCAGATCGGCAAACGCGACGGGTTGACTTTCCAAGCTCATGGTGGCTATAGTACTAACGAATGCCCCGGAACGTCACTCATGTGAAACATCATGAAACCCCGGGGATTTTCCTTTTCGTGAAACGATAGCCCAGAGAACCTCGCCTCTTGATGAGAAACAGTCGTTGATCATCTCCGTATTCGCTCATACCGTTTGATGATGCGGTCGAATTCAAGTTCTCCCCAACATCTAAGAAGTAATCGTCGGGTAGTGTCGAGGGCCTTGGAATCCAGTGATTCCAAGGCCCTTTGCGATACAGACACTGCTGTGCAATGGTATGGGACATTGCGCTGGCAACCGCGTTTATTCCCAGTGCAGTGGATGGCGTATGCCGTCGGCGTATTCGTGGTGTTCGGAGAGGGAGCCGGTGAGTTCGTTTGAGTATGAGTCGTCGCCGTTGATCTCATCCGCGAGATACATCAACGCGATCAATGCCTGCGCGACCGACCGCTGCTCGTAGCCAAAGTCCGGGTATCGTCGGCGCATGTCGCGGGTGACGGGCGGCACGATCACCATCTCGCGATGCCACAGGCGACTGTGGTGGGAGCACAGGTTGCGCAGATAGACCATCGCGTGGATGATCTCGGACGCGGTGCGCAGATTGGTGCGGACTCCCAGCGACCGGCACAGTTCCTTGAGCGCCGACGTGTCCTTGTGCAGGCCGAGCATGCGCGACACGGTGTCGAACGGCATGGTCTCCACGGCCGCCCATACCGGCACCGGCTCGCCGGTCCTGCGGTAATGGCGGATGCACACCTCGTTGGACATGTCCATCCACTTGCGGATGTTCGCCGCCAACGATGACCTTAGTTCGACGCCTCTGCGGTTGACGACCGGCTCATACGAATCGATGTCCATATACGAGTATGCGCCGCCGTTGCGGCATAATCCGGTATGGTTAGTCCGCGTGACTCCATGAGTCTGATCATCTCGTCAAGGGTCTTCGCCGGCTTCACCGCCACCTCCCGGAAAATGAAAAGAGCCCTCCGGGTTGCGCACTGTAAGGAGGCGTGGAAGGCTGCTGTTGAAGACAGCATAACGCTTGGCACCGATTGCACGCGAGAAAACTCAGCGTTTATCGCTCCCAGCATTCCCCTCATGCCGCTTGACGATGCGGTCGAGTTCAAATCCAGTTTCGTTGACTGTAAGCATAAGCGGTTCATGCGGGACGTGCGCGTTGCGTCCGTTTGCGGAGACAGGCTTTGACGGCGGCTGAAATCACCAACTGCAGCAAGCTGGCCAATGCCAGGCCGCATGCCACATATCGCAACGGTTTGAAATCGAACACCGAAGCGATGACGAACATGTTCGCCCAGAGATTGACGCAGACGACGAACAGGACCTGAGCGGCAATGGATTCGGATCGATCCGCAGACGTACGGTCGCTGCGAACGCTCTCCCCCGAACCTTCGGGCGTCGCGTCATGACACGAGAATCCTCCCGCGACGAGCACAATGGCGCCCAGTATATACAGTATCGTCGGCGGCCCGAAGTTCCAGAGCTGTTCGAGATCCCATCCGTAGCGGATGAGGTTGCAGACGGCAATCACCACGGAATACAACGCCAAGGTGCCTGCAGCCGCGAAAAAACGCAGTCGCATTTCACCCGCGCTCACATCGCCGCTCTCGGGGAATCGCATGAAGTCGAAGGCCATGATCGTTCCTCCTTGAACTCGGACCCGCGTACGTCGTCTCTCTCATTTTGTCACGATTCAGCCGTGACCGTGCACAATACAGCATGCTGTCATCCAAAGACGACAGATTTCCTTTAAGCATACGATCCGTTGAGTCGGGCGCAATGCGCAAGACTTCAAGCCGCACGCCGAGCACGCTTAAGACAAACCAGCCGATCTTGATGATCTTCACGATTGCATGACCTAGCAACTCCGTTTCCGTTGACTATGAGCATACATTTATATACTATTGTCTTACAACGTATTGATTGGAGGGCTATGATGAACATGGCATCGGTCACCGTCCGCGTGGACGCGGACACCAAGCAGAAAGCCGCGACCATCGCCGAAGACTTTGGTTTTGACCTGTCTGCGGTCACCCGTGCGTTCTACAGGCAGATCGTCCGGGAAAAGCGCATTCCGCTCAATCTTTGAGGCTTCTGCTGTTTTCGTGGGTTAGGTTCTTGGTTGGGGTAGGTGTATGTCGAGTCCTCCGCATCGGAGCATGATCAGGGCGATGAGGTTGTTCACGTGGTGGAAGCCGTAGG
>NZ_JBKEVI010000018.1:0-51281 GCF_056357035.1 Bifidobacterium sp. LH_417
TTTGGGTGTGTTTTTCTTGGTCGTTAAACATCCTACCCAAAAAGCGCTCTTCACTTACCCCCACAACGGCTCAACAACGAACTGCCACCCACGAAAACAGCAATAGAGCCCTATTTTGATGGCCCTGAGGCCTTGGCGATGTCATGGACCAGCGCTGGTGGTCTGTCCGGTAATGCAGTGGACGTTTGGTACAGCGAACTCAATTATGAGATCGAGCATCCGAACGCCTCCGCTTCCGATCTGGCTCAGGAGCGTCAGGGGTATGGCCACTATCTCACCGAGGTGAGCCCATTGGCCGACATCGCCGGCATGGGCGTTGCCGTGAAGGATGGCGTCACCATCACCGTTCTGGAAATCGGAAATAACTATTCCAAGCAGGGCACCACCCAGTCCGTCGAAGATGCGATCAAGAAGTACGAGCCGAAGACCACCTACACGGTGAAGTTCGATTCGAACGGCGGCAGCACGGTCGCCACGCAGACCGTGAACTCGGGCGATTCCGCCACCGAACCGTCCACCGCGCCGACCAAGGACGGCTACACGTTCGGCGGCTGGTACTCGGACGCCGCGCTCACCACCAAGTACGACTTCTCCACGCCCGTGACCGGCAACATCACCTTGTACGCGAAGTGGGATCCGATCACGATTACCTCGCTCGATGATGCCGGCACCGTCTCCACGCCCGCCGGCGTGGACCCGACCGGCCAGCTGCCCCAGCAGGTGACCGCCCACTACAGCGACGGTTCCACCCAGCAGGTCAATGTCACGTGGGACGTCATCAACAAGAACGACTACGCCAAGGCAGGCACCAACTTCACCGTGAACGGCACCGTCAACGGCACCTCCATCAAGGCCAAGGTCACCGTGACCGTGACCGCCGCCGAACCGACCGGCGCCACCGTCGCGCCCGCCTCCGTCTCCACGATCGCCGGCACCGCGCCGTCCCTGCCCGCACAGGCAACCGTCACCTACTCCGACGGCTCCACGCAGTCGGCCAACGTCGCGTGGGATTCCATCGACCCGGACCAGTACGCCACCGAGAACGCCGACGGCTTCGACGTGAACGGCACGGTCACGGCCGGAGACAAGACCTTCGACGTCACCGTGAAGGTCATCGTCACTGCGCGCACCATCCAGTCCGTCACCGCGCCGGCTGACCAGACCGTCGCATCCGGCACCGAGCCCACGTACCCGGACACCGTCGATGTCACGTACAACGACGGTGAAACCGGCATCGCGAACGTCACGTGGACGAAGCTCACCAAGGACCAGTACGGCAAGCGCGCCGGCGGCGTGTTCACCGTGAACGGCACCGTCGACGGTTACACGAAGGGCGTCTCCTTCACGGTGACCGTCAGTCCCGCCACCGTCACGTCCGTCGCACCGTCCGCCACCACCGCGACCACCGTCGTCGGCGAGGTGCCCGACCTGAGCGGCATCACGGCGACCGTTACCTGGTCCAACGGCGACGTCGAGACCAAGGACATCACGTGGCCGCAGCTCACCAAGGACCAGTTCGAGAAGGAAGGCGCCACCGTGCCGGTCAACGGTTCCGTGACCGTCGACGGCACGGAGCATGACTTCACCGTCAACGTGACCGTGGTCAAGGCGACCGTCAAATCCGTCACCGGACCGTCCTCCGATGCCCCGGCCGTGACCGTCGACTCCGGCACGAAGCCCGACCTCTCCGGCGTGAAGGCGACTGTCACGTGGTCCAACGGCACCACGACCCAGGAGACCGTCACGTGGGATGAGCCCGTCAAGGCCGACTACACCTCCCGCAAGGGCGGCACGTTCACCGTCAACGGCAAGGTCACCATCGCCGGCAAGGATTACCCGGTCACCGCCACGTACAAGGTCAATCCGGCCGTCGCCAAGCAGGCCGAACCGGCCGACGGCACCGCCACGATCACCGTGCCGTCCGGCACCGATCCGACCGGCAAGCTGCCGAAGACCGCGACCGTCACCTGGTCCAACGGCGACACGACCACGAGCCCGATCACGTGGAATACCTCCACCTACTCCAAGGCCGACTGGACCGCACGCGCCGGCAAGACGTTCACCGTGAACGGCGCCGTCGATCCAACCGTCGAATCCTCCGCCGCGGCCGACGCCTCCAAGGTCATCGTCGCGAACGTTACGCTGAACGTGACCGCGACCGTCACCGTCGCGCCGGCCACCATCACCAAGGTCGCCGACATCCCCGCCGTGACCACCGAGGCGAAGGTCGCGCCGCAGCTGCCTACCACCGTCAAGACCGACTGGAGCAACGGCGAGACCGGCGTCGACACGCCGATCACGTGGGATGCCATCGACGCGGACCAGTACGCGAAGCGTGGCGAGTTCACCGTGAAGGGCAAGGCAATCGACGCCACGACCGGTGAATTTGCCGACGTGAAGGTCACCGTCAAGGTGACCGCCAAGGCCGAATCCGCCGTCAAGCTCGCCGACGTGACCGTCGATTTCGGCACGGACCCGGCATCCAAGCTGCCGAAGACCGTGAAGGTCACCTACACGGACGGCGCTATGGAAGACGCCGACATCACGTGGGACGCCAAGTCCTACACGAAGGCCGACTACTCGAAGCGCGAGGGCAACACCTTCGTCGTCAAGGGCAAGGCCGCCGGCCTCGACGTGACCGTCACTGTGAACGTGAACCCGGCCACCGTGAAGTCCGTCGACACCACGGCCGTGACCGTCGGCACCACGGTCGGCGTGCAGCCGGACCTGCCGAAGACCACCACCGTCACCTGGTCGAACGGCGACGTTGAGTATGCGACCATCACATGGCCCACGATCCCCGCCGACAAGCTTGACAAGGTCGACTCGTTCGACCTTGAAGGCACCGTCACCGCGGGCGGCAAGGACTATAAGATCAAGGCCACCGTCATCGTGAAGGAAGCGCCGAAGGTGACCGTCGACTCCGTGGACCGTGACGTGAAGGTCACCACCACCGTCGGCAAGGCGCCCGTCCTGCCGAAGACGGTGAAGGCCCACTGGTCCGACGGTTCCACGACCGATGCGGCCGTGACCTGGGCCGACGTGCCCGCCACCGCCTACGCGAAGGCCGGCACCTTCTCCGTGAAGGGCGTCGCCACGGGGAACGGCACCGACTACGAAGTGACCGCCACCGTGACCGTCACCCCCGGCGACACGCTTCGCGCGCCGGACCAGAAGACGAACGGCACGCTGACCAGCACCGGTTCCAGCGTCGCAATCATCGCGGTCGTCGTCGTGCTGCTGGTCATCGCGGGCGTCGCGCTCGTCATGGTCAAGCGCAAGAAGCAGTGACGCGGTGCGGTGACGCGGTGACACGGCGCTAGACCGGCACCGCGACATCACTCCATCCGTGCGCGGAAACGCACCGATGTGAAGTGGCCTCCTTCCTCTCCCGGGAAGGAGGCCACTTCGTGTTTTGGCGCGCGTATCGGGCTACCCCCGCGTGAACCACGACTCGAGCGCATTCGCATCGTCGCGGCGCAGGAACCTGAAACGGATGTCGGAGATCCCGTTCATCACGAACAGTGACATCTGCAATCCCTCGATGCTACGGGATTCGCGCCACAATGCGGTGGTGCGGGTGATGGACTGCACACGGGCCCGCCGCGTCAGCATGGCGAACAGCCCCCATCCCCGCGCGCCCGTCACGACGATGCGGTGTCGCAGCGGACTTCCGTGCGATGGCCCGCATGCGTGTCTGCACGCTGTACCGTCCGAGTCGGGAGCGTCCAAGTCTGCACCGTCCAAGTCTGCACCGTCCGAGTCTGAATCGTCCGAGTCTGAATCGTCCGAGTCTGTACCGTCCGAGTCCGAATCATTCGCATCCGACATGGAAATATCCGGCACGGGGATGCCGGGCATAGGGGCGTCAAGCATAATCGCGTATCCCTCGCTACGCGACTTCAACCAACGCGCCGATAGCCAGCACATTCCAGCGGCGGCCGGAACGAACAGGAGCCACCACGGCCAGACATGCGTCGCCGCGCTGCCGATACCCGTCAGCATCGTCGCCGCGACGGTCACGGACAAGGGAATCGTCAGGTAATAGCGCAGCAGCCCCCGCCCGGTGTACCGCAAACGGCCACGTGCCGCGGAACCGTCCGCTCCGGATACGGCGTCATGTCCCGCGTCCTGCGGCAATCGCGTCATTCCCAGCTCGGCGGGGACGTCCCATTCCGGCAGCATCAGACGCAACACCGGTACGACGCGACGGGTGCCGATGACCGGTAGCACAACCGTGGCCGTCGCGGCATCATTGTCGTGCGCCGACGCGCTCAACCCGAGACGCACCGAACACAAGCGGAACAGGCGCCGCAACACCGACTGGTGGACGACGATCGTCTGAATGCGACTCACCGGAATCGACGTCTCCCGACGGGTGAGCAGACCACGCACTAGCACCAGGTCGTCGCCGCGACGCCACACCGCGAAACCATAGAACCGCAGCAGCGATGTCACGACGCTGACGGTGGCCACCGCCAGCAGACATGTCGTCACCAGCATCATCACGGCGGGGACGCCGCGCGACGCGTAATCGCCGATCGAACGCTCCGCGCCATGCACCATGTCATGCGGCAGCATGTCCTGCAGGTTCTGCACGAACCCGAACACGACGAACACCGCCGCGACGACACCGAGATCGGTGACGGCGAACAGCAGGACGTCACGCGTCGACGCGCGGAACACCGGCGCATGGCCGCCAGCAGCGTTATCGGTGCGTGTCGGACGCGCAGTCGACGTTTCCGGCATCGGCGACGGAGAACCGGACGATTCCCCCGATTCGTGCGATGCCGGTATCGCACCCGTAGCATCGGCATTCCGCCGCGCGACGGCGCGCAGACGCTCCAACTCCAGCTGCAACGCCACCGGCACCGCATCCAACGTGATATCCGCATTGGCTCCCACGGGCGAAACCGTCAGCCGGACGATGCCGAACGGCCGCAGATACACCGGTTGTGCGCTGTTGACCGCATGGATCGCGCCATAGGAGATGGTGCGCCGCTTGCGGAAGAACAGACCCGATCGGTATTCCAACGCGTCGGCGGTCAGCCGGTACCGCGTGGTCAGCCACGCGCACAGCGGGCGGACGATCACGACCGCCACGATCGCCGCGGCGCACGCCCACAGCCACCAATCACCGCGTCGCAGCGACTCGCGCACAATCACGATGAACGAGAACAGCAACGATACCGTGCTTTTCACGTTCGATGCCGTCTGGACGATCAACGCCGCCGGGTGAAGACGACGCCAGCGGTGCACGGGCGCGGCGGTGGCGCGGACGGCTGGCGTATCGGCGGCTGGCGTACTGGTGTCGGACGCGTCCATCACAGATCGTCCTTCGCCCTCGTCACATGGTCGGCGATTAACGCCGCCATGCGTTCCGCTTCGGCCGTGTCCAACGCGGCGATCTCATGCTCGTCGGCGGCCGTATGCACCACCACCGTGGTCAGGCCGAACCGGCGTTGCACAGGATTCTGCTTCGTGTCCACATGCTGCACGCGGTTGTACGGCGTGGTCGTGGTCCGGCGGAACAGCCAGCCCTTGCGTGTGGCCAGATCGCGCTCGCCGATGCGGAAGCGGGTGAACGCGTACAGGTATTTCGTCTGCAACGGCTGGGTCGCGAGGGCGCCGACCGCGTAGAGCGCGACGATGCCCGCTACCAGTTGCGTCCAGAAGCCCCACCATCCGTTGGTCATGCACACCGCCACGAACACGCCGCACGCCGCCAGCCAGATCGCACAGCCGATCGCCTCGTTGATCAGCCACACCGTGCGCACGCGCTCCGGCAACGGGCGCCAGCCCGCATCGTCGGCTCCACCCTCATCGTCGGCGATGCCGATGGGATCGATGAGGCCGTCGCTGGAATCCTCTTCGAGCTCGTTCATACGGCCTACTGTATCGGAGCGGGATGGTTGTCGGCGAATTCATCGGCGCGTTCATATGACGGTCACGAATCGTTCAGGAATAGGGCATAGGTTGGGCGATATGAGTACGAATGAAGAGCATCCGCAGGGGGATGCGAATCCGCAGATGCAGCAATCGGGGCAGGAACCATGGGCGGCGGCGCGGCAGTCGCAGGTCGCGCAGTATGACGGGCCGGTGCAGACGCCGCAATCGGTGCAACCGACGGCATCGCCGGCATCGGAGGCACCTGTTGAACCCGAATCGGTGAAACCGACAGGGGGCGGGGGTGAACCTGCACGGTTCGGCTTCGAATCTGTAGGGTTTTCAGGCGAACCTGTACGGTTCGGGGGCGAACGTGTGGAGGGTGGTCGAGTATCGGCACCCTCCGAGCCGTTCGGCAATCAACGGAATCCGCGGAATGACGCGGTTTCCGGAAATCAGATGATGGCTCAGGGGGCGGGTCTTCACGAGGGGGACCTGCACAACACCGCCGGAAACCTGCACATTGCCGGTGAGACTCCGCACAATGCACCGGAAACCATGCAGGTGAGTAGTGAAACCATACAGGTTGGCGGAACCCCGTATGCCGAGGGAGCTCCGCAGGACGGTGGCGTGCCGCCGCGGACCCGTGGCATGTCTCCGCAGGTCCCCTCCGACCCGGCTTCGGCATGGGGGTATCCGCATCCCATGTATCAATGGCAGGGGTATCCGCAATCCGCCCTGTACTCCCAAGGACGAGGCCAATCGATTCCCGGGGAAGGGCGGACGGAGACTTTGTATCCGCAGGCCCCTTCGCCGACCGAACGGCCCGTGAGCCCCGGATATGCGCAATCTCCGACGTGGCCGTCATCGCAGCCGTCGGTACAGCCCGTGTCGCAGTCCGTGCCATCCGCGTATGCGGCCGTTGCCCCGGAGACGCCTGTGATGCAGCCTCTCGCCGCATCCGCCGCGGTGCCGCAGCAGCCTATGCCGCAGTATGCCTCTCCGGCTCCACAACCCGCGGCACCCCCGCAGGGTGCGCAGTATCAGCAGGCTCCCCAAGCCGCGCAGTATCCGCAGCCGGCAGCGCCTTTTGCCCAGTATCCGGCGCAACCTGCCCAGTACCAGCAGCAGTATCCGCAACACGAGCAGTACCAGCCTCAGTCCCAACCCCAGCCTCAGCCGCAGCCGCAGTTCCAGCAGTATCCCCAATCCCAGCCCCAGCCGATGTGGCCCACCTACTACGCGCAGCCGGTGCCGATGGCCGTGCCGACGTTCGCGCCCATCGACCCACGCGCGTGGTGGCGTACCTGGCGGCGCAAGGTCGTCAACCGTGCGATGGGCCTGACCTTCGCGTATGAAGGCGTGATGTGGGGCGTAGGCCTCGTCGCTGCTTTCGCCTTCGCCATGATCTTCGGTGCGGTGAACGCGAGTGCGTCGTCCTCCGCCTACAATGACGCGTTCAACCGGTGGTCTGGCATCTTGAGCCTCGTCACCGTGTTCGCCGCGGTCGGATTCCTGATCCTCATGCGTCACCGTGACATCTTCACCCGCGAATTCTGGCTTGGCGGCCCGCATCGCGACACCTACGGCGAGCCGAACCAGTTGGGCACGGTCAGCCAATACGGCGAACGGCGCATGACCCCGCTCGCATGTCTCGCGATCATCGTGGTCGCATTGGGCGTGCAGGGGGTGGTCGTCCTCATCCAGCTCGCGTTCTCGATATTCGGCACCGACCTGGCCTCGCCCACGTCGGAGAGCATCGACCAGTCGGCCGTCACCGTGAGCATGTGGCTGTACATCGGACTGATCGGTCCGATCTGCGAGGAGATGATGTTCCGCGGTGTGCTGATGAAGGAGCTGAAGCCGCTCGGCAAGAACTTCGCGATTCTCACCTCGTCGCTCGCGTTCGGCCTGTTCCATGACGATGTGGTGCAGGGTTTCTTCGCGTTCCTGTTCGGCCTGGTGCTCGGCTACGTCGCGATGGAGTATTCGCTGGTCTGGTCGATTGCGTTGCATATCTTCAACAACGCGATCCTGTCCGGCGTGGTCGACGGTCTGGCAAGTCACTTCCTCAGCAACACGGGGTACGGGATCTTCGCATTGGCTTTGGCGGTGCTCGGCGTGATCGGCTCGATTATCGTCTTCGCGTTGTGCGGCAGGAGACTCGGATGGTTCCTGCGTACCAACCGCAGCCAGCAGGACACGTATATCGGATGGACGTCATGGGCGTTCATTGTGTTCGTCGTGGTCAACGCCCTGTACGCGATCGTCTCGTTCATTCTCGCGATGGTCGGTTGAGCCCGTCGCAGTGGAGGGGCAAGCCAGTTACGCATTTTCCGGGACCGTCCCGCCAGTTGCACATTTACCGGGATAGTCCCGGTCGTATCTGTACGGCTCGTTCGTTCCTTGACTTGCACGGTTCACTCCGCGGTTTGCATCGGTTTTCCGTGGCAAACCACGGAGTGAGTCGTGACGATTGGGGAGTGAACCGTGACGGGCGGGGCGCGATCCGTGATGAGTGGGGGAGCGGGGCGCGAGTCGTTTGTGTATGACGATGCCTATGCTGGATAACGGACAGACAGGCGAGGGTGTATCCGCCGGTTTCGGCGATTTCCGCCCGATAACGCCGACAACGCGCATGGGCGCAGCCGCATCCGCACACAGCCATCATCCGCACACAGCCAAGGAGAAGCGAGGACACCATGAGCCAGGACAACCAGCAGTCCGCACCGTTCTACGACGTGAACCGCACGTATGAGGACAATTACGAACAAGGCCCGTTCGGCGCGTTCGCCGAGGCACTGAAGCGGGACGGGGCGCAGCCCGCCTCCGCGTCCGCTGCTCCCACCGACTTCGCGTCCGACGCAGTTCCCGCGTCCGCCCCCGCGGACGGCAGCCTCGCTCCCGCCGACTCGTTCCTCGGCGTGCCGGTGAACCTCGCGTTCGGCATTCCCGCCGGACCGCTGCTCAACAGCCGTTTCACGACGGCCGCGTTCCGCATGGGCTTCGACCTCGCCACCTACAAGACCGTGCGTTCGCGCGCGTGGGGCTGCAATCCGTTCCCGAACGTGCTCGCCGTGCATCCGAAGTCGGCGGACGGCTCGCTCACTCCCGGCAGCCCCGAACTCGACGAGGGCGTGCTCGCCGACACGAACTACGAGCGCCCGATCTCCATCTCCAACAGCTTCGGCGTGCCCTCGCAGGACCCGGATCTGTGGCAGCCGGACATGTTCCGCGCGATTGCGGCGGCCGGCCCCGGCCAGCTGCTCGTCCCCGGCTTCCAGGGCTCCCGCGTGGAGGGCATGAGCGAGGAGGAATACATCGCCGACCATGCGACCACCGCGCGTCTCGTCAAGGAGACCGGCGCGAAGGTCATGGTGATGAACACGAGCTGCCCGAACGAGGGCCATAACGTGCTGTTGTGCCACAATCCGCTGCTCGTCGGCCGCATCGCCGAGGCGGTGAAGAACGAGATCGGCGACATGCCTCTCATGGTGAAGCTCGCCTACATCCCCGACGACGCGGCGCTCGAGCTCATGGTGCAATCCACGGTGGGGCGCGGCACCGTGCAGGGCTTCAGCACGATCAACACGATCTCCGCGCGTCTCGTCGACGCGGAAGGCCGCCAGGCCCTGCCGGGCAAGGGCCGCGACCGTTCCGGCGTGTGCGGTCATGCGATCCGCGGCGCGGGTCTTGACATGGTCGCGCGTCTCGCCGCGATCCGTGAGAAGACCGGTCTCGATTTCGCGATCAACGGCGTCGGCGGCGTCGTGACGCCGGAGGATTTCGCGGCGTACAGGAACGCCGGAGCGGACAGTGTGATGTCCGCGACCGGCGCGATGTGGGACGCCGACCTCGCCCATAGGATCAAGGCGACGATCGGGGAGTAGACATGAAGCATGGCCGTGCATGACGCACGGCCATGCTTCATGGCCTATCGCAGTCGGCCCGGTCCGCCGTCGCGGCGGTTCCGATTCTCAGGCTTCGGCGGCGGCCTTCATGGCGACGGCGCCCACGTAGTAGACGGGCTTGTCGAAGTTCGGCTGGAACAGGAAGTCCACGTTCGCGAGCTGGTCGATGGTGAACTTCGCTTGGATCGCCATCGAGACCACGTTCGCGGCGCCGGAGATGTCGGCCTTCGAGCAGAACTGGCCGCCCTTGACCTCGCGCGTGGCCGGATCCCACGTGAGGATCGAGGTGACCGGCGTGGTGGTGAGCATGAAGTCGGGGCGGTAGTCCTCGGTCAGCTCGGTCTCGCGCACCGTCAGACCGCGGCGTTCGGCACCGGCCTTCGTGAGTCCCGACGCGGCGAGCGACAGGTCGTACAGCTGTACGGCGCTCGTCGCCTGCGTGCCCAGGTACTTGACGGTCGGCTTGTCGATGTTGCGACCGACGAGCAGGCCCTGGCGCACCGCGTTCGTGGCGAGCGGGATGTAGTCATGCTTGCCGGTCGGGTTGTAGAAGACGGTCGCCGAGTCGCCGCACGCGTACACGTCCGGCGCGGAGGCGCGCATGTAGTCGTCGACGACGATCGCGCCGTTCGGCAGCATGTCGACCTGCCCCTTGAGCAGGTCCGTGTTCGGCAGGAATCCGACCGCGAGGATCGCCATCTCGGCCGTGTACTCGCCCTTCTCGGTGACGACGGTGACGGTGTCGTCGTCGTTGTCGCGGAAGGCGGTCACCTTCTGTCCGAGCGCGAGCGTGACGCCGTGCTCCTCGAACGCGGCGGCCACCTGGTCGGTAATCTGCTTGTCGAAGTTGTTGGCGAGCGGGCGGTCGAGGCCGTCGACGAGCGTGGTCTTGACACCGGTGAGCGAGAACTGTTCGGCGATCTCCGCGCCGATGTAGCCGGAACCGATCACGACCGCGGACTTTGCCTCCTTCGCCTTCTCCTTGATGGCGATGGCGTGGTCCCAGTTCTTGCACAGCAGCACGTGCGGGCTGTCGATGCCGGGAATCGGCGGGATGACCGGGCGTGAGCCGGTGGTGACGACGAGCTTGTCGAAGTGGAGGATCTGCTGCTCGCCGGCGGCGTCGCCCACACCGATCGCATCGACCGGACGGTAGGTGAGCGTCTTGGCGGCGACGTCGATGGACGTCACGTCGGTGCGCATGTGCATGGTCGCGCCCGCCTCGGCCAGCGCCTCGGGCGACGAGTAGAACATCTTCTTCGGGTCGGACACGTGGTCGCCGACCCACAGTGCGATGCCGCATGAGAGGAACGACAGCGTGCCGTTGCGCTCGAAGACGTGGACGGTCCAATCGGGGTGTTCGGCGAGGATCGACGTGGCGGCGAAGGTGCCGGCGTGCGTGCATCCGACGATGGCGACGGTGGTCATGGATTATGCTCCTTTGCGTGGGTTTCGGGGCGGTGCGTTCCGGGCAGCCTTCTGTTGCCTGCCTTCCGTGAACGTTCACCTCTGTCTCTCACCATAGCAAAGCGATTGCAATGCGTTGCCGGGCGGGCGGTGATTATCCACGATTGTGACATGGGTCACAGTCACGTGTGGCGGGTACGTTCCGCTCGCGACGATTACGCCGCCAGCCGCATCGCCACGTGCTTCACGGTGTTCGCACATGCCTTATGGCACACTGTTTGATAGTGTTTCGCGGTCCTGTTGAATCGAAAGAGGTAATCGTGGGCGAAAACGAGAACGACGTGCTGCACGTCGAGGGCGGCAAGCCGCTGAACGGCACGATCAAGGTGCGTGGCGCGAAGAACTTCGTGAGCAAGGCGATGGTCGCCGCGCTGCTCGCGCCGGGCAAGTCGGTGCTGAAGAACGTTCCGGAGATCCGCGACGTGCACGTCGTGTCCGATCTGCTGCGTCTGCACGGCGTGGACGTGACCGTCGACGGCGACCACGGCGTGGTCGAAATCGACGCGACGCACGTGCAGCTCGCCGACGTGGCGGACGTGGACACGCTGTCCGGTTCGTCGCGCATCCCGATCCTGTTCTCCGGCCCGCTGGTGCATCGTCTGGGCGAGGCGTTCATCCCCGCGCTGGGCGGCTGCAACATCGGCGGCCGTCCGATCGACTTCCACCTGGAGACCCTGAGGAAGCTGGGCGCGAACGTCGACAAGGAGCACAAGGACGGCATCCACATCACCGCGCCGAACGGCCTCAAGGGCGCGAAGATCCACCTGCCGTACCCGTCCGTGGGCGCGACCGAGCAGACGCTGCTCGCGGCCGTGCTGGCCGAGGGCAAGACCGAGCTGTCGGGTGCCGCGATCGAGCCGGAGATCATGGATCTGGTGGCCGTGCTGCAGAAGATGGGCGCGATCATCAGCGTGGACGTGGACCGCACGTTCCGCATCGAAGGCGTCAAGGAGCTCAAGGGCTACACGCACACGTCGCTCACCGACCGCATCGAGGCGGCGAGCTGGGCGTCGGCGGCGCTGGCCACGCGCGGCGACATCTTCGTCAAGGGCGCGACCCAGCCGGAGATGATGACGTTCCTCAACGTGTTCCGCAAGGTCGGCGGCGAGTTCGACGTGACCGACAAGGGCATCCGCTTCTGGCATCCGGGCGGCGACCTCAAGCCCGTGGCGATCGAGACGGACGTGCACCCGGGCTTCATGACCGACTGGCAGCAGCCGCTGGTCGTGGCCCTGACGCAGGCGAACGGCCTGTCGATCGTGCACGAGACCGTGTACGAGAACCGTTTCGGCTTCACCAAGCCGCTCGTGCAGATGGGCGCGACGATCCAGCTGTACCGCGAGTGCCTGGGCTCCCTGCCGTGCCGTTTCCAGCAGCGCAACTACAAGCATTCCGCGGTGATCTTCGGACCGACCCCGCTGACCGGCCGCGACATCGACGTGCCGGACCTGCGCGGCGGGTTCTCCCACCTGATCGCGGCGCTCGCGGCGAAGGGCCCCTCCAACGTGCAGGGCATCTCGCTCATCGACCGCGGCTACGCCGACTTCCGCGGCAAACTCCACCAACTCGGCGCCGACATCGACTGAGCGAACGCCGTTGCCTGGCCCCCTCTGACGAGGGGGCCTTTGTGCGAGCCCGTTGGAATCGCATCACCGCGGCAGGGGCGAACGTACAATAAGGCGCATGGCATCCAAAGGAAAACCATCGCCGCGCTCCGCGGTCAAGCCGCTCTCCGACGCGCGCGTCGCCGAACTCGCGAAGAAGCACCATCTCGTTGACCCGATGCGCGACCTGCCCACCGGTCCGAACCGTCGCATCAACCGTCGTGAGATCGACGCGCAGAACCCGAACGGCACCCGCCGCCTGCTCAAAGGCGTCGACGTCGTCTTCAACGCAAGCTGCCGAACCTACGCGTGGGGACTCGACAACATCCCCGAAAACGGCCCGTTCATCACCGCGGCCTCGCACGTGACCATGTTCGACGTGTTCGTGCCGATGGCCAGCATGTTCCACATGGGCCGTCGCCCGCGCTACATGGCCAAAGCCGAGATGGCGAAGTGGCCGATCATCGGCAAATGGTTCCAGATCGTCGGCATGCAGCCCGTCCAACGCCACTCCGGCAAAGCCAAGGAGATCGAGGAGACCTCGATCGACATCCTCGTCTCCGGTCGTCCGCTCACCGTCTGGCCCGAAGGCACCGTCACCCGCGACCCGAAGAAATGGGTGATGAGCATCAAGGAAGGCGCCGCATACATCGCGCTCGAAGCATCCCGCCGACTCGGCAAGCAGGTGCCGCTGTTCTGCGCCGCCACCTGGGGTGCCGCCTCCATCAACCACTGGTGGCCGTGGCCGCGCAAGAACGTCGTCATGTGCTACGACCACCAGCTCGACTATGCGGACCTGCTCGAAGGCATGGAATCCTGGGGCGACGAGCCGCCGGCCGAAGCCGTGGAAACACTCAAATGGCGCATGTTCATCCGCCTCAACGAACTGCTCGAGGAGATTCGCGGCGAGGAATTCCCCAAGGACGGCTACTGGGACTACCGCACGATGAGCCGCAAGCCGATCGTCTCGGCGTAGGCGACGAGTAGCATGGCGTGAAGGCGAAGCATCGCAACCACAGGCAAGACAAGCAGGCAAACAAGTAAGGAATCACACAACATGAAGATCACCGTTCTTGGCGCAGGCGCATGGGGCACCGCATTCGGACAGGTGTTGGCCGACGCCGGCAACGACGTGACGATGTGGGCGATGGAGCCCGAAATCGTCGAAGGCATCCGCGACAACCACTGCAACCACGTGCGTCTGCCGTTCATCGAGCACCTGCCGGACAACATGACCGCCACCGGCGACCGCGCCGAGTCCGTCAAGGACGCCGAGATCGTCGTCGTCGCGATCGCCGCGCAGTTCGCGCGCGTCGCGCTCGCCGAATTCAAGGGACTCATCCCCGACGACGCCATCGTCGTGAGCCTCATGAAGGGCATCGAACGCAACACGAACAAGCGCATGGACGAGGTCGTGCGCGAATCCCTCGACCTGCCGGCCGAGCGTTTCGCCGCCGTCTCCGGCCCGAACCTGAGCAAGGAGATCGCGCTGCGCCAGCCCGCCGCGACCGTCGTCGGCTGCGCGGACCTCGACAACGCGAAGACCGTCGCGCGCGCGTGCTCCACCGACTACTTCAAGGCGTTCGTCACCACCGACGTCATCGGACTGGAGATGTGCGGCTCGTTGAAGAACGTCGTCGCGCTCGCCGTCGGCATGGCGCGCGGCGCCGGCTACGGCGAGAACACCGCCGCGATGATCGAGACGCGCGGTCTCGCCGAACTCACCGCGCTCGGCGAGGCCGCCGGCGCCGATCCGAAGACCTTCGCCGGACTCGCCGGCGTGGGCGACCTGATCGCCACGTGCGGCTCCCCGCTGAGCCGCAACTACACGTTCGGAGCGAACCTCGGCAAGGGCCTGAGCAAGGAGGAGGCGACGAAGGTGAGCAACGGCGTCGCCGAAGGCGTGCCTACCACCGACGCCGTCGTCGCGCTCGGCAACGAGCTCGGCGTGCCCACGCCGCTCGCCTACGCGATGAGCCGCGTGCTCGACGAGGGCATCTCCTGCGCGGAGATGCTGTCCCTGCTGTTCGGCCGCGAGATCACCGCGGAGTAGCACCGCGGAGCAGTCACCGCGGAGCAGTCACCGCGAAGTAGTCCGGGCGCCACGGCACGTCGGCGTGCGGACGAGTAGGATACGGTACCCGGAACGATTCGGAAGAGAAACGGACGAGAACGATTATGACCAAGAAGCGCATCGTGGTGTTGTACGGCGGCAGGGCCGACGAGCATTCGATCTCCTGCATTTCGACCGCCGGCGTGCTGAACGCGCTCGACGCCGACCGTTTCGAGGCGGTGTCGGTCGGCATCACCAAGGACGGCAAGTGGATCGTCGACGGTGAGGACCCGCGCGGCTGGAACCTCGACGGCGGCACGCTGCCGACCGTCGAGCGTACCGCCGGCGCGCGCGACGTCGTGCTCGACGTGGCGCTCGGTCAGGACGGCTTCTTCGCACGCAACGCGGACGGCACGCTCGAGCCGTTCGGCCACGTCGACGCCGTGTTCCCCGTGCTGCACGGGCCGTACGGCGAGGACGGCACCGTGCAGGGTCTGCTTGAGATGATGGACGTGCCGTATGTCGGCTGCGGCGTATTCGCATCCGCCGCGTGCATGGACAAGCACTACACGAAGGTCGTGCTCAACGCGGCCGGCATCCCCACCGCGCCCGGCGTGATGGTCGACGCCCGCGCCGTGACCGGCGAGGAGGCGCTCGCGCGCGTCGCCGAGGCGGGGCTCATGTATCCGTTGTTCGTCAAGCCGTCGCGTGCCGGCTCCAGCTTCGGCGTGACCAAGGTCGAGGAATCCGATTCCCCCGAAGCTCAGGCCTCCGAGCTGGGCGCCGCCATAGCCGAGGCCGGCAAGCATGACTGGAAGGTGCTCATCGAACAGGGCATCGACGGGCGCGAGATCGAGTGCGCGGTGCTCGCCGCAGCTCCCGGCGACGAGCCGGAGGCCAGCTGGCCGGGCGAGATCGTGCTCGACCATCAGGATGACGACCAGTTCTACGATTTCGACTCCAAGTACATGGACTCCACCGCCAGCCACGTCGAAGTGCCCGCCGACCTGCCGGTCAGCGTGCTCGAGGACGTGCGTGACGTGGCACGACGCGCGTTCACCGCGGTCGACGGCGCCGGCCTGAGCCGCGTGGACACCTTCGTCCAGCCCGACGGCACCGTGATGGTCAACGAGATCAACACGATGCCCGGTTTCACGCCGATCTCCATGTACCCCAAGGCGTGGGAGGCCACCGGCGTGAGCTATACGGCGCTCATCACCCGCCTCATCGAAGGCGTGCTGCGCTAGCCTCGCGGCTTCTCTGGCGTTTCGCATCTTCGTCGTCCGTTTCGGGGGTGACTGCGGGTTCCGCGGTCGCCCCTGTTCCGTTCCATGGCCAAGATGCGGGACACTTGTGCCCGGGACGATTGGGACGGGACGGAAGTGACGAAATCTACGTAGGTGTCACCCGTTCATCGGCGGTTTCCCGGAATTCATCGACGCGTCGCGCAAGGTCGCGCGACGTTCACCGTGGCGCCGGTGTCGCGACAGATAACGTTCCTAACCTGCTCAATTGGAATTACGGGCCGCGCGGATACAGCGCGAATGCGAGCCCCGACTCCATAGAGGCAAGTTGAATAAAGGAACATCCATGAAGAACCTGCGTAAGATCGCGGCGGGCGCCATCGCCACCGTGCTCGCGTTCTCGATGGCCGCCTGCGGCTCGTCGAACGCATCCTCCGACAACGGATCCGGCTCCACCGGCAAGGCCGTCACCGTCGACCAGAAGTCCGCCAAGGCCACCTCCCTCGCCGATTTCGGCACGATGGACGACCTCGTCAAGGCCGCCGAGAAGGAGGGTGCGCTGAACGTCATCGCCCTGCCGCACGACTGGTCCAACTACGGCGAGGTCATCTCCACCTTCAAGAAGAAGTATCCGAAGATCAAGGTCACCGAGCTCAACCCGAACGCCTCCTCCAAGGAGGAGCTGGACGCCGCCAAGACCAACAAGGGCACCGACGCCGCGCCGGATGTCTTCGACCTCGGCCAGTCCATCGCCGCCACATCCACCGACTCCTTCGCGCCGTACAAGGTGCAGGCGTGGGACAAGATCCCGGATGAGAACAAGGACGCGAACGGCGCCTACTACGCCGACTACACCGGCATCATGTCCATCGGCTGGAACAAGGACAAGTACGGCGAGATCAAGTCCATCAACGACCTGCTCGACCCGAAGTTCGCCGGCACCGTCGCCCTCAACGGCAAGCCCGCCGAGGCCGGCGCCGCCTTCAACGGCTACCTGATGATCAACCAGCTGGCCGGCGGCGACATCAAGAACGTCCAGCCCGGTCTCGACTTCTTCAAGAAGCTCAAGGACGCCGGCAACCTCACCACCGTCGACGTGACCAACGGCACCATCGACTCCGGCCAGACCGGCGTCGTCATGGACTGGACCTACAACCAGGCCTCCTACAAGAAGGACCTGGAAAGCAAGGGCGTCAACTGGGAGTACAAGACCTTCCCGAAGGCCCAGGTCGTCAGCTACTACAACCAGGCCATCAACAAGGACGCGCCGCACCCGGCCGCCGCCCGCCTGTGGGAGGAGTACCTGTACACCGCCGAAGCCCAGAACCTGTGGTTCAAGGGCGGCGCCAACCCGGTGCTGCTCGACTCGATGAAGCAGGACGGCACCGTCGACAAGGCGACCCTCGATGGCGCCGTCACCATCGAAGGCAAGCCGGTCAGCTACACCAACGACGACGCCACCCGCGTCACCGACTGGCTCCAGAACAACTGGGACAAGACGATCGGCAACTGAGCCGGACGTCCGCAGGGAAGACCATCGATCCCATGACCGCGTCAATCGCACAGCGTGGGCCCGTCGCCGCCAAAGGCGCGGGCCCGTCCGCTACCTCCGCATCGTCCGCCATCGCGCGGCATCGCAAGGAACTCGGCACCTTCGCGGTGACCGTCCCGTTCTTCGCGTACACGGCGTGCTTCCTGCTCGCCCCCACCGTGATCGTCGTCGTCGGCGCGTTCCAGACGCACGACGGCGGGTTCACGCTCGCCAACTTCAGCAAACTGTTCGAGGCGAACACCGTCTCCGCGTTCGTCACCTCGATCATCGTGTCCATTGCCTCGTCGCTGATCGGCGCCGTGGTTGGCGGTCTCGCCTCCTACGCGCTGGTCATCGGCTCCAAGCCGAACGGCCTGCTGCGCCGCATGGTGTCCGCCATCTCCTCCGTGCTCGCCCAGTTCGGCGGCGTGATGCTCGCGTTCGCGTTCATCGCCACAATCGGCATCAACGGCATCGGCACAATGCTCATCAAACAGGTGACCGGACTGACCGTCAACCCGAACTGGCTGAGCTCGCTGCCGGGCCTGGTGACCGTGTACTGCTACTTCCAGATTCCGCTGATGATCATCATCTTCCTGCCCGCGGTCGATTCGATCCGGCCGCAGTGGCGCGAGGCATGCGAGTCTCTCGGCGGCAACACGTTCCAGTACTGGACGCGCATCGCGTGCCCGATTCTCGCGCCCCGCTTCATCTCCGCGTTCCTGCTGCTGTTCGCCTCCGCGTTCTCCGCGTACGCGACGGCCGCCGCCCTGTTCTCCCAGCGTTCGATCCTCGTGCCGCTGATGATCCAGGGCGCCATGCGCAACGAGATGGACCCCAACCAGCAGGGCTTCGCCCAGGTGCTGGCATTCGCGATGATCGTCGTCGTGGCCATCGTCATGCTGCTGAGCCACGCCGTGGAAAAGAGGGCCGGACGTTGGCAGTGAACACCACCATCGAAACCCATGGAACCACCGGAACCGTCAGGGCCGCCGAGGTCTCCGGTTCCGTTGCGGCGGAACCTCAGGGGAACCGCCCGCCGCAGCTGCGCGCCGCCCGCGTGCGCCGGCAGGGCGTCATCAAGTTCGTGATCCTCGTCGTCACGCTCGCGTTCCTGTTCGTGCCGCTCATTTCCATGCTCGTCTTCACGCTGCGACACCCGCTGTCCGGTCGATGGTCGCTCGCCCCGTGGGTCGCGATCTTCACCGGCAACGGCGAATCGCTCGGCGCGGATATGACCGTCCTGTGGCAGGGACTGGGCACTTCGCTTGCCCTGTGCGCCGTGACCGTCGTGCTCATGCTGCTGCTCATGGTGCCCACCATGGTCATCGTGCACATTCGCTCCAAGGCGCTCGAACGGGCCATCGAATGGGTCGCCACCCTGCCGTTGACCATCCCCGCCATCGTGCTCGTCGTCGGGCTCGGCCCCATCTACCGTTGGCTGAGCTCCGCCGTGCTCGACACCAATCCGATCTGGCTGTGCTTCGCATACGTCGTGCTCGTCATGCCGTTCGCCTTCCGCGCCATCGCCGTCGGCCTCAACTCCATCGACGTGAAAACCCTCGTCGAGGCGTCCCGATCGCTCGGTGCCTCCTGGCCCAAGGTGTTCTTCCGCGTCATCATCCCGAATCTGTGGCAGTCCATCCTGTCTGCCAGCTTCATCTCCATCGCCGTGGTGCTGGGCGAATACACCGTCGCCTCGCTGCTCGGCCGCATGAACCTGCAGGTCGCGCTCTACCAGCTCGGCCAGTCCAACTCCCAGATCTCCACCGCCATGTCGCTGCTCGCCCTGCTGTTCGGCGTGGTGCTGCTCGTCGCGCTCGACCTCATTTCCGAACACATCGGACGGATGCGCACGGGCGAAACCAAGGAAGGCAAGTAAACTCCCATGTCACTTACGCAACAGAAGCAACAGCATCCGCACGATCAGCGCGGCGGCGTCGCGGCCGGCGCGTCTGGCGTGCAGTCGCCCGCACAGGCCGAGGACGCGTTCAAGAACGACCCGACCGCTTCGCTCACCGGCGTCGACGCGCACGACGTGACCGCCGCCGCCAAGGCGCTGCTCAAGGATTCCGCCACCCGAGGCGGCGGCATCCGGATGCAGGACGTCGTCAAGATCTACCCGGGCTCCTCCGTCCGCGCGCTCGACGACTTCAACCTCGACATCAAGCCCGGCGAGATGGTCGTGCTGCTCGGCGGCTCCGGCTGCGGCAAGTCCACCGCGCTGCGCTCACTCGCCGGCCTTGAGGACATCCAAGGCGGTCGGATCCTCGTCGGCGGGCAGGACGTCACCGGCGTGCCCGTCAACAAGCGCGGCATGTCGATGGTGTTCCAGGCCTACTCGCTGTTCCCGCACATGACCGCCGTCGAAAACGTCGAATTCGGTCTCGAAGTGCGTGGCGTCGGACGTGAGGAACGCCGCCGCATCGCCATGGAACAGCTCGAGCTCGTCGGTCTCGCCGACCAAGCGAACAAGTTCACCCAGCAGATGTCCGGCGGCCAACAGCAGCGCGTCGCCCTCGCCCGCGCCCTCGCCATCAAGCCGCGCGTGCTGCTGCTCGACGAGCCGCTCTCCGCCCTCGACGCCAAGGTGCGCGTCCAGCTGCGCGACCAGATCCGCCGCATCCAGCTCACCACCGGCACCACCACCGTGTTCGTCACGCACGACCAGGAGGAGGCACTCGCCGTCGCCGACCGCATCGGCGTCATGAACCATGGCCGCATCGAGCAGATCGCCGCGCCGCAGGACCTCTACCAGCGTCCCGCCACCGAATACGTGGCCACGTTCATCGGCCTGACGAACCGCCTTCCCGGCGCCTCCGACGGCGAGGAGGCGGTCGTGTTCGGCCAGCGCGTGCCGCTGCTGCCCGGCTCGAAGAAGGGCGATCCGGTGGCCGTGCTCGTGCGTCCGGAGAACATCGCGCTCACCCGCGCCGGCGAAACCGACAGCGCCGCCGGCGAACATGCGCGCGTCGAGGTGATCCACTTCCTCGGCGCCGTCGCGCGCGTCGACTGCGAGATCTCCAGCGGCGAATACCAGCATTGGAACAAGGGCGAACGGCTCAAGGTCACCGTCCAGCTGCCCGCGGGCGAACTGCCCTCCGGACTCGCTCCGGGCGATGAGGTCGTCGTCACTCCGCGTCCCGTCGCGGCGCTCGCCTGCTGAACGACTGTTCATGCCCCGTGCGGTGCCGTAAGCTGGGGGTATGAGTGATCAACAGCCCCGGCTTGCGGCACCGACCCCGTCCCGCCCGTTCTTCATGGAGGCGCATCGACGGTTCACGCTGATCGGCATCGGCCTGTGCGTGACGATCGCGGTGTGGACGGGATTGAACATCATACTGTCCGGCCTGCTGAACCCCTATTTCCCGGATGGCGCACCAACATGGCTGATTCTGCTGCTCTCATCCGGGCCGCTGTATCTGATCGCGATGCCGCTGGGAGTCGTCGTGTTCAGACGCGTGCCCGCATTGCGGACCCGGACGTTCACGCTCGGCGGGAAACGCTTCTGGAAGCTGCTCATCGTCTGCTTCCCGATCACGATCGTCGGCAACATCATCGGCACAGGGCTGTCCGGTCTAGTGTCCGGAGGCGAGGCCACGAACCGCGTCTCCGACATCGTCACGCAATCGAACCCATGGGTGAACGCCCTGTTCGTCGTGCTGCTCGCGCCCTTGTTCGAGGAATGGCTGTTCCGCAAGCAGATCATCGACCGCACGCGCCGCTACGGCGAACGCACCGCCATCGTACTGTCCGCCTTCGCCTTCGCGCTGTTCCACATGAACCTGTACCAGTTCTTCTACGCGTTCGGCTTGGGGCTCGTGTTCGGCTACGCGTACATGCGCACCAGCAGGTTGCGCTACCCGGTGGTCATGCACATGGTCATCAACGCGTCCGGGTCGCTGATCGCGCCCGGAATCCTCTCGCTCGTCTCCAGCGGTGGCGGTGACGCGGACGCGCTCGCCGGCGGCACGATGAGCGAGGCGGAACTGGCGCGTGTGGCCGAAAGCAATCCGGTCGCCATGGTGGGCGTCGCGCTGCTCGGACTGTACGCGATGGTCATGGTGGGGTTGACGGTCGCCGGCATCGTGATTATCTGCCGGGACGTGCGGCGGCTTGAATTCTACGATCCGCCCGAGCAGCTGCCGAAGTGGTATGGCGCGCGTCTCGCGTTCCTCAACCCTGGCATGGCGGTGTATGTGGTGCTCACCGTCATGCTCGGGCTGTGGCAGATGGGGCTGATTTCGCCCGGGTTCTGATAGTGCTGATAGTTCTGATAGGGTGTTTCTCCCTTCGTCCGCCGTTGGTGGCTGCTTCCCTTATCAGGGAGAGCCGCGCAATCATTCGGAGGCGCCGCCGTCCTTGACCAGATAGTCGGCGGTGGCGATGGCGCGCGCCGCACGGTCCTTCGCGGTGGACAACAGCACGCCGTCGCGCACGAACAGCAGAATCTCGCCCTCCGCGCCGTACGGCGAGAACCCGGTGAACTTCACCAGCGGCGGATGCTCCGGGCGCAGTACCGCCGAAGCACGCTCCTCCACGCGGCGCAGCATGTCGCGGCTCACCTCGTCCGGGTCGGCGCTGCCCTTCACCGTGAACGGCACCGTGGCCATGCCCTCGGTCACTTCCGTGAGCTTCGTCAACGACGCCGTGTTGAGAATCGAATTCGGGATGACCATGCGGTCTCCCGAACGCGTCTCGATCATCGAATGACGCCACGTGATGTCCTTGACCGTGCCGGTCACGCCCTGGATCGAGACCAGATCGCCCGGCTGGATCACGCGGCCGAGCATCAGTCCGAAGCCGCCGATCACGTTCGCGATCGTATCCTTCAGGCCGAGGGACAGCGCGACGCCGCCGACGCCAAGGGCGGTGACCAGCGTCGTCGGATTGATGCCGAACACCGGTTGCAGCACCATCGTGGCCGCGGCGCACCAGACCACCACGCGCATCAGGTTCACGAAGATCGAGGCGCTGGGAATCTGCGAATTATCCAGCACTTTGCGTACCACGCGCCTGAGGATGCGGTCCGCCACCCATGCGGCGGCCAGCACCACGAGCAGCCAGACCAGCTTGCCCGCGTTCGCGTGGAACCAGTTCATAATCATGTCATCGAGGTTTTCCATGCGCACCACGATAAACGCGGTCGCTGGAAGCCGGTAGATATCTACCGGAAAACATCCGGGAAACGGCGTGACGGCGTGTCGCGGGCGTGGAGCGGCCCGCGGATACGCCGCCACGAGGTCGTGCCGCTCCACTGGTGTGCTGCCCTTACGGCCACGGACCGCTGTCGTACGGATGCGCCGTTCCACGACGCACGGCTCCGTGGGTGTGCGGTCCTACAGGCGCGTCGTTCTATGGTCGTGCCGCCCTACGGCCTGCCGGGCGCGCCCGCCGGGTTCATGCCTCGGTCTGGTGCTCGCGGCAGGTCTGGCCCAATCCGCGCGCCAGACGGATCGGATCGAGGAGCTCATCGAGCCGCTCCGCCGGCAGATCGGTCATCTCGCCCGCCACCTCGCGTACCGTGCGGCCCGAGCGCACCGCCTCCGCGGCGATCGCCGATCCCTGCTCGTAGCCGATGTAGTGGTTCAACGCGGCGGCGATCGACGGCGTCGACTCGGCGTGCGCACGCCCCACCTCCGTATGCACGACGATGCCCTCCACGCAGTTGACGCGGAACACGTCCATCGCGTTCGTGAGCAGCGACATGCCGGTCAGCAGCTCGTGCACCATCACCGGGTCGAACGCGTTGAGCTGCAGCTGGCCCTCCGCCACCGCCCAGTTCACCGTCACGTCCATGCCGAAGATCATGAAGCAGCACTGGTTCACGCATTCCGGGATCACCGGGTTCACCTTCGCCGGCATGATGCTCGATCCGGCCTGACGCGCCGGCACGTCCAGATCGTTGAAGCCGGCGCGCGGCCCCGAGTTGAGCAGACGCAGGTCGTCGGCCGCCTTCTTCAGGTGTACGGCGAGGTTCTTCAACGCCGCCGAGGTCGCCACATACGCGCCCATGTCGGTCATCGCCGCCACCGGGTCCGGCGCCGCCGTGATCGGCAGTCCGGTGATGCGTGCCAGGTGCTCGGTCGCCGCGCGCCGGAACCGCAGATCCGCGCAGATGCCGGTGCCGATGGCCGTCGCACCCAGATTCAGCTGCGCGAGCTGCGGCACGAGCCGCTCGAACACCGCCAGATCGGATTTGAGCAGCGTCGCGAACGCGTGGAACTCCTGGCCGTAGGTCATCGGCACGGCGTCCTGCAGCTGTGTGCGGCCGAGCGTCACGTCGTTGATGTGCTTGTCCGCCAGATCGTGGAACGCCTTCGCGAGACGCTTCGTCGCCTCGGCGAGCGGGTGGATCGCGTCGATGAGCGCCAGCTTGCACGCCGCCGGATACGTGTCGTTCGTCGACTGCGACTCGTTCACGTCGTCGTTCGGGTGGATGTACGCGTAATCGCCGCGCCTGTGCCCGGCGAGTTCCAGCGCGCGGTTCGCGATCACCTCGTTCATGTTCATGTTCGACGAGGTGCCGGCACCGCCCTGCATCACGTCCACCGGGAACTGGTCGGCGAGCTTGCCGCCCTCGATCTCCACGCACGCCTCGCGGATGAACCGCGCCTTGTTCGCGTCGATGAGTCCCAGCTCCTCGTTCGCGCTCGCGCAGGCGCGCTTGACCGTCGCGTAGGCGCGGATGAGCTCCGGGTGCGCCGAATCGGTGATGCCGGAGACCGGGAAGTTGCCGATTGCGCGTTGCGTGTGGATGCCCCAATACACGTCCGCCGGCACCGCCATCTCGCCGATGCAGTCGTGTTCGATGCGGACCGGTGTCGGCGTCGCCGCCGGTGTCGGTGTTGGCGTCGCTGTTGGCGTCGGTGTCGCTGTCGTACCGTCCGTCCGCGTCGTGTCGTTCGTCGTGCCGTCGCTCGTCTCGTCTGCCGGAGTCGTCGCGTTCGTCGCGTCCATTGCGTTCGTCTCGTTCGTCATGTCTCCATGATGTCGCCTCGACGCGGGAAACGCCATGCCCGCGCGACGATTCCCCTCTGTGAGAAACCGCACACGTCTCGCGGGTTGCCGGGGGTACCGGGGGTGTCGGAGTGCCGGGGTGTCGGGGATCCCGGTGGCGGGCGTTCTCCTTTTCGGGAGTGCCGGGGTGCCGGGGGTGTCGGAGTGCCGGGGTGCCGAGGGTGTCGGAGTGCCGGGGTGCCGAGGGTGTCGGAGAGTGCTGGGAGTGTCCGGGGATCTAATGGCAGGCGTTCTCCTTTCGGGAGCGCCGGGGGGCCGGGGTGCCGGAAAGTGTCGTGGTGCCGGGTGCCGGGGGTGCCAGGGAATACCGACGCTCGGCTATTTGTTGTAGATGCGGTTCCAGTAGGCGAGCATGTTCTCCTTGGACATGGACAGGTACATGCCCATGGCGAGCACGGCCACGTCCTCGTTGAGCAGATCGTCCATCGAGACGGTCTTGCGCAGCTCCGGCCAGCGTTTGAGGATGGTGAGCAGCCCGCCGGCCGTGAAGTCCAGCAGCAGATCGGTTTTGAGATCGAGGCGGTCCGCATCGAGATCGAGCGTCTGGATGAGCGACATACGCGCGAAATCGTGCAGTGACTCGACGAGCTCGGGGGAGCTGTGGGGGCCTGCGAGCAGGGCGAGACGGTCGAGACGCTGCTGTTCGCGCGGCGAGTTCATGAAATGCGTGATGCGCTTGCGCCATTGCTCCTGCGGGTCGGCGGTCGGGTTCGGGGCCTCTTGGATGAGCGGTGCGGTCCGCACCTCGTTGAGGATGGCGGCGTCGGCGAGTTCCGGCAGTCCGGAGAAATGATAGTAGAACGAATTGCGGTTCACCTTCGCGCGATGCACGATGTCGGTGACGGTGATGCGACGGTATTCGCGGTCGGCGAGCAATCCCCAGAAGGCGCTCTCCATGCGTTCGCGTGCAGGTGGGATGTTCGAGTCCCTGCGCGGGCGTGGCATGTTTCCTCCTCGATGATGTGACGGTGGTGCGGCGATAACGCGGCGGTACGGGCAATCAACTAGACAGCTTGTCTAGACAGTATAGCCAATAATGAGACAATCGTCGCTCATCGTCATCGGACATCGGCCGTCGCCGTCGATCATCATGGTCGGACGTCAGACGTCTACGTCTCAGACGTCTGACGTCTCCGTCGAAGCGCCGTCATCCGTGTTCTTCGCGGCGTGCGGAACCGCGCCATCGCCGCCGGGAGCCGCCGCGTCGTCGGGAACATCCGTCGCCGTCTTCGCGCCACGCCTGCCGCGCGCCATCGACGCCCTCACCAGAATGCCCACGGCCTCCAGCAGATGCCGGCGGTCCTGCGCCGGCAATCCCAGCATCGAAGCGATCATCGCCGGCAGGGACCCCGGGAACCCAGCCATCACCTCGGAGAACGTCGTCGCACCGTTCGCATGCAACACCGCGAACAACGCATCCACCGCACGCTCACGCTGCTCCACCGTCAACCCGACCATCCACGCGTTCAACGACTGGTTGAACAACTGCGAACTCGACGCGAGATCCGGCTCCGTCGCGAAATGATCACCCTCCACCTGCCAGGAGAACGAGAAATGCTGCATGATCCCATCCGAATCCGACGTGACCACGCGGCACGGCTCCGGCGTCTCGAAAATCTGCCCCACGATCGACGAACTCGGCACGATCTTCGTCATCTTCGGCTGGATGTCCAGATACTGCCGCGACGTGACCACGTTCGACGGGAACCCCGGGCCATCCAGCGAATACACGTGACGGATGCGCCGACGCACCTCCTCGTCCGCGTTCATCGCCGCATACACCGCCAGATTGCCGCCCTTCGAATGCCCGGTGAGCACGATCGGCCCGCGCCACAGCCGCGCCACCATGTCGAGATACGCGCTCGCCGCCCGCTGCGCCGGCACCGGATACTGGAAGGCCATGTTGAAATCCTCCTTCCAGCCGATGAGCGAATCGTCGGTGCCGCGGAAGGCGATGACGAGCGTGCCGCCGCGCGTCGGGTCCGTGCCGCGCGTGACGCCGCCGGGGCCGCTTTCGGGGCCGCCTTCGACGCCGCCGGGGTGCCTGCCGAGATGACGGGAAAGCCATCCTCTGTGATTCCTGCCGTCCGGCAGGCGGAACGTCATCGCCGCGAACTGCGTCTGCTCGCCCGGATTCATGTGTTCGACCACCGCGCCGAGCCGGGTCGCGGCGAACCGTGGCGAGGCAGCCACCGCGGCGAAGAAGTCATGCGTCTCATTCGGATCGGTCAGGCCGACCATCTGTACGTCTGGTTTGGAGCCGTCGTCGTTGCTTGTGTCTGTGAGCTCATGGTGCAGCGCCTGCTCCGCCTCGACGAGCGTGACCGACTCAAACGGTTCGCGCACCAGCCCCTTGATCCACAGCCACGGGTGGCGCGGTTCGAACGCGCGCAATCGCGCCGCGAACGAGCCGCCGCGGGCAGTGCGCCCGCCGCGTTCGTTGTGGCCGTTGTGGACTGTGGTCTCGTCCAGAGCGAGCGTGGGGGAGAGACGCGCCACATCCTCGTAGGCGAGCGAGGCGAACACGAGCGCATCGACCTCGTTGAACGGGGCGTCCGGGTCGGTCAACGGGCGTCGCTCGGCGTTCACGTAATCGAACACGTTGCCCATGGGCGTCTCCTTTCCGTGCGATGCCGGCGTTGGTTTGGCTCGGTCGGTTCGGCTGACTTGGCTGGTTCGGTCGGTTCGGCTGACTTGGCTGGTTCGGTCGGTTCGGCTGGTTTGGCTGGTTCGGTCGGTTCGGCTGGTTTGGCTGGTTCGGTCGGTTCGGCTGGTTTGGCTGGTTTGGTCGGTTTGGCTGGTTTGGCTGGTTTGGTCGGTTTGGCTGGTTTGGCCGTTCTGTTTGGCTTGATCGTTCCCTCCGTTCCTTCCGTTCCGTTTGGTTTATTTGGTCCAGTCGGTTCGGTTAGTTCCTTCCTTCCGTTCCGTTCTATCCGTTCCTTCTGTTCCGCCCCGTTCGGCTGCCGAGTCGTTCAGTCTTTCAGTCTAGTCGCGTGCGGGGTGGTGTCTGTGCGTCATCATCGGTGATTTCGTGCGGTTTTCACCGCTCGGGGAGGATGGGGCCGAGTGCTTGCAGCATGGTGCGACACGCCGATGAGGGGCTTCGATTTGCATAACCTGAAAAACCCGCGTATGTTATTCACTCGTTGCTTCACGAAGCAGCAAACAACTGCGGACATAGCTTAGTTGGTAAAGCGCAACCTTGCCAAGGTTGAGACCGCGGGTTCGAGTCCCGTTGTCCGCTCTCGGAAGACCGAAGCGATTCGGTCTGAGGATGACCCGGGCGGTTGGCGCAGTGGTAGCGCACTTCCCTGACACGGAAGGGGTCACAAGTTCGAATCTTGTATCGCCCACGAACGTGATTTCCTCGGCGATTGCGTGTATAACAGAATATGGGGCTATGGCGCAGCTGGTAGCGCATCTCCATGGCATGGAGAGGGTCAGGGGTTCGAATCCCCTTAGCTCCACTCGAAGAAAAGGCCGGCAGTCAGCCGGTTTTTTCGTCGAAACGCCGATTTTGCTCGAATATGTGGAATCGGTACGCGATATGGGCGATTGGCGCAGCGGCTAGCGCACTTCGTTCACACCGAAGGGGTCGTAGGTTCGATTCCTACATCGCCCACCCATCAAGGCCACCGCTTCCGCGGTGGCCTTTCGCATATTGCATTCGCTGATTCCTTCCCTGGCGATCGTATTCTCCTCACGCTGGCGGGAGGAGGCGCGCAGCGCCGGAGGGTGGTTACGAGACGGGACGTTATGTCGGTGTCCAGCCAGGATGTCAGTCAGGTAGCTCTTCGCGTTTGGGCATGTACGGGGGCAGCCATCTTCCTCCCGCTGGCGGGAGGTGGTGCGTAGCGCTGGAGGGTGGTCGTGGGCGTGACGCTAGGCCCGGTGATGTCGAGTTTGTGGGAAGCCGCAGCTTAGACGAGCTGCCAGACGTGTACGGGGCCCGTTGCTCCGTGCTGGCTTGGCGGATGTGTGGAACTGCCGATAGGTTCTGTGGAGTTGAAGGATGAATCTGCGGAGTTTCGCTACGGATGTGTAGTCCTTGGCTGTGGATGTGTGGGGTGTCTCCTTGAAGACAAGGCCGTTCGGTGGTTCCTGCATTCGTCGAATCCGCATGATTCCAAGCATCTCGGCTGCAAGAAATCACCGGGTTGACGCTGTCTTCCCGGGGTGACTGCGCAGATCCCCGGCCAGATTATGCAGGTCGTCGCTCGAATCATGCAGGTTCGTACCCGAACCGTGCAGATCCATGTCCGAACCGCACAGGATTTGCCGGTCGCTCCACACGTCTAGTTTCAGCGGAAGTTGACGCATGTCTCGGGGCATGGTTGCCGGTCGCTTCTCATGTCTCGCTGTTTCGGCGTGTTGCGGCTCTTTACAT
Organism: Bifidobacterium sp. LH_417; assembly: GCF_056357035.1. Taxonomy (NCBI): domain Bacteria; kingdom Bacillati; phylum Actinomycetota; class Actinomycetes; order Bifidobacteriales; family Bifidobacteriaceae; genus Bifidobacterium; species Bifidobacterium sp. LH_417. Next base: position 29,104 of record NZ_JBKEVI010000018.1, read on the forward strand.
TTGGGCGTACATGAGCCAGCTCTCTTCTCTTTTGCGTCTGTTCAAGAGAAAGTGGGTCGTGCGAGCGTGTTGTCGTGCGAGCGTGTGGATGTCTTTGCGCCAAGAGAAACGCCGAAACAGAGCCGCGTCAACTTAACCAAACACATTCCTTCCTCCCGCTGAGGGAGGTGACGTGCAGCGCCGGAGGGTGGTTGCAGGCCGAGCAGGTCGGAAGCCTTGGGTCTGATGCCGTGTGATGGCTGGCGGGTCGCGCGTGGCGCGGGCGTGGTGTACAGTAGGGGAGTTGCATGTCGCGGCAAGTGCTTGGCACTGGTCGTCAGATGTGTGATTCTGGGTTCGTAGCTCAGTGGATAGAGCGTCTGTCTCCGGAACAGAAGGTCGAGGGTTCGAACCCCTTCGAGCCCACAGGTAAGCCCGCTTTCCTCATCTTGGGAAGCGGGCTTTGTTGGGCTATAGGAACTCAACGTGGTTGTTGATCGGTGTGCGGCCGTGTGCGGGTGGCTGTCGCGGGTGGTGTGCCCGTGGTGCGGGATGGTTTCGTTGTACGGGGTCTGGATTGTGCGCCCCGGTAGGCTGGTCGGGGGTCGTTTCCGGCTACGGGGCGCGCCTTCTCCGGGTACCGATTCCGGGGTTTATATGGGAATGGCTATGTTCCAGCGTTTTCGTTCGGTCCTGTTGCGTCCCCGTATGCGGGTTTGGCTTGTTTGGGCGTGCGGGGGCGCGGGTGTGCGCCCCCGTAGGCCGGAAACGGGGGTCATGCCCGTGCGGGGCGGATTATATGCCCCCGTACCTGTTGTTCGGCATTGCTGGTTTACGGGGGCATACGCCCGGCAGTGGTGGCCGTGGGAGTGACGGTGCTCCACGACGGCGTGTGGATCGTGTTTGGGGCGACGGCGTTCCACGACATTGTGCGGGGAGCGCTGTGGGACCGCGATGCTCCGCTCGTCGCACCGGTCCGTGCTATGGGGCGGCCGCGGGGATGGCGGTACGCCACAACAGCGTGCGGGAATCGTGCTGTGGGGAGGGCGGTGCTCCACAACGGCATGTAGGGATTGTGTTGTGGAGCGGCGGCGTGCCACAACACGGCCGTGGAAGGCGGTTCGCGGGAGTTGTGGCGCGATTTGAGGGCCCGGCTGCTCCACGACTCGCGGTGGGAACGATACCGGCGGCTGTTGTGGAGCGGGGCCGCTCCACAACAGGAGCGGAACCCGGGATCGCAGGGAGTTGTGGCGCACTTTACGGGCCGGGAACGCCGAAAACGGGGGTTTGTACGGGGCAAGCGGCGGAATGCCGCTCCACAACAGGTTCTCCGGCACGTGTCGTGGAGCAGGACTGGCCGGAGACATGGGGATGGGAAGCCGCGCGCCGCACGAGCCCGCCGCACGCACCCTGAAAACGACCGGCCCCACACCCGAACCGACCGGCCCAACACTGGCCCAACACTGGCCCCGCCCGAAACGACCGGCCCCGCAACGACGGACACACCGGATTCCAGCCCGCGGCCACCCTCCGACACCACGGCGCTTCCGGCCCGCGGCCACCCTCCGGCGCTATGCGCCACCTCCCGCCAGCGGGAGGAGAGGTAAGAGGGTTGCAGACGCATAATCCGGTATCACGGCACCTCCGGTTCGTGACCATCCTCCGGCACTGCGCACCACCCCGCCTGTGACCACCCTCCGGCGCTGCGCGCCCCCTCCCGCCAGCGGGAGGGGGATGACAGTACATCTGCGACCTGATTGCTGTCTCCCGCCGGCGTGAGGGGATGACATGCCGCGATTCCTTCGCTCTCGCTGGCGGGGGGCTCCCGGCGTGAGCCGGGTGGGGGCGGCTGCGTCAACGATGCCGTCGGTATCGGCCGGACACGACGGTGATACACGATCGCCGACTATCCTCCGGCGCTATGCTCCCCCTCCCGCCAGCGAGAGGGGGAGAGGGAATCGCAACCGCGTAATCCGAGGCCGCATGCCCGTTGGCCACTTTCCGGCGCTGCGCGTCATCTCCCGCTGGCGGGAGAAAGACAGGAGGGCCAGAGCCGTATAGCCCCGTACACGCCTCAATGCGAAGAACCGCTGTATCGTCTTCTACCTCAGCGGGAGATGATGAGGGGAATCGGCCCATGCGTGGCTACGCTCCGGCCCATGCTCTACAAGCCGCGACGCTTCAGATCCGCGACCAGCCCCACGTAGAATTCGCGCACGTCGAAACCGGGGATGTTTTCGCGGTTCAGATCGATCATGTCCGCGTGGGAGATGCCGCGCACGCCGTTCGGCTCCAGCCAGGTGAAGCGCTCGCTCCACGGGAAGGATGGTCGCGCGACCAACCCATCGTTCGGGCCGTCGAACCATTTCACCAGCGGATACGTGAAGTTCAGCGGGAACTTGCCGGTCGTCGCGTGCGCGAGCTTCGAGCCGACGCTGCGGCACAGGATGCCCGTGAACGGCCCGGCCTCCGCCTCGCCGCCAGCCGCCGGCACCAGCGTGCCGTCTGCCGCACGCGCCCCAGCCTCAAGCAGTGCCGCATCACCGATCTCCGCGTTGAGCCGCGCGCACCCGGCCTGCGTGAGATCGTGCACCGCGGCCATGAAATCGGGCCGCCTGTCACCCAAATGCGAGGCAGCCGCGTTGTATACGGCCTCGACGCGCCGCTGCACCGCCATCGGGATGTTCGTCAGCAGATAGTCCGCGAATCCGCAGCCGCGGTGCGGCGTATTGATCGTTGTCAGCGATGCCACCCATCGCCCCGCGCCGCATCGTGCGATCGCGTAGCGCATGTCCAGTCCGCCTTTCGAATGGGCGATGACGTTCACCTTCCCGCATCCGGTCGTCTCGACGATTCGCCGGATGCGTTCGGTCAGTTCGCGTGCGCTGTCAGCCACGGACGCCGCCGACTGATGCTCGCCGTAATAGACGACCGCGCCGTTGCGCTCCAGTTCGGCCGGTATGCGCCCCCAATAGTTGAGCGCCTTCGTGTCGCGGAAGAAGACGCCGTGCACGAGCAGAATCGGGTAGCGTGTCGCGCATACGCGTGCGGCGGCGCGCGCACGGTCCAGTCCTTCCTTCGCCGATTCGAAACGCACCTCCTCGGCCACGGTGCGGATGATGAGCCGTAGCGCGATGAGGTTCGCGATGGGAATCCACCCGCACAGGACGCCGATCACGCGGATCTTCAGTCCCAGCTGCACCGACGTGAGATACACGGTGACGATGCCGATCCAGAAGACCACCGACTCGATCAGGGCCACGACGCCCAACGCGACGAGCCACGCCTTCCATCCGGCAGCCCAGGCGACAGGCCACGGAACCGTCAGCATCGTCGTCAATGATGTCGCAAGCGCGACGCAGGCAATCAGCGTCGTCCACCAGAACACGCGCAGCATGGCCACGCCGAACGCGCAGGCGGCGATGCGCCCGCTTTTCGCCGGTGCGACCGGAATATTCGCAGAGCTGTTCACACCTCCACTCTAGCCGCGGCGGAATACCAGGAATACCGGGAATACCGGGAATACCGGGAATACCGGGAATACCGGGAATACCAGGAATACCGGGAATACCAGGAATACCAGGAATACCAGGAATACCAGGAATACCGGGAATACCAGGAACCGTCCGTGCGACCGTCCGTGCGACCACCTACGGCAGCTGCACTTCGGCCGCCGGATGCTTCCCGCGCCACCACTTCTGCACGAAGTAGGCGGCATAGCACACCACGATGAACAGCAGCTCGGCCGCAAGCGCGAACCGCTGCTCCGTGTCGAAGAACACGAGCAGGAACGAGGCGGTGCACAGGATGAACGCGCCCCACGAGGTCCACGGATAGCCGGGCGTCGCGTACTTGAGTTCGCCGACCGTATGCCCGGAGGCGATCCAGCGGTGACGGAACACGATCTGGCAGTAGGCAATCGCGATCCACACCACCACGGCGGACAGGCCGGACAACGCCACGAGCACGAGGTACACGGTGGAGGCGGCCACCACGGAGGAGAGCAGCGCGAGGAGGCCGCCCGCCATCGCGGCGCACAGGGCCAGCATCGGCACGCCGCGACGGTTCGTCTTCGCGAACCAGCGCGGAATCATGCCCTCATGGCCCATCGACCACACCATGCGCGTCGAGGCGTACAGGCCGGAGTTCGAGGCGGAGAGCACGGCCGTGAGCACGACGAAGTTCATGATGTCCGCCGCATACGGGATACCCACCGAGCTGAGCACGAGCACGAACGGGCTTTCGCCCACGCCTGCCTTGCGCCACGGGATCAGCGCGCTCATCACGACGATCGAGCCGATGAAGAACAGGACGAGACGCCACAGCGTCGTGTGGATCGCCTTCGGCACGGCCTTCTCTGGGTCGCGCGTCTCGCCGGCGGTCACACCGATCAGCTCGGTGCCGGAGAACGCGAAGTTCACGGTGAGGATCGTGGCGAACACGGGCATGAAGCCGTTCGGGAAGATGCCGTCCTTGAACAGGTTGTCGAACATCGGCGCGTGCGTGTACCCCTTCATCGGGATGACGCCGAAGATCGTGAGCGTGCCGATGAGGATGAACGCGCAGATCGTGAACACCTTGATCGAGGCGAACCAGAACTCCGCTTCGGCGAAGAACCGCACGGAGAGGGCGTTCAACGTGAAGATCAGCGCAATGCACGCCGCCGACCACACCCATGTGGGCGTATGCGGGAACCACCGCTGCATGAGCAGGCCGGCGGCCGTGAACTCGGAGCCGAGCGCCACCGTCCATGTGAGCCAGTACTGGATGGCGATCACGAAGCCGGTCCCCGGCCCGATGAACTTCTCCGCGTACACGTGGAACGAGCCGGTCACAGGCATCGCCACGGACAGTTCGCCGAGCGTGAGCATCACCAGATAGACGATGACCGCGCCGATCGCGTAGGCGAGGATCGTGCCGATCGGGCCCGCCTGCTGGATCGTGTAGCCGGAGCTCAGGAACAGGCCGGTGCCGATCACGCCGCCCAGCGAGATCATCTGCAGGTGGCGGGCCTCCATACCGCGCTTGAGGTTCGTGTGCAGCGCGTGCTTCGTATGCTTCTCGGCGCCGGTCGTCGAATCGTCCGGTGCGGTGGTCGTCGCCGTCGCGGCGTCGTCGGGTCGCTCCGTCGCCGTCGTTCCGGATTCGCTGTCGCTCATCTCTCTCGTCCTCTGTCTCGCGTTTGCGGTCGAATCGCGAACAGTATACGCTACGCGGGTCACGAGCGGGAGGCCGGTTCCGGCGCGACGTTCCGCCGGCGCGCGTGCCGCGACGCCGCGGACGTCAGCCGGTTCCGGCATCCGCGGCGGTTCGCGGCGATCCCGCGTCAGTCCGCTTTCACGTCGCCTTCCGCGTGCGTGATCGCCTCGGCGATGTTGTCGCGGGTGAAGTCGTGATTGCGGTAGTCGGGATTGTCGACGGGCAGGTGCGTGACCATCGTGTCGAACACCTGACTGAGGATCTCGCCGCGTTCCAGCACCGCGTCGAGCACGTGTCCGCCGATCGAATGGTCGTCGGCGAGGAAATGCTCATGGAAGCCGGCGACGGCGGCGCCATGGAACATGACGGGGGAGAAGTAGCCGAGCATCGTGCCGCGCACGTCGTGGCCGAGGAAGATCGCCTGCCGGTCCGCGACCTCTTCGAGCGTCGGGTACGGCGCCTGCTGTTTGATGACGGCGCGCGTCTTGATGAAGCTGAACGTGCCGCGCACGATGACGGAGAAGAACGTGTTCGCGCGGCCGTTCGCCTCGACGATGCGCCGGTTGAGCTCTTCCAGGCCGATGTCGCTGCGTTTGCACTGGTATTGGAACGCGGCCCGGTGCATGTTCGCGAACGGCAGCGTCAGATCGTCCGGCACGGTCTCCACTTCGCCGGTGCGTCCGACCTTCCACGCACGCCCGTCGAGGATGATGATCTCGCCGTCGAGCCCTTCGCCGGTGCCGATGCCCGTGTCGCCGTGGGTGAGCAGCTCGCCCATCGTGGTGGTGCCTTCCAGCAGACCTGGTACGAGCAGCGCGAGCGTGCCGTGCTGGTACAGCACGTTCGCGCGGTGCTCGTGGATCGGCTCGATCGATTTGCCCTTCAGTTCGCTCACGATTCCGTAATATAAGGGGTCTGCTGCGTGCGGACAAGGACGGTGTCGTGGTTTGTCGCGCGCATGGCCGTGATTCCGCTCACACGTGTCCGGGCGGCCGGCGGTGTGCCGATGTTTCGCCTACGGCGTGGATGCGGTGTGATTGCAGTGCGATTGGGATGTGATTGGGGTGTGATTGGGGTGTGATTGGGCACGGTTGGGTATAGCGTAATCGCGTGCTTTCGGGGCGTCGTATCGTCGATGACGACGACGGTCCCCGATGAGGTCTGCATGGGAAAACGGTCGGCACGGGAAGAAGTATGCGGCATATGGCGACAAGGCTGGAATCATCGAAGCGCACGCTCACGCGCGAGGAATCATACGTCGACGGGAAACTGACGCACACGGCGTTCGTCTCGCTCGCCATCCTCACGTTCATCACGTTCGTCGGCAACTTCACGCAGCTGCAGCTGTCCGCCGCGCTGCCGTCGATCGTCGACGAATTCCGCATCAACGTGACCACCGGACAGTGGCTCACGTCCGTGTTCCAGCTCGTGATGGGCGTGATGGTGCCGCTCACCGCGTTCCTCACGCGTCGCTTCTCCACACGCCAGATCGTCATCACGTCGATGATCGTGTTCACGCTCGGCTCCGTGTGCGCATGGCTCGCGCCCACGTTCCTCGTCCTGCTCGGCGGCCGCGTGCTGCAGGCCGTCGGTACCGGCGTGATGTGGCCGGTCCTTCAGATCACCGTGTTCTCGATCTTCCCGCTGTCGCGCCGCGGCGCCGCGATGGGCACCGTGGGCATCGCGATGAGCGTCGCCCCCGCCATCGGTCCGACGCTCGGAGGCCTCCAGACCGACGCGAACGGATGGCGTTCGATCTTCCTCACGCTCACGGTAATCGGCGCGCTCTCGCTTCTCGCCGCCGTGCTGTGGCTGCATGATTTCGGCGAGAACGACGCGACCGCGCGCGCCGACTTCTTCTCGGTGATGCTGTCCGTGTTCGGATTCGGCGGACTGATGTTCGGATTCACGAACATCGAGAACTACCCGTTCTCGCATCCGATGGTGTGGGCGTCGATGCTCGTCGGCGTGGTCGGCATCATCTGGTTCGTCGCACGGCAGGTGCGTCGCGCGCGCCGGTACCGCGAGGGCGTCGCGCGCGGGGAGACCCCCGAGCCGGCGCTGCTCGACCTCGGGGTGCTCAACAACCGTTCGTTCACCGTGGGCACGATCACCGCGTCGCTCGCGTTCTTCGCGTTCAGTTCGATTCTCGTGATCATGCCGCTCTACATCCAGAACGACCGCGGCTACTCCGCGACGATGAGCGGCCTCATCATGCTGCCCGGCGCGATCGGCCAATGCATCTCCCAGCTATTCGGCGGCAAGGCGCTCGACCGCTTCGGCGCGCGGCCCGTCGCCTTGTTCGGCGCGGTCATGCTCACCGTCGGCACGATCGGCATGAGCCTCATCTCGTCCGACACGTGGATCTGGTGGGTCTCGATATGCCAGTTCGTGCGTCAGATCGGCATGGGATCGCTGCTGATGCCGATCACCACGTGGTCGCTCAACTGCCTGGAGCCTTCCGGCCTCTCCGCCGGTTCGGCCGTGACGAACACGGCGCGGCAGGTGGCGGGCGCGATGGGCGCGCCGATTCTCGTGATCCTCATGGAGACGTTCACCGCCATGTACCATGCGGGCGGCATGGACGCGACGCTCGCGAACATCGCCGGCATCCAGTGGGCGCTGCGCATCTCCGCGTCCCTGTGCTTCGTCATGGTGCTGCTCGTCGCCTTCGGCGTGCGCGGCAACGGCGCGGGCTCCGCGCATGAGGCCGCGGCCCGCGCGATGCGGCGTCTGCGCCGCTAAGCGGGGGCGGGGCATGCCGTGACGTGTCGGGCATGCCTTGGTGATGTGCCGGGCATGCCGTGACGTGTCGGGCATGCCGTGACGTGCCGGGCATGCCGTGACGTGCCGGGCGCGCCCTGACGTGTCGGGCATGCCCGGTGGTGGTTGTCTGGCGCGTCTTGGTGACGGTACCGGGCGTCACCAGACCTTATCTACAGCGTCAAACGGACGAAAACGATGGTGATATTCGCCCATGTGACGCTGTAGATTCCGGAATTCGGGGGTTTGAACCGGGGGTTGCTCGTGTGGATGGGGTTGGTCGTGGGGATGAATCGGATGTGGGGATGGGGCGGACATGGGAATGGAATGGCCGTGAGGGAGAGCGGCCGTGGGGGAGAGCGGCCGTGGGGGAGAGCGGCCGTGGGGAGAGCGGCCGTGGGGGAGATCGGCCGACGACGGATGTGGGATCGGGGTTGTTCCTTTACTCTGGTCGTATGCATGATGTGGCCAGGCCCGTGAATGATTCTTCCGGCAATCCCGTGAGTCCCCGTCTGACGAGTCCCCGTCCGACGAATCCACGTCCGACGAATCCACGTCCGACGAATCCGACGAATCCGGTGAATCCGGCGAGTCCCCATCCGACGAGTCCCCGTCCGACCCGCGTGAGGGATTGGATTCCCGACCAGCCCGGGGCGTGGGTGATGGCGCTCGCGCCCGCGTTGGCCGGTCTCATGGTCGGCGGGGCCAGCCTGGCTTCCATCTGGCTGATCGCGCTGTGGGCGTTGTGCTATTGCGTGCAGTTCGCCGCCGCGCGATGGCTTAAATCCCGGTTTGCCCATCGGTATCTGCGCCCGATGGTCGGCTATGGGGTGATTCTGACCATGTGCGGCGTGCCATTCGTCGTATGGCATCCGCGCGTATTGATGTGGGCTCCTTTATATATGGTGTTGGCCGCACTGTCGTTCCTCGCCGCATGGCTGCGGCGCGAACGCACATTGTGGGGCAATGCGGTGGCCATCGCGGCATCGTCGTTCATGGCCGCGGTGGTCGCATCGTTCGGCTCGCGCGGTCCGTCGCACGTCGTGCCGCCGCCCGCGGCCGGACTGACGGTCGCGGCGGCGTTCGCGGTCACACAGTTCGGTTCGGTGTTGTTCGTCAAGACGATGATCCGCGAGCGGGGGAGCCGCACCTACCTCGTCGCGTCGCTCGTCTGGCATGCGGCGCTGCTCGCGGGCGTCACATGGTGGGGTGTTGCGTTCCTGACATCCGGCGGTGCCGATGCGCGATGGCGGATGCCGATGCGGTATATGGTGGTGGAGCTCGCCGCTCTCTGGCTGCTCGCACGCGCCGTCACGTTGCCGTGGATCGGATCGCGGCGACGACTGAAGCCGGTCGTCGTCGGCATGGTCGAGATGATCTCCAGCCTGCTCGTGTTCATCGCGGTGGTCGTGCAGTGAGCAACGCGTACCTCGTCGCTCCGGCGGGGGCCGTCGGCTGGCTCCTCGTCACCCAGCCGGGGGTGTCGGCTGGCTCCTCGTTACCCGGCCGTGGCCGTCGGCTGGCTCCTCGTTACCCGGCCGGTGCCGTCGGCTGGTGATTCGCTCGCGGTGCAGTCCGATCAGGTCTGGCCCCCGCCAGCGGGGAGGTGACGTGCACGAGCCGCTCCTCGTTTCTTCCCTCCTGCTGGCGCGAGATGGCGCGTAGCGCCGGAGGGCGGTCGCGGATGGATGTGGTGTGGCAGCGGTCCGTGCGGTTGTGATTCGTATCTTCCTCCCGCTGGCGGGAGGTGGCGCGCAGCGCCGGAGGGTGGTCGGCGATCGTGTATCGCCGTCATGCCCAGCCGATACCGGTGGCGTCGTTGATGCCCGCCTCCATCCGGCTCACGCCGGGAGCCCCCGCCGGCGGGGGCAAAGGCCGTACCGCGTGAGCACGGATCCCTTGAGGGCCCGGGAGCCCCAGCCGGCGGGGCAAGGGGATTGGCGGCATGCCAGCCCCTCCCACCGGAGGGAGGTGACGCGCACGAACCGCTCCTCGTTTCTTCCCTCCCGCTGGCGGGAGGTGGCGTGTAGCGCCGGAGGGTGGTCGCGCCCCGGCGGGACGATATGCGCCGATATCCGCCCCGGCGTCACAAATCCCGGAGAACAACGGTCTCGTCCGTAATCCGGGACACCGAATCTTTCCCAGCGTCTTTCCCAGCGTCCCGGATTCGGGAGGACAACGGCGTCGTCCGGGATTCCCGGCGCTGGGCCGCACTTAGCCGCACTTAGCGTCCCGGATTACGGAGATGAGCGGCTTCATCCGTAATCCGGGATGCTGAGCCGCTCCCAGCGTCCCGGATTACGGAAACGGGCGCCTTCGTCCGTAATCCGGGATGCTGAAGCCTCTCCCAGCATCCCGGATTACGGACGATAGGGCCATTCTCCCGAATCCGGGACTCCTGGCGGCCCCCGGCCGTCCCGGATTCCGGACGAGGCCGTTCGCTTCCGGGATTCGTGACGCCGGGAACGGCCGCCTGGAGCGATGCGGCGGCCGGCTCCGGGCCAAGGGGCGTTCTCGGGCTCCACCCGCTGCGCCGACCCACGCCCCGGGGCGCTCCGCAACATTGTGCGGGGAGCGTGTATGCGGGGAGCGTGTCGTGGAACCATGACGCCCCACGCACGCCGCACCGGTCCGCACCGCGGGGTGCGGCGGTGCTCCACGACATTGTGCGGGGAGCGCTGTGGCACCGTGATACTCCGATCGTCGCACCGGTCCATGCCATGGAGCAGTCGCGGGGATGGCGGTACGCCACAACATCGTGCAGGGATCATGTTGTTGCATGACGGTGCTCCATGACGGCATGTGGGAATCGTGCTGTGGGGAGGGCGGTGCTCCACAACGGCATATGGGGATCGTGTTGTGGAGCGGCGGCGTGCCACAACACGGTTGCGGGAGGCGATTCGCGGGAGTTGTGGCGCGATTTGAGGGGTCGTCTGCTCCACGACTCGCGGTGGGAACGATACCGGCGGCTGTTGTGGAGCGGGGCCGCTCCACAACGGGGACAGGAACGGGGATTGCGGGGAGTTGTGGCGCACTTTACGGGCCGGGAACGCCGAAAACAGGGGTTTGTACAGGGGTCGCGGCGGTATGCCGCTCCACAACAGGCTCTCCGGCACGTGTTGTGGAGCAGCCCCGGCCGGGACACGGGGCACAGGGTGCCACGCGCCGCGCGCGTTCGCCACACGCACACTGAAAACGAACCGGGGCCCATGACCAAACCTACCGGCCCACGCCTGGAACGACCGGCCCAGCGGCGACGGACGCACCGGATTCCGACTCGCGACCACCCTCCGGCGCTACGCGCCACCTCCCGCCGGCGGGAGGAGAGGTAAGAGGGGTGCGGCCGCATGATCCGGCGTCGCGGCACCTCCGGTTCGTGACCACCCTCCGGCACCACGGCACCTCCGGCCCGCGGCCGCTCTCCGGCGCTGATTGCCACCTCCCGCCAGCGGGAGGGAATAAGAGAGCTGCGGCCGCATGGTCCGGCATCACGGCACCTCCGGCACTGTGCACACACACCCCGCCCGTGACCACCCTCCGGCGCTGTGCGCCACCTCCCGCCAGCGGGAGGAAGATGCGGACCAAGGATACGAGGTATTCGGTATCCTCGGCCACCTCCCGCCAGCGGGAGGAAGATGAAAATCACAACCGCGCGAAGCCATGCACACCATAATCGAAGAATCCCAAAACTGCGCACCACCCGGCCCATGGCCACCCTTCGGCGCTGCGTGCCACCTCCCGCCAGCGGGAGGGGAATAGGAGACTCATGCCTCATGTGCGCCACCTCCCACCGGCGGGCGGTGGATTGTTCTTGGCGGGCTGCTGTCGGGGACTGCCGGGCCTGCCGGCGGGGCAAGAAACCGGGGATTGGGGCGGCGACACGCCGCACTCGTTTATCCTGCACTTAGTCCAAGGCCGGTGATTAGATACTCAAGTTGCCTGATTTGGGCTCGCACATTGGAAATAACAAAGCGAGCACGGACCAGCGGGTCGCTCAAGCGATTCGTGGTGCCGTGCACTGATGTCGGATGACCGCCAGAGGACGTATGTCCAAGGGAGGCCATGCGCGCCGGTGCCCTGAAGAAGCAGGCTGGAAACCAGTACACGAATCGCTAGAAAGGGCGGACGGCAATGGCGGGACAGAAAATCCGCATCAGGCTTAAGTCCTATGACCACGAGGTCATCGACCAATCGGCGAAGAAGATCGTCGAAACGGTGACGAACGCGGGCGCAACTGTTGTTGGCCCCGTTCCGCTGCCGACCGAGAAGAACGTTTTCTGTGTTATCCGTTCTCCTCATAAGTACAAGGATTCTCGCGAGCACTTCGAGATGCGCACGCACAAGCGCCTTATCGACATCGTGGACCCGACCCCGAAGGCCGTGGATTCCCTGATGCACATCGATCTGCCTGCGGACGTCAACATCGAGATCAAGCTGTAAGGGAGGAGGGAACCGCTATGTCGCAACATAAGGATCGCAAGGCGCTGCTGGGCAAGAAGCTCGGCATGTCGCAGGTGTGGGACGAGAACGGCTTCTTCGTGCCCGTCACGCTGGTGGACGTCTCCACCAACGTCGTCACCGCCATCAAGACCCCGGAGACCGACGGCTACACCGCCGTCCAGCTCGGCTACGGCCAGATCGACCCGACGAAGGTCACCAAGCCGCTCGCCGGCCACTTCGCCAAGGCCGGTGTGACCCCGCGCCGTCACCTCGTCGAGGTGCGCGAGGACAACGCCACCGAGTACGAGGTGGGCCAGGAGCTCAACGCCGACGTCTTCGCCGAGGGTGCTGAGGTCGACGTGACCGGCACCACCAAGGGCAAGGGCTTCGCCGGCACCATCAAGCGTTGGGGCTTCAAGTCCTACCGCCGTACCCACGGCTCCCACAAGAACGAGCGTCGCCCCGGTTCCGTCGGCGCGTGCGCGACTCCGAGCCGTATTCTCAAGGGCAAGCGCATGGCTGGCCGCATGGGTCATGTGACCTCCACCGTGCAGAACCTGACCGTCGTCTCCGCGGATGTCGAGAACGGCATCCTCGCCATCAAGGGCGCCATCCCGGGCCCGAAGGGCGGCATCGTTCTCGTTCGTTCTGCAGTGAAGGGAGCCTGATAAATCATGGCAAACGTTACTCTGAACGTCACTGATCCCCAGGGCCAGGTCTCCGGCACCGTCGAGGCTCCGGCTGAGATCTTCGGCTTCTCCGCCGAAGAGGTCGCCGCCCGCGTCCCGCTGATCCATCAGGTCGTCCTCGCGCAGCTCGCCGCCCGTCGTGCCGGCACCCACGCGACCAAGACCCGCGCCAACGTCTCCGGCGGCGGCAGGAAGCCGTGGAAGCAGAAGGGCACCGGTCGTGCTCGTCAGGGCTCCATCCGCGCCCCGCAGTGGTACCACGGTGGTGTCGTGTTCGGCCCGCAGCCGCGCGACTACTCCCAGCGCACCCCCAAGAAGATGAAGGCCGCCGCCCTCAAGTACGTGCTCTCTGACCGCGCCAACGCCGGCCGTATCGCCGTCGTCGACTTCGGCATCGGTGAGACCCCGTCCACCAAGGCTGCCATCGCCGCTCTCAACCCGGTCATCGGCGAGAAGTTCGCGACCATCGCGTTCACTCGTGACCAGATCAACGAGTGGGTTTCCGTGCGCAACCTTCCGTATGTTCACCCGATCTTCGTTGATCAGCTCAACACGTACGACGTGGTGACCTCGCAGTACGTCGTCTTCACCAAGGAGGCCCTCGACGCCTTCGTGGCGGCGAAGACCAAGAAGGAGGCCTGATTTTCATGGTCGCTATTCACAAGCCGGCTCACGACATCATCATCAAGCCTGTCGTGTCCGAGAAGAGCTACGCCGCCTCCGACCGTGGCCAGTACACCTTCGTGGTGGCCCCGGACGCGAACAAGGTGCAGATCAAGCAGGCTATCGAACAGATCTTCAATGTCAAGGTGACGAAGGTTAACACCCTCAACCGTGAGGGCAAGCGCACTCGCACCCGCACCGGTTACGGTCGTCGCGTCGCTCAGAAGCGTGCGATCGTCTCCGTCGCCGAGGGCCAGACCATCGACATCTTCGGTAACTGAAGGTTAGCCGAGAAAAGTTAAAGGAAGAACTACATTATGGCTATCCGCGTTTACAAGCCGACGAGCGCCGGCCGCCGCAACGCCTCTGTCTCGGACTTCTCCGAGATCACGCGTTCCACGCCTGAGAAGTCGCTCGTTCGTCCGCTCTCCAAGACCGGCGGTCGTAACTCCTACGGCCGTATCACGTCCCGCCACCGCGGCGGCGGCCACAAGCGCCAGTACCGTCTCATCGACTTCCGTCGCTGGGACAAGGACGGCGTGCCGGCCAAGGTAGCTCACATCGAGTACGACCCGAACCGCTCCGCCCGCATCGCCCTCCTGCACTACGCCGACGGCGAGAAGCGCTACATCATCGCGCCGAAGGGCATCAAGCAGGGCGACGTCATCGAGACCGGTGCCCAGGCCGATATCAAGCCGGGCAACAACCTGCCGCTGAAGAACATCCCGACCGGTACGGTCATCCACGCCATCGAGCTCAAGCCGCTCGGCGGCGCCAAGATCGCCCGTTCCGCCGGTACCTCCGTCCAGCTCGTCGCCAAGGATGGCGCCTACGCCCAGCTGCGTATGCCGTCCGGCGAGATCCGCAACGTCGACGCCCGCTGCCGCGCGACCGTCGGCGAGGTCGGCAACGAGGACCACGCCAACATTCAGCTTGGTAAGGCCGGTCGTGCCCGTTGGATGGGCAAGCGCCCGATCACCCGTGGTGAGTCCATGAACCCGGTCGACCACCCGCACGGCGGTCGTACCCGCGGTGGTAAGCCGCCGGTCTCCCCGTGGGGCAAGGGCGAGGTTCGTACCCGTCGTCCGAAGAAGGCTTCGAACAAGATGATTGTTCGTCGTCGTCCGTCCGGCAAGAACCGCAAGTAAGGAAGATTCGAAGAGATGACTCGTAGCATCAAGAAGGGCCCCTTCGTCGACGCCCACTTGCAGAAGAAGGTCGACGAGCAGAACGAGAAGGGCACCAAGAACGTCATCAAGACGTGGTCCCGCCGTTCGATGATCACCCCTGATTTCATCGGACACACGTTCGCTGTCCACGATGGTCGCAAGCACGTCCCGGTGTTCGTCACCGAGGCCATGGTCGGCCACAAGCTGGGTGAGTTCGCCCCCACGAAGACCTTCAAGGGTCACGTGAAGGACGACAAGAAGGCCCGCCGCTAAAGGAGAGAATGACTTATGGAAGCTAAAGCAATTGCCCGTCACGTCCGCGTGACGCCGCGCAAGGCTCGTCGCATGGTCAACCTCATCCGAGGCAAGCAGGCGACCGAAGCCCTCACCATCCTCAAGTTCGCTCCGCAGGATGCGTCCGTCCCGGTTCGCAAGGTCCTCGAGAGCGCCATCGCCAACGCGCGCGTCAAGGCCGACAAGGCCGGCGAGCCGTTCCGTGAGAACGACCTGGTCGTCAAGGCGACCTACGTGGACGAGGGCGTGACGCTCAAGCGTTTCCGCGCTCGTGCCCAGGGCCGTGCCGCTCGTATCAACAAGCGCACCTCCCACATCACGGTCGTCGTCGCCAACAAGGAAGGAAACCGCTAAAGATGGGTCAGAAGATCAATCCCTTTGGCTACCGCCTGGGCGTCACCGAAAACCACCGTTCCAAGTGGTTCTCCGATTCCAACAAGGCCGGCGAGCGCTACAGCGACTTCGTCCTTGAGGATGACAAGATCCGCAAGGAGATGAACAAGGACCTCGAGCGCGCCGGCGTGAGCAAGATCGTCATCGAGCGCACCCGCGACCGCGTCCGCGTCGACATCCACACCGCCCGTCCGGGCATCGTGATCGGTCGTCGTGGCGCCGAGGCCGAGAAGGTCCGCGCCAAGCTCGAGAAGCTGACCGGCAAGCAGGTCCAGCTCAACATCTTCGAGGTCAAGAACGCCGCGCTGGACGCCCAGCTCGTCGCTCAGGGCATCGCGGAGCAGCTGACCAACCGCGTCACCTTCCGCCGCGCGATGCGCAAGGCCCAGCAGGACGCCATGCGCGCCGGTGCCAAGGGTATCCGCATCAAGCTCTCCGGCCGTCTCGGCGGTGCGGAAATGAGCCGTTCCGAGTTCTACCGCGAGGGTCGCGTCCCGCTGCAGACCCTCCGCGCCCTGATCGACTACGGCTTCTTCGAGGCCAAGACGACCTACGGCCGCATCGGCGTCAAGGTCTGGATCTACAAGGGCGACATGACCGAACGCGAGTTCGAAGAGCAGCAGGCCCAGCAGAACAACCGTCCCGGCCGTCGCGGCGATCGCCGTCCGCGCCGTGGCAACCGCAACGCCGGTGCCGCCCGCAACGCTGAGGCCCCCAAGGCCGAGGCCGCCGCGGCCCCCGCTGCCACGGAAACGAAGGAGTGAGCAAGAATGCTTATCCCAAAGAGGACCAAGTACCGCAAGCAGCATCGTCCCGTCCGCTCCGGCATGTCCAAGGGCGGCAACGAGATCAACTTCGGTGATTTCGGCATCCAGGCGCTGGCCCCGGCCTACGTGACCAACCGCCAGATCGAGGCCGCGCGTATCGCCATGACCCGCTACATCAAGCGTGGTGGCCGCGTGTGGATCACGATCTTCCCGGATCGCCCGCTGACCAAGCACCCGCTCGGCGCCCGAATGGGTTCCGGTAAGGGTACGCCTGAGTTCTGGATCGCCAACATCCACCCCGGTCGCGTCATGTTCGAGATCGGTGGTGTGTCCGAGGACGTCGCCAAGGAAGCCCTGCGTCGTGCCATCGACAAGCTCCCCATGAAGTGCCGTGTGATTGCTCGTGAAGGCGGTGACATCTGATATGGCAGTCGGAACCGAAGAATACTCCATCAAGAATCTCAATGAGAAGACCAACGCGGAGATCGAGGGCTTCCTGAAGAAGTCCAAGGAAGAGCTGTTCAACCTGCGCTTCCAGTCCGCCACCGGTCAGCTCGAGAACACGGCCCGTCTCAAGGCCGTCAAGCACGACATCGCCCGCATGTACACCGTGCTGCGCGAGCGCGAGCTTGGCATCACCTCCGAGCCGGCCGACGAAGCTAAGGAGCAGTGAGCATGGCTGAAGAGCAGAAGGAACGCAACTTCCGCAAGGTCCGCCGCGGCTACGTCGTGTCCGATAAGATGGACAAGACGATCACCGTGGAGCTCGAGAACCGCAAGACCCACCCGCTGTACGGCAAGGTCGTTCGCACCACCAAGAAGGTCAAGGCCCATGACGAACACAACGAGGCGCACATTGGCGACCTCGTGAGTATCATGGAGACTCGTCCTCTGAGCAAGACCAAGCGTTGGCGTCTCGAGTCGATCATCGAGCGCGCCAAGTAAAAAAATAAGTTCGGCAAGGCTCGCCGTCCACCGGGCGCGGTTAGATAGATGTTCTGTGCGTCTATCCACCGCGCCCGGTGTGCGGGGAGAACCAGCTCGGCTAAGGAGAATCAATGATTCAGCAGGAAACGCGGCTTCATGTCGCCGACAACACGGGTGCCAAGGAAATCCTTGCCATCCGCGTGCTCGGTGGCTCGAAGCGACGCTATGCCGGCCTGGGCGACGTCATCGTCGCCTCGGTCAAGGACGCGATCCCTGGCGGATCGGTCAAGAAGGGTGACGTGGTCAAGGCCGTCGTCGTCCGTACCGTCAAGGAGCACCGTCGTGTCGACGGCTCCTACATCAAGTTCGACGAGAACGCCGCGGTGATTCTCGGCTCCGGCCGTGAACCCAAGGGCACTCGTATCTTCGGACCGATCGCCCGTGAGCTTCGCGACAAGAAGTTCATGCGCATCGTGTCCCTCGCCCCGGAGGTGATCTGACATGGTAGCCAAGATCAAGAGCGGCGACCAGGTGAAGGTCATCCGCGGCAAGGATCGCGGCAAGGAGGGCAAGGTCCTTCGTGTGCTGCCGAACGACCGTCTGATCGTCGAGGGCGTTCAGATCGTCAAGAAGCACGTCCGCGCCACCCAGCAGGGCCAGCAGTCCGGCATCGTCGCCGTCGAGGCGCCGATCCATCGCTCCAACGTGATGGTCATCGACCCGGAGACCGGCAAGCCGACCCGCGTGGGCGTCATCGTGAAGGAAGAGGCGCGTGACGGCAAGGTGAAGACCGTGCGCGTGCGCGTCGCCAAGAAGTCCGGAAAGGAGCTGGCATGACCGACACCACTACCGTCGAAGCGCCGGCCACCCCGCGCTTGAAGGTGCAGTACAACGAGCAGATCGTCCCTGAGCTCGAGAAGGAGTTCAAGTACTCCAACCCGATGCAGGTCGCTCGCGTCCAGAAGGTTGTCGTCTCCATGGGTGTCGGTGCCGCCGCTCGCGACTCCAAGCTCATCGAAGGCGCCGTCAAGGACCTCACCCTGATCACCGGCCAGAAGCCGAAGATCACCAAGGCCAAGAAGTCCGTCGCGCAGTTCCACCTGCGTGAAGGCCAGGCCATCGGCGCGTACGTCACCCTGCGTGGCGACCGCATGTGGGAGTTCCTCGATCGTCTGCTGACGATGGCCCTCCCGCGCATCCGCGACTTCCGTGGCATCAACGGCCACCAGTTCGACGGCCAGGGTAACTACAACTTCGGTCTCACCGAGCAGTCCATGTTCCACGAGATCGATCCGGATTCCATCGACCACCAGCGTGGTATGGACATCACCGTGGTGACCAGCACCAAGGACGACAAGGAAGCCTACGCGCTGCTCAAGCACCTCGGCTTCCCCTTCAAGGAGAACTGATATGGCAAAAACCGCTCTTAAGAACAAGGCGGCCGGCAAGCCGAAGTTCAAGGTGCGCGCCTACACGCGTTGCCAGGTCTGCGGTCGTCCCCATTCCGTGTACCGCAAGTTCGGCCTGTGCCGCATCTGCCTTCGCGAGAAGGCCCACCGCGGCGAGCTGCCCGGCGTTACGAAGTCCAGTTGGTAAACATCGACGCTGAAGGTCCGCGGCCGTAGCTCTCCTGGAGCCCCAGGGGAGCCGGCGGCGGAAACCACGGCGAGAAAGGGCATAAGCCCACATGACAATGACAGATCCGATCGCAGACATGCTCACGCGTCTGCGTAACGCGAGCGCGGCGAAGCACGAGACCGTGGATATGCCGTACTCCAAGTTCAAGAAGAACATCGCGGAGATCCTGAAGCGCGAAGGCTTCATCAAGGACTACACCGCCAAGGAAGCCAAGGTCGGTCAGACCCTTGAGGTCACCCTCAAGTACGGTCCGAACGGCGAGCGTTCCATCCAGGGCATCAAGCGCATCTCCAAGCCGGGCCTGCGTCGCTACGCGAAGTCCGACTCCCTGCCGATGCCGCTCGGTGGCCTCGGCATCGCGATCATCTCGACCTCGTCGGGACTGCTGACCCAGAAGGAATGCCTCGATCGAGGCATCGGCGGCGAGATCGTCGCCTACGTGTGGTGAGAAAGGAGAGCTGACACATGGCATCGCATATTGGTAAGCTCCCCATCGCCATCCCTGCTGGCGTTGAGGTCAAGATCGACGGTCAGCACTTCGAGGCCAAGGGCGCGAAGGGCACCGACTCCTACGACCTGCCGGAAGGCATCACCGCGGCCGTCGAGGGCAACGAGATCATCGTCACCCCGGCCGACGACCTGCGTCCGACTCGTGCCAAGCACGGTCTGGCCCGCTCCATCATGGCCGGCATGGTCAAGGGCGTGCACGATGGCTACTCCAAGACCCTGGAGATCGTCGGCACCGGTTACCGCGCCGTCGCCAAGGGCAAGGGCATCGAGTTCTTCCTCGGCTACTCCCACACGATCACCGTCAACCCGCCGGAAGGCATCACGCTCAAGGTGACCGACGCGACGCACGTCGTCGTCGAGGGCACCGACAAGCAGATGGTCGGTCAGGTGGCCGCCAACATCCGCAAGCTGCGCGCTCCGGAACCCTACAAGGGCAAGGGCATCAAGTATGCCGGCGAGCATATTCTGCGCAAGGCTGGAAAGGCTGGTAAGTGATATGAGCGTCACTATTTTCGGCAAGGGCAAGAAGGCCGCGCTCAAGCGTCGTCACGCCCGCATCCGCAAGCGTATCTCCGGTACCGCCGAGCGTCCGCGCCTGGTGGTCACCCGTTCCAACCGCCACATGGTCGCCCAGATCGTCGACGACACCAAGGGCATCACCCTGGTCTCCGCGTCTACCCTGACCGCCGACTTCGCCGGCTTCGAGGGCACCAAGGTCGAGGCCGCCAAGAAGGTCGGTGAGCTCGTGGCCGAAAGGGCCAAGGCCGCTGGCATCGAGGCCGTCGTGTTCGACCGTGGTGGTCACAAGTACACCGGCCGTGTCGCCGCCGTCGCCGATGGCGCCCGTGAGGGAGGTCTGGCACTGTGAGCGAAGAAATGAAGGAAACCCAAGTGGCTGAAGAAACTCAGAACACTCAGGCTGCTCCGGCTGACGAGAACAACGCCAACGACGAGCGTCGTGGTGGCCGCCGTGGCGGCCGTCGCGGCGAAGGCCGCCGCGGTGAGCGTCGCAACCGTCGCGAAGAGAACAAGGGCGATGAGCTCCTCGATCGCGTCGTGACCATCAACCGCGTGTCCAAGACCCACAAGGGTGGTCGTACGTTCAGCTTCGCCGCCCTCGTGGTGGTTGGCGACGGCAACGGCACCGTGGGCGTCGGCTACGGCAAGTCCCGTGAGGTCCCCGCGGCCATCGCCAAGGGCCAGCTGGATGCCAAGAAGCACATGTTCACCGTGCCGCGCGTTCGCGGCACCGTCACCCACCCGGTGATCGGTCACGACGCCGCGGGCACCGTCCTGCTGCGTCCGGCCGCCCCCGGTACCGGCGTTATCGCCGGTGGCCCGGTGCGCGCCGTCATGGAGTGCGCCGGCATCACCGACGTGCTGACCAAGTCCATGGGCTCCCCGACCGCGATCAACATGGTCCGTGCGACCGTCGCCGCCCTCAAGCAGCTTGAGGAGCCGGAGGAGATCGCCGCCCGTCGTGGTCTCGCCCTCAACGAGGTCGCCCCCGATGCCCTGCTGCGCGCCCGCGCCGCCGGCATCGCCGAGGCCCGCAAGGCCCGTGAAGAGGCTCAGGCCGCCAAGGCCGCCGAAGCGAAGGATGGTGAGTGATAGATGGCTAACCTGAAGATCACGCTCCACCACGGTCTCGTGAACCGCACGCCGAAGCAGCGTGCCGCCGCGAAGACCCTGGGTCTGAACAAGATCGGCAAGACCGTTGTCCGTCCGGACATCCCGGCCAACCGCGGTCTGGTGAACGTCGTTCGCCACCTGGTCACCGTCGAGGAGGTCGACTGATTATGGCAGACAACGAAATCCTGCAGATGCACGACCTGAAGCCGGCTCCGGGCGCCAACAAGGCGAAGACCCGCGTCGGCCGTGGTGAGGGCTCCAAGGGCAAGACCGCGGGCCGTGGCGCCAAGGGCCAGACCAAGCGCACCAACGTGCGTCCTGGCTTCGAAGGTGGCCAGCTCCCGCTGTACATGCGCCTGCCGAAGCTCCGTGGCTTCAAGAACCCGTTCAAGGTCGAGGCCCAGGTCGTCAACATCGCGCGTCTCGTCGAGCTCTTCCCGGAGGGTGGCGAAGTCTCCGCTGAGACCCTGGCCGCCAAGGGCGCCGTTCGCGGCAACGCCCCGGTGAAGATCCTCGGTGACGGCGACGTCAACGTGGCGTTCACGCTCAAGGGCGTGAAGGTCTCCGCTTCCGCCAAGGCCAAGATCGAGGCCGCCGGTGGCAGCATCGTCGAAGCCTGATTCGCGTTCCCGCGAGTCACTTCGGTGAGATAACTTCACACGCATGGCCC
Source organism: Bifidobacterium sp. LH_417 (assembly GCF_056357035.1). Taxonomy (NCBI): domain Bacteria; kingdom Bacillati; phylum Actinomycetota; class Actinomycetes; order Bifidobacteriales; family Bifidobacteriaceae; genus Bifidobacterium; species Bifidobacterium sp. LH_417. The sequence goes on from NZ_JBKEVI010000018.1 coordinate 50,837, forward strand.
TCTCGCTCCTCGTGAGCGAGAGGGCCATGTCGTATATCTACCTCCCGCTGGCGGGAGGCGCCGATCAGGTTTCAGATGTGCTGCGGGGTGATCGTTACCCATTACCATGTTTGGTAGGCCTCGATGGTCGGGGCTGGGTCGCCGGTCCTGGTATGACTTTCCTGCCCTGTCGTTGATGATCCGGGGGGGTGTTGTCGCCGGGAGCGGGGGCGTCCGCAGACCGCTGATAGGAACCAGGCCGGCCGCATGGACGCGTCGGGGCGCATGGCGCAGGTCTTGTCGTAATGTGGGTGCGGCGCGGACGTCCGGACTCCATACCCCGGGGTCCACGGCGGCCAAGGCATCTCATGACGGGAGATACGACGATGAGTCCGGACGACATCGACGTGTGGGTCGGCCTGGACGTGGGCAAGAGCGCGCATCACGCGCACGCCCTCGACCATGA
>NZ_JBKEVI010000018.1:51298-52540 GCF_056357035.1 Bifidobacterium sp. LH_417
CACCCTGTACGACAAGCCGCTGAAACAGGACGAGAGGGCCATCCGCGCCATGCTGGGGAGGCTGTCCGAACACGGCCGCGTGCTGCTGGTCGTCGACCAGCCCAACACCATCGGCTCCCTGCCCCTGACCGTGGCCCGGAGCATGAACGTCACGGTCGCGTACCTGCCCGGCACGGCCATGCGCAGGGCCGCGCAGCTCCTGCCCGGCAGCGCGAAGACCGACCAGAGGGACGCGTACGTGATCGCGTGGGCCGCGCTCAAACTGCCCGAGAGCCTCAGGGACGCGGGCAGCGACGACGAGACCCTCGCCGCGCTGAGAATGCTCGCCGGCCACGACGAGGACCTCGCCCACGAATCCACGCGCCACATCAACCGCCTGCGCAGCCTGCTCCTGCAGACCCACCCCGCGTTCGAACGCGTCCTGAAGGGGGAACGCGCCACCCGCGACGCGACCCTCGCGCTCCTCGAACATTACGGCGGCCCCATGGGCATGAAGCAGGCCGGCATCGACGAGGTCAGGGAATGGGCCAAGGCCAGCAAGCTGCGCGCCGGCGGGATCATCGACGACATGTTCAGGGCCATCGGCGAGCAGACCGTCACCGTGCCCGGCACCGCCACGGCCGAGGGCATCATCCCCTCCATCGCCCGCGACATCAAGACCATCAAGGACCGGCGGCGCGAGCTCGGCACGCAGGTCGAGAAGCTCCTGGAGGACCACCCTCTTCTCGAGGTCCTGACGTCGATGCCCGGGATAGGCGTCAGGACCGCAAGCAACATCCTCCTCGGCATCGGCGGCGACATCGCCAACTTCAGATCGGCCGCCCACCTCGCCTCCTACGCCGGCATCGCCCCGGTCACCAGCCGGTCCGGCACCAGCATCAAAGGCGAGAGACCAGCGAGGGGCGGCAACAAACGACTCAAGAACGCGCTATGGCAATCCTCGTTCGTCGCCAGCACCAAACACCCGCCCTCGACCGCCTACTACAAACGCAAACGCGAACAAGGCAAGCACCACAACGCCGCCATCGTCTGCCTCGCACGCCGCCGCTGCGACGTGATCTACAGCATGCTCAAGAACGGCACCCTCTACCAGGAACCAACCCTCGCCGCCTGAAACCACCGCACCCCATCCCGGACCCGACCGGCAAACCCCCGGCCGGACGGCGAAGCACGCCCACCACGCACAACCCCTAACCCGATACATCACCCCGGCCACAAGTTGACAAAAACATAGGAACACCC
>NZ_JBKEVI010000019.1:0-50862 GCF_056357035.1 Bifidobacterium sp. LH_417
CCCGGACCCGACCGGCAAACCCCCGGCCGGACGGCGAAGCACGCCCACCACGCACAACCCCTAACCCGATACATCACCCCGGCCACAAGTTGACAAAAACATAGGAACACCCCCCTCCCATCGGCGGGAGGTGGCACGCACGAGCCGCACCTTCCATCTTCCTCCCGCTGGCGGGAGGCGGCGCGCAGCGCCGGAGGGTAGCCACGAGCGGGCAGATGCCGGAATTCCACTCCCTCCCCGAGGGGGGTCGCCACCTCCGCTACCGGCAGGACGACACACATCGATATATGAGCCCCGACGCCAGCAATCCCGAAGATGAGCGGCTTCATCCAGGATTCCTGACGCTGAGTCATGGGGGTGCGTCACATATCCCGGAGATGAGCGGCTTCATCCGGATTTTGGGATGCCAGCTCTCAGCGTCACAGATTCCGGAGAACAATGGCTTCGTCCGGGATTTCTGACGCTGGAAGGGGGCAAGCGGACGGGGAACAGCCTCCCGGGGCGATGCGGACAGTCTGTCTTCGGGCCAGGGGCGTCCTTGTGCTTCACACGACGAGTTGACCCCACGGCCACATCATGCCACGCAACCATTTGATTCCCCGCGCTTCACACGACGGTCCGGTCCACGCCATGGCAATGGGCGGCAATACCCCACCGCGGCGCGCGGGGATCGTGTCATGGGACCGCGATGCCCCACGATGGAGCCGATCCATGCCGCGGGATACGGCAATGCCCCACTACGGCGTGCGAGATCCGCGCCGTGGTGCAACCGTAGAGGCGACGCGCTCCACAACGACATATGAGGATCGTGTTGTGGAGCGGTAGTGCTCCACTATGGCGTGCGGGAATCGTGGCTGTGGGCGGTGATGCTCCACAACGTTGTGCGGGAATGGTGTTGTGGAGCGCTGGTGCGCCACAACAGGGCCATAGGAGGCGGTTCGCGGGAATCGTGGCGCAATATGAGGGTCCTTCTGCTCCACAACGCACGGTGAGAACGATACCGGCTCCTGTTGTGGAGCAGCCCCGTCCGGGACACGGGACGTAGGACGCGGAGTATGGGACATAAGGAGCGGGAAGCCGCACGCCGCACCCCGCACGCGCCCGCCACCCGCATCCTGAAACGACCGGTCCCACGCCCGAAAACGGTCCGCTGCCAGCCCCCTGAAAACCGCCTCGCACCCGAAACGACCGGCTTCACACCACACCGCACCGGGAAATCCGTGGCACGCCACCCACGACGGTCACCCGCGCGAGGTCATGCGCCAATCGACAACGCCGGGAAAAGGGAATCCCGGCATTCCCGCCACGCGATTACCGGTCCGGCGTCACGACCCGCGGCCACCCTCCGGCGTTGCACGCCGCCTCCCGCCAACGGGAGAGGAATAGGGGGACTCATGCCCCATGTGCGCCATCTCCCGCCCACCGCGCCGCGATCCTTTCGCTCCCGCCAGCGGGGCTCCCGGCGTGAGCCGGGTGGGGGTGGTTACGCCAGACACCAACGACACCGCCAGCATCAGCCGGACACGACGACGCACCATCGCAGACCGCCCTCCGGCGCTACGCGCTACTTCCCGCCAGCGGGAGGAAAATACCAATCATCCCGCAGTGCATCTGCGGCCTAATCATCACCTATCTCTAGCGGAGGGGAGATGAAAACCACAACCGCACGCCCTATAAAGAGTCCATAATCAACATCCGTACACGTATGACCCAGTTTCCACATACGGGGGGCATACCCCCGTATGTGAAACAGCCCCGACTCATGCGTCGAGCGCGATAGAAGTAGATAAAACCGTCGAAAATCAGCCATTTCACATACCAACCTGCAATCATCACCCGAAGAGCGAGCACCCTCTCAATTACCCCCTTAAACTTCATACGGGGGTATGCCACCAAAGCCGCGAACTCCGAAATCACCGATTCCACGTTACAAGGTCACCATATGCCATGAGGCCAGCCCGACAGTCGCCATCCCGGAGCGGAGAACAGGCCCGCATTCGCGCATAAGACATGGACTCACGGCATCGGCGATGCCGACCAACAGTGCAGTCACATTGTGGCCACCCATTCGGCATACGAACATAGTCCGTCAGAGGAACGCACTTGCGGCCATAGTCCACAATCCGCACCCAGTAAGGCCACATGACGATTAGGGGGTATACACGAGGGGGCATTGCCCCTACCGTGCGAGGGTAGTGAAGGGGAGAAAGAAGGAATCACACCATGCCAAGCAGCAATTCAAGGCACTCCGATACCCCCATACGACGGAGAAAGCGCCGCGGCCCGGCACCACGCCTGCTGGCCCCCACGATGGACGACCTCGACGACCTGCACGCCCTGTTCGCCGACCCGCGCACCTGGTGGAACGCGCCGAATCATCGGCACACCGGCATCGGCCAGACACGCACGATGCTCAGCCAATGGATCGACGACTGGCAGCAACATGGCATCGGCTATTGGGTGATGCGCGACAGCCAAGGACAGTTCCTCGGCACGGGCGGCATCCGCAGAACCGGCGACAGTCTGACCATGCGCTATTACATACCGCCACGTCTCTGGAACCACCGATACGGCTCGTACCTCGCCGCGAGCGGACGGCAGGTGGCCACGCAATACAACGCAAGCCTGCCCATATTCCTCACATCGCTCGCACGCAACCATGCGTCCTGCATGATCGCCGACAAACTCGGCTTCGTCGTGGTACGACGTGACGTCGACCTCACCGCCGACGCCGCATCACGCAGGATCTACGCCGACCGAGCGGTCCGCCAGCAGGACATCGCCGACTATCTGCGCGCGCGGGAAACCATCTGACCCCACAGCAAATGCCGGCAGCCCAAAACGACGTTGCCACAACAGGCGCAGCCGCAAACGGGCGTCGCCCATCACACATCGAAACGGCGAAACGTGCGGAGCTGACGGCAGGTCCTGTATGGTCCAGGCACGAACCTGTATGGTCCGGGCACGAACCTGCACGATCAGAGCAACGACCTGCACAATCCGACCGGGAATCTGCACGGTCACCCCGGGAAGACGACACCAACCTCGACGACTCCTGGAGCCAAGATGCTTGGAATCATGCGGATTCGCCGAAATACGGACAGCCACCGGCCGGGCGGTCTTCAAGGAGACACCCTACACATCCGCATCGGAACACTACAGGTTCACGCCAAAACCCTACAGGTTCGCCATCGCACTCCACACATTCGCCGGGGTGTGGACCGCCGACGTGTGCGGCACCGACCATGACCTGTAATCGCACTCCACACATTCGCCAGGGTGTGTGCCGAATGCCGGCTCCGGCCCCACCGGCCTACGCGCCAAGCCAGCCCCGTGTCTCCTCTCGCGGGCACCCACTACCCATCCACGCCGATGCCCCAGGCCATCAAGACCAAGGCTAAGCTGAGAACCACGGACGACCGGCCCGCACCCCGGAGCCACAAGCACAGGCACGCGCCGCACACAGGCGCCGCCGTCAAACCGGCCTATCGCGCACGGCGTGCATGGCCTCGGTCGCCCCTGCCGCAAGATGGGAGGACAATGATGGTCAGTGTGAACGACATCCGCAACAGGACGTTCCAGACGGTGCGGTTCAGGACAGGATACGACGTCGATGAGGTCGATGATTTTCTTGACACGGTCATGGAACGCATGAAGGCAGGCCAACCGATGAGCGCCGCCGAACTTGAAGGGCACACATTTCGCACCGTCCGTTTCAAGGAGGGGTACGATACCGGTGAAGTGGATGAGTTCCTGGAGGAACTCGCGATCAACGCGCCCGCCGCCAGCAACGGCACCACGGATACCGTCACGTCCCGCGACACCGGCGTTCGGGATGATTCCACGTCGTCGTCGTCGAACAACGCCCCGCTCTCGGGCGATCACCGATTTTCGGGCAACACCTCCCTCCCGAGTGACGACCCGTTCTCGGGCGGCGAGGCCCAGCGCGCGTGGTGACGCCGAAGAAAGCTACGAAGCCGGAGAAGTACGCGCGCGGCACCCGGTCGTACACGATGTCGCATATCCGCGGCAAGGACACGTCGATCGAGGTGCTGGTGCGCAGCTACCTGTTCCGCCGGGGACTGCGGTTCCGCAAGAACGACAAACGCTACCCCGGTCACCCGGATGTGGTGCTGCCGAAATGGCATACGATCGTGTTCGTGAACGGCTGCTTCTGGCATGCGCACGAGGGGTGTTCGCGGCGCAGCACGCCGAAGTCGAACGTGGAGTTCTGGACGGCGAAGCTGCTGCGCAACCGCGAGCGTGACCGTCGCCAGCATGCGGAGCTCACGGCGGCCGGTTGGCGCGTGATCGACGTGTGGGAGTGCGAGCTCGTGAAGGCCAAACGAGAGGATCGTCTGGCTCGCCTCTACGACGAGATCGTCGGCGGCTGAACCGCCACGTCACGCCAAGATGAACGGCGGTGCAACATAAGGAGACGCGTCGCTGAACATCGCGGATTTGCGGAGGATTCATACGCGCACGATCGTTTCCGGCGGGACAATGGGAATTGACGATAAGAACGGTTTAAGGAGCATCGTGAGCGCCATTCCCGAATCCCAATTCCAGCAGCCATTCGACGGTCGTACCGATACCCAGCATGCCGATACCCCGCATGCCGATACGGATTCCGCTTCGGGGGAACCATCTGACCAATCCTGGCGCGCCGTCGGTTGGATCGGCACCGATGGGCCTCGCGCGGATGCCGAGAAGGGAGCGTCGTCACAGCAGTTTGGCATGGCGTGGTTCTACACCAAATTCGCTTTGTTCTGCTGGGTGTTCGCCATCGGGGGTTTCATGATGGACTGGGATCAGCATGGCAGCATCGACGTAACGGACATCATTCCGGCATCGATGTTCGGCATCCCGGCGATCATCACCACCGTAGTCGCCTGCCGCCTGTTCCGTCAGCGTTACCAGCAGGGCCACGGGGCGAATCCTTACGCGGGACTTATCGGCATTGACGGGAAGGACATCGCTTCCGCGCTCGGCGTCAAATCATTGCAGATGCAGCATTTTGATCAGGAGGGCGATCCCAACCACTATCACGTTGATCGCGTTCTCTTCCCTCCAACGGCGAACGTGACCCTCCGGTTCCCCGCTTCGATCAGCCCGCGTCTTTGGAAACAGAATCGCCAACCTGAGGCACCGAAGAGCGACCTCAACATTCAGCTCGACCGGTTGTCCCCGTCCGAAACGTCAGCGGCCGTTCAACGTGTCCTCGACTCCAGTTTGTCGACCTGTGAACGACTGCACACCGCCTATATCACGCTTCGCATCGCCAGCGGACGAGTCTCAATCACCGGCATCATTCCCATCAGCACTACCGCGCAGCAGATAGAGTTCACGAACAAGGGCGCGATCGCCTCCATCACCGGAGGCCGCTATGACGACGACGCGAAAGCCCTCATCGCCGGTCCTCCCAACGAGCATTTCCGGCCACGATCCGCCGCGCTATGAGGTGGCGGGCTGAGGTGGCGGGCATGGCCGAGTTCCTCCCCGAACCGTCGAACGTTCCGCACATAGACAACGCGACGACACGGTCGTGACGTTCGGAATCTACTGATGATTCCAAACGTCACGGCCGCGTTGCGCAAGTAAGGCCTGAACGTTAGCTCTACAGGATTCCGGCGAGCGCCATCTTGTAGGCATCTTCGACGGTGTTGTAGCTCGCCGCCGACTTGCCGATCTTCTGCGGATCGTAATCGCAGGGAACGAATTGCGCCGAATAACGCTTCACGATGCCCGGCAGCCACTTGTCGAGGAACGCCACGGGCTCGGTGCGCCATTCCATCTTCTCCGGGTCGACCAGAACGGTCAGACCGTACACCAACGGCGTGATGAAACCATCGGGGCTGACTGTGTTCACCGGAACGCCCGCGAACGGGGTGACCTTGTCGGTGGTGCGCTCGTTAAGCTTCTTCACCGCGGTGATGCGCCCATAGCTGCCGCCGGCCTGGTTGTACAGGTCGGGGAATTCGCTATAGATCTTGTCATACAGTGCGGGGACCTGCGCGACCAGATCGAAGGCCTTGCGCACCGTCTCGTTCCTCAAGCCGTGACGGTAGCTTCCATGATCCTGGCTGGTGACATCCTCCGAGCTCATGAAACGCTCGAACAGCGCCAGACAGCTCCCCTTGCCCGAATACAGCTTGGTGGGTGCAGGAGCCTCCACCTTCTTGCCGGCGCCGTCGTCGATCGGACACAGCCAGCTCAGCACGATCCAAGACAATGCGATGATGTCCTGAACCTTGATGTCGCCGCCGTTGTTGGTCTTCCATTCGACACGGTCGTGGACATCCGGGTTGGTCTTGCCCAGCGCGGCGGCGAGCGCGTCGAAGTAACCCTTCTGGTGGGCTTTGGCGCTGGCGTTCAGCTCGGCGTTGTTGTTACGGGCCACGCAGATTTCCAGCAGATTGTTGCTGAAATCCTCTACACAGATGGGATCCGTGGGGTCGGTCGGCACCAGCAGCTCGACGGGAACATAGAACGACAGATCGTCGCCCTGAGGCTCTTCGCCGGAGTCCAGCGTCTCATCCTTGCGCACGGCTTCCTGGTATTCCTGAATGAGCGAACGATTATCCTGCCACAGCGCCTTGAACTCGCTCCACGTCTTCGATCCGGTCGGCATCTTGGCCTTTGAGTTGCCGGCGGAACGCGCGTAGCCCATGGCACGTTCCAGAATCAGCAGGCCGATGGCCAGCGTGTTGTGACCACCATCGAGGATGCCCTCAGTGGACGGATCATTGAAGATGACGCGGATGCGCCCCCTTTTCATCTCCTCGTAATCGGATGCGGCGAGCAGCAGACCCTTGGTCTTGAAGGGGAACAGCATCGGATCCTCGTCGATGGACTGCTGAATGGCTTTCGTCACAGGACCGGTCTTGGAATTACGCGGATTGGCTTGAAGGTCGAGGTTATCGATGATGGGGATCAGATACTTCGCTCGTACCAGACCGATGATCTTCGTGGTTTCCCCGACCGACTGCTTCACCAGCTTCTCGAAACGGATGATGATACCGCCATTGGCATCCGTCACATTCTTGTCTTGCGTCATCCTAACTCCTTCCAGAGTCACCTTGCCGACTGCACCGCAATCGGCCTACTTACCAGAGCCCGTCCGAGCTCTTGGTTCATATTGAATACCCGGTTTTTCAGCTCGGCAAAATTTTGCCGAATCGTTCATCGCCCGACACCAAGTACGAGCTCTGAGATCACACCTCTCAGCTTCCCGCAACACTCGTAGTATCAACCCTTATGAGCCAGTCCGAAGCCGACGACGAACCACCGACGAGAACGCCAGCCAAACAGCCAGCCAAACAGCACTATGCCAGCAACTCCGTCCCGGAAATCCTTGAGATTCTATGGCGGCACACATACTCCGGGCATGGCCTCAGCGCCCGCGAGATCCACGATTCATTAGTGGACAAGCTCGGAGAGTCCGCTCCGGCCATCCGCACGGTGTCCAATCAGCTCAACGCCTTGGAAGGACGCTCTTTTCTAGGGCGTGAGATCCATAAGCTGGCTCCCAAACAGAACGAGGATGACGCCAACGAGTTGGAGGGAGCCACCGATCCACGCCCCGGTTGGCGCATGAGCACCTTCTTCGATCCCTCAGAGGCGCGCCTACTCGCCGACGGCTTGGCATTGTCGCGAATCAGCCGCGACTCAATCGGCGACATCGTCGTCAAACTCAATGAGCTGGTCGGCGGCATATCACTCAGCAGCGATTATCTGACCACCACCACCGCGAAAGACGATTTCAATGGCGAGTTTCTCCGAACTATCGGACTGCTCAATGAAGCCATCACGCATCATCGTTCCGCGACCTTCAACTACATGAACTACGACGAGAAAGGTCAGCTACGCCCACGCCGATCACGCACCACGGGCAGACCCCGCGAATACCACATCGACCCCTATCAAATGGTGTTCAAGAACGGCCGTTACTATCTGGCATGCTGTCTGCATGATGACCCCACTCAGCAACGCATGTTCAGCATCGACCGAATCACCAATCTGCAAGTCACGGAGGCCCTTCCCGACACGACTCGGACAGATTTCGATGTCATCACCTACATGCGAGAACGCCCATACCCGGTGACGGACACCCCCACGACCATCATCATGGCGGTCAAGGCGGAAGCGTTCAATCCCCTGTTCGAGTGGTTCGATAGTCCAAAAATCACAGGGCCGAACTCGGCAGGCTGGTACAAGGTCGTCGTACGAAGCCCCGAAACGGCCGTCTACTGGTGGACATTGCAGTATGCCGACAACCCGATCGTCATTCAAAAGCCGGAAAACCTCAGACAGAGACTGGCCAAAACCGGATACGCCTTCGCCGTTCGATACGGCCTTCATAAGGCGGACAAGGATTCCAGATAGAACAGAGGCGAAACCGTTCCCACTGCCATCACGTTGTTCGAGATGGACCCGGAGCAAGCGCTTCGCCTCTATCAGGACGCGAAGGAAACCACCCGCGCCAAGGGACTGGAGCGACTCGCCACCATGTTCAGGCGACATCCCCGTCATCACTGACATTGTCTTCGCCATCATCGCCGTTCAGCCAGTCGTCGGAGATGAGCATTACCGACACCGCCAATGGCACAGCATCGGCCAGCACCTCCGCCAACCGTTCGCGCGTGGTGATTTCGGTTTCACCGTCCGCCTCGATGGCGTTCACGATGTTGCTGTACCAGCGGATGTGTTCGCCCTTCGGCATCACGAACGTCACGCACGCGGGAATGTGCACACTCACGATTGGTCTCCTTCCGATTGACGCGGATCAGCGTTACACCGCCCGCGGTATCCGACATGTATTCCCCATCGTGATCAACAAGTCCGCATCGGATGCGCCGTGCCGATACAGATCCACCAGTGATCCACGATCGGCGCGGATTGAGACACGTAAACCACCATGTCCCAGACAACGATTCGGCGCAAACAATCCGCTGCGGAATCCACACATCCCAGCGAACCCGTTGTATCCTGGTGAGCCATGGAGACAACGAGTAGTCCCAAAGCGAACAGCCCCAAGGTCATCAACGTCGTCGGCGCGGCGATCGTCCGCAACGGGACGGTGCTATGCGCGCAGCGCGGCCCCGGCAAATCGCTCGCCGGATACTGGGAGTTCCCCGGAGGCAAGATCGAACCGCATGAAACGGCACGGCAGGCACTGCACCGCGAGATCGAAGAGGAGCTGCTGTGCGAGGTCGACGTGGCCGACGAAGTGTGCACCAGCGAATACGCCTATGACTTCGGCACGGTCCGGCTCACCACGTTCATCTGCCATCTGACCGACGGCACTCCGCATCTCACCGAACACACCGACATCCGCTGGCTACACCCCGCCGAAATGTCCCAGTTGGATTGGGCACCAGTCGATCGGGAAGCGGTCGGCATCATCGCCGGGAACCAATCGCTGACGAAGCGCTAGCCGCATATCACCACGCAGTCCGCCCCCTCCCACACACACTTTCCCAACCGTCACTACATCGCCCGCATACTCAAGGAGCATGGCAACATGACGAACACGAGCCCCGACATCGACCTGCGACTCCATCAGCCAGCGACTGTGCCAAGTCCTGTGCCAAGTCCAACGTTCACCGACGATAACACGGGAGCGATCGCCTCCATCACCGGAGGCCACTATGACGACGACGCGAAAGCTCTCATCGCCGGCGCTCCCGACGAACATTTCCGCCCACGATCCGCGGCGCTATAAGGTGGCAGGCACGACCCATATATATGGGCCCACAGGATAGATGCCATTCAGCGGAAGCAGCTAGATGAGCCGGAGTGCTCTGGGCGTCCTGCCGGTCTAGGTTTCGCAGCTGCGCCAAAATTCGCGTCTGCGCTTGAGTCGGGCTCACGTGAGCCCCTAGCAGGACAGTTTCGACGCCTTGCATGGGGATTGCTCGTCCGCTTCGCGCTACCGCCGTATGCCGATTTCAGTTGTACTCGATTCGCAAACTTGGATCTGTTTCGTACTTATCGATAATTCTGTTATAAGCAGAGATCAATTCGCTAAGCATTGCCTTGCGTGCATTCTTACTAAAATGTCCATGTTCATGAACATTGGTCGACAAGAACGCCTGAATATCCCAAACCTCCAAACGCTCGGCAAATCCCATGTCCGCCGCCAAATCCCACGCAGTCTTTACTCGATCCTTTACCGTGATGATGATTGGGTGAAGGCCGTTCTTGATATTGCGTTGGCATTTCTCCATAAGCAGTGTAGCTGGAGCAGTAGTGCAATGTATAGCAGTATCGCCGATATTGAAATCTCCACCTCGTCCCGTGGGATCATCTGCGACTGAAGCACCATTGATTTGTACTTCAGGCATGACGATAGACAGCTTTGCCGCCACAAGTTGTTGCAATACCGTCCCCTCATACATGGTGCCGGGGTTTTCCTTCTGCCTCTTCTTGGCTTGATCCAGCAAATGCCCTACAGCTGCGGTGACCGAGAGAGAATCATCAGATTCCAGCTTAAAGGGTTTGCCGCTGAAGAATTTGCGTATACGGTCAATCCAATACGCTTCGATATCGGTGAAATCCTCATTTGATGGCTGTTCAGCATTGATGAAAGCCGCATAGGCCTTCATAAGTCCCATGGAGCCACGACTAGTGCGTCCGCCTTCAGCCGCAAGCATTCTTGTTATATGGTACTCTTCCAAGATGCTCTGGCAGTTATCGCCACTCAGCCCCTTGACCTGTCCCTCTTTGCCGGTGAGATAATCATTAGGGTCAATTGGTAACGTGTCCTTCGAGAAGGCACGATTAAGTTGAAGAACAGCCGCCAAATTCCCCTTAGTGTTAATTCTGTGGCTTTTTCGAAATGCTTCAATAGCACTAATATCCATTCTGCTCTCCTTTGATAGCTATCGAACCAACTGGGGTTCACATTTCGGTTCCGTTTTACCCAATGTTCCTCGAAGTGCCGGCATGAAATAGTGTTCACTCAACCATTCAACGACGGGCACAGCCACTGCATCACCGAAACCAAATAGGGCTTGATTGGTACGAAGCCCGTCGAGATTGTAATGAGCCGCACCCATAAGAGCAGCATATTCCTTCGGCGTCATCCACCGCACTGATGCAGACCCTTCTCCGAGACGCACCACCGCTTGCCTTGAAGATCCTCCACGCGCTGTACGCAGGCAACCGGAGATGTCATCAGCGCGGACTTCCCACGTAGGTTTTCCGTTCCTAGTACGCCTATAGGCCGTCCGATAGGAAATAAATGAATTAGACTTGAGCTTCTCCACCCTTTCAGCTTGAACAGTTGACAACGATGCGAAGAAGGCTCCCAACTTGCTTTCGGCCCACCATCTAGAGTCATCATCCGACATCTCTTCTGCGTATAAGCCAAATCCGGACATCAACGGTTCAGGCGGCTCCGGAAGTACCGCCCTATGCATACGAAGAGAAGCGTCCGCGAATACCTGCTGTAACCAGTCAGGACGTAGAGGAGAATTGACCTGCACGCCCTCCGGCGGATTCATCAAGCCAATCAAAAACAGCCTAGGACGGGACTGCGGAACGAACCTACGAGCGTCAATAGACAACGCATCCACAGAATACCCAAGTTTGTTGAACGCACGCACTGCCGCCGCTATATCCTCCCCTGAATGTGACGTGGCGAGCCCATTGACGTTCTCAAGAACAGCAATCGGAGGACGCTCCCCGCCCATTTCTTCCAGCAGACGGATGTACTGCCAAAATGCACTGGACTGTCTGCCATTCAAACCCGTGCGAGTTCCAGCCAACGAAATATCGGTACACGGAGACGACCCCCAAGCGATAGAGATATTGCGCGGAAGGTCAGAGCCATGCAACTCACTCATATCACCTTCGACCAGTGTATGCCCCTGTCCGTCCCCAAACTGGTTCTTATACATCTGGCATTTGGCATGATCTATATCATTCGACCAAGCAACATGAAAACCAGCTGCTTCAAGACCGAGGCGCGCAAGACCAATACCCGCGAAGAATTCAAGAGCCCGAGGAGCTGTCTCGTTGCCCCTATCGCTTGGCTCAGGACGAACGCCACCTCTTGCTGCATCAGCCATACCCCTATTCCTTCCAACTACCGACACCATTAGCACTAGTGTACGTGCTGCCAGCATCGCTGCTCCCGCATATCGCTATGAGATTCCTCCGCCGAGCGGTGGCAACAGCGAAGATAGATCATTCGCCACCTAGGTCGAACCAGTGCCGAAGACCGTCGACGCGATCCGCACGGACTTCCCGCAGGCCGACCTGTCCGACGTGCAATTCGACTCGGCGATCGGCGTGCTCGACTACTCGTACTTCACCGAACCGAACCGCAAGCGCTTCGGCGGGCAGCCGCTGATCGCCGCGACGCACGTCGCCGGTGCCAGCGGCAACAGCAACGCCAACGCCAACGACAACAGCAACGACAACGGCAACGGCGAACCCGCGTACCGGCTGGACGACACGTTCGCCGCGATGCTCGCCGCGAACCGCACGTTCCGCATCTTCTTCGCGGATACGCTGCGCACCGGTCTCGCCAACTGCCGCGACCTGTTCCGCGAGGCGCACGCGAACCGTCGCACCTTCGACCGCACGTTCCTGTACGAGCACAAGTATTCACTGGCCGACGTCATGCGCCTGTGCGGGTGGCGGAAGGAGAATACGCCGCAGAACGTCGGCGGCTATCTGCTCGATAAGGAGACCGGCACGATGCCGATCTTCGTGAAGTACGCGGCCAGCCAGTACGAGGACGAGTTCCTCAACGAGCAGGAGATGCGCTACTACAGCAAGAACGGGCGCACGCCGCAGTCGCCGGAATTCCGGTGGCTGCGTGAGGGATTGGAACCGGCCGAAAGCGATTCGGATGCGAGCGCCAGCACGGCCGACTGGCAGCGCACGCACTTCATACCGCTATTCGTCATGCGCAAGGCGGAAAGCGATCACGCGAAGCAGGGCGAGACCACTCGGTACTACTACGTCGGTCGCGTCGCCGCGTTCGACCATCCGACGCTCACCACCAAGCCGAACGCGTCCGGCAACGGGACCGTGAACGTCACGGTCTCCACGCTACGACTGGCGAAGCCGCTCGACCCGGAGCTCTACCGCCATCTGACCAGCTGAACCAGCAGCGACGGAGGCTGCGACGACGGAAACCGCATACGGCAAACGCCCGTGGGAATGCCGCCCGTCTGCACGGGCCCACTCCCACGGGCGCAAAGACCGGCGCGCGGCCCGGCGGCGAGACCCGCACGAACCGCGAGACCCGCACGAACGCGAGACCCGCACGAACCGCACAGGGCCAGACAGTGCCGCACCGGACCGCACAAAGCCGCCCTCCCGGACGCGGCCTACTTGGTCGGGACCTTGCCTTCCTGCGCGTGGTCGAAGTTCGGCACGTTCTTGGCGTCGAACTTGTACACGCCGATGTTGGCGGAGCTCGGATCGTTGCTGGAGTTGAACGGTCCGATGCCGGTCACACCCTTGTAGTGGATGTCCTTGCCGGACTTCAACGCGGCAAGGCATTCCTTGTAGGACGTGCATTCGGTGCCGCCGTTCGCGCCGGAGACGGCCGCCATGTTCTTCTGGATGGTTTCGCCGTCGGCGCTGCCGCCCTTCTGCGCGGCGAGCGCGGCGAGGATGATGCCGTCATACGTTTCGGCGCCGTAGGTAAAGTTGTCGATGTCCTTGCCGTACGCGTCGACGAGCTGCTTCTGGAAGTCGTCGGAGGCCTGGACGCCCGGGATGGTGCCCTTCGAGCCTTCAAGCAGCCCCGCGTCGAACACCTTCGAATAGTCGGACGTGTTGCCGTCGACGAAGTACAGCTTGTGGGTGTCCACGCCGGCGCTCTTCAACGCCTTGACGAGCGGCTTGGTCTGGTCGAAGGCGATCACGGCGACGGCGTCCGGGTTGCTCGCCTTGATCGCGGTGGCGATCGACGAGAAGTTCGTCTCGGTCGGGTCGAACGCGTCCTTCTCGCCGTAGACGACGTTCACGCCCGCGTCCTTGACGGTCTTGACGACCGTGTCGCGCAGACCGGTGCCGTACTCGTCGTTGAACACCGCGACGGCGAGGTTCTTCACGCCGTCCTGCGCGATGACCTGTCCGAGCACGGTGCCCTGCACGGTGTCCGGCGGGACGGTGCGGAAGAAGTACGGGCTCAGGCCGGAGAAGTCGGAGCTGGTGGCGCCCATGGAGAGCATCGGGATCTTCTGTTCGGTGATGGTCTTGTACACGTTCTTGACGACGGCGCTGGAGGCCGGGCCGATCACGAACGACGGGTTCTTCGACAGCACGGACTGCACGGCGGACGTGTTCTGGTCGGCGTGGTCCGCATCGGAGGTGTCGGCGTCGGTGGTGGTCACGTCCTTGCCGAGTACGCCGCCGGCCGCGTTGATGTCGCTGACGGCGAGCTTCTCGGCACCGTGCTCCACCGGCCCCAGGTAGGCGAGCGAGCCGGTGTCGGGCCAGAGTCCTCCGAGCACGAACGTGTCCTTCTTGCCGGAACCGTCCGCCCCGGAACCGGACGCGCCGGAGCTGGACGACGAGCCGCATCCGGCGAGCGCCATGACGGCCGCGGCGACGGCCGCCGTGGCGGTGAATAGGAACTTCTTCTTGCTGTTCATGATTGCTTCCTCTCTATAGCGATATGAACGTGTGGCGATATGAACGTGTGGCGTAATGGCGAAGACGCGCCGGTCACCGGCCTTCTGCAAGCAGGTCAGTGATGCGCGTGGATTCAAAGCGCACCGAGGGAAGCGGTACTGAGTACCGCAACCGAGGAGCAACGCCGAAGCGCCACGTTGCACGTGGCCTTCGCAGCAAGCTGCTCACTTCGCCTATGGACAGCCCACTGGGCTGTCCATGAAACGGCTCAGCATCACTGGCCTTCTTCTTCGACTTCCTGTTCGAGGTTGCCGAGATACAGGGAGATGACCTTGGGGTCTTCCAGCAGGTCTCGCCCGCGACCGGAGTAGGCGTTGCGGCCCTGGTCGAGGACGTAGCCGCGGTCGCAGATCTGCAGGCAGCGGCGTGCGTTCTGTTCGACGATGATGACGGAGACGCCGGCCTTGTTGACCTGGCGCACGCGGATGAACGTCTCGTCCTGAAGCATCGGGGACAGTCCGGCGGAGGGCTCGTCGAGGAGCAGGACGGACGGGTTCATCATGAGGGCGCGGGCCATGGCGACCATCTGGCGTTCGCCGCCGGACAGGGAGCCGGCGAGCTGGTCCTTGCGCTCCCCCAGTCGGGGGAAGATGGAGCACACGTAGTCGAATCGTTCGTTGAATTTCTTCGGCGCCTGGTAGGCGCCCATGTGCATGTTTTCGGCGATGGTGAGCGACGGGAACACGTTTTCGGTCTGCGGGACGAATCCGACGCCGAGGGAGACGAGCTTGTCGGCGCGCAGGTTGGTGATGTCGCGGCCTTTGAGAATCAGGTGTCCGGAGTGGATGTGGACGAGTCCGAACAGGGATTTCAGCAGCGTGGATTTGCCGGCGCCGTTCGGGCCGATGATGCCGACGATCTCGCCTTCGTGGAGGGTGAGGGATGCGCCGTTCAAGATGTTCACGCCGGGGATGTAGCCGGCGACGAGGTCGACGGCGTCGAGCAGCGGCTCGCCTTCCGGTTCGCCCACATGGATTGCGGAGCGCGGACGCGTATCCGTGGTGGTCGCGGTCAGTGTTGCGGTATCGGTCATCGTACGGCCTCCTTAGCCCCCTCAGTCCGCTTCGCGGACAGCTCCCCCTGAAGGGGGAGCAGAATATTAAGACCGGTCATCGTACGGCCTCCTTGCCCCTCCCAGTCCGCTTCGCGGACAGCTCCCCCTGAAAGGGGAGCAGAATATTAAGACCGGTCATCGTACGGCCTCCTTGCCCCTCCCAGTCCGCTTCGCGGACAGCTCCCCCTGAAAGGGGAGCAGAATATTAAGACCGGTCATCGTACGGCCTCCTTGACCCCCTCAGTCCGCTTCGCGGACAGCTCCCCCTGAAGGGGGAGCAGAATATTACGACCGGCCATGTCAGTGTTCCTCGCTTTCCTTGAGGTCCATCACCGAGTCGTCGCCCAAATCGATGTTGGCATGGGCGCCGAGGTAGGCGTCGATGACGGCGGGGTCGTTCATCACGCTCTTCGGCTGTCCTTCGGCGACGATCTTGCCTTCGGCCATGACGGTCACCCAGTCGGCGATGTGGCGGACCATGTTGATGTCGTGTTCGACGAACAGCACGGTGGTGCCTTCCTCGCGCAGCGACAGGATGTGGTCGAGCAGCGACTGCTTCAACGCCGGGTTGACGCCGGCCATCGGCTCGTCGAGCATGACGAGCTGCGGGTCGGACATCAGCGCACGCGCCATTTCGAGGAGCTTGCGCTGGCCTCCGGAGAGCGAACCGGCGAAATCATTCTTCTTCTTGATGAGCAGGAACCGTTCGAGCAGCGCCTCCGCCTTCTCGATGTTCGCCTTCTCCTGCTTGCGCCACAGTCCCGGCACGAGCGCGCGGAACAGGCCCTCGCCGGGCTGGACGGGCGCGCCGAGCAGCATGTTGTCGAGCACGGTGAGGCGGCTCATCACCTTGGTCAGCTGGAACGTGCGGACCATGCCCATGCGCGCCACCTGCTCGGGGTGCACGTGCGCGAGGTCCTTGCCGTCGAACTGCCAGGAACCGGTGTTCGGGGTGTCGAAGCCGGTCATCAGGTTGAAGAACGTGGTCTTGCCGGCGCCGTTCGGGCCGATCAGCGCGGTGATGCCGTGCCGTTCGATCTCGAAGTGTTTGACGTTGACGGCGGTCATGCCGCCGAAGCGGCGTACCACGTCGTCGGCCACGAGGATCGGATCGGGCTTGTGCACGCCCGGCTCGTTCTTGACGAACTTGAGATCCTCTTTCACCTTGTCGCCGAACGCGGTGGAGATGAGGTGCTCTCCTTCGGGGGCTTTGGTGGCCCATTTGGCGAGGTCGTGGAACGGCTTGCCCGGTTCGGCCGGGTTCACGTCCCGCTCGGACAGGTTGCCCGGGGTGACGCCGGCCACGGTCTCGACAGGCTCGACAGGCTCTGCGGTCTTGGCGGTCTTGGCGGTCTTGGCGGGATTCTTCCCGGAAGTATTCTCAGACATTGAAGGCCAGCTCCTTTCGGTCTCCCAGCAGACCCTGTGGTCTGAAGATCACCAGGCACATCAGCGCGACGCCGACGATCACCCATCCGAGCGATTCGACCTGGTTGGAGGAAATGACGGTTTCGGGGATCGCGCCGCGCATGAGCTCCTTGACGAACGTGAGCAGCACCCACAGCAGGCAGGAGCCGATGATCGGCCCGAAGATCGTGGCCGCGCCGCCGAGCAGCAGGATCGTCCACGCGTAGAACGTGACCGCGCGTCCCAGCGAATCGGGCTGTACGGAACGCGGCAGAACGAAGATGATGCCGCCGAGCGCACCGAAGATGCCACCGATGATGAGCGCCTGCATCTTGTAGACGGTGACGTTCTTGCCGAGCGAGCGGATCGCGTTCTCGTCCTCGCGGATGCCCTTGAGCACGCGCCCCCACGGGGAGCGGAACCAGCGCCAGCACAGCACGGCGGCGATCGCGACGAGCACCCAGGCGACGATGCGCAGCCACCACGAGTTCGCAATGTTGTTCGAATACGTCCAGAACAGGAACGTGGTCGAATCGTCCGGCAGGGGCGACAGGTCCTCGAACTTCGTGGTGAAGTCCTGCGGCGAGATGCCGGCCGAACCGCCGGTGATCGTCGTCATCGCCGTGGAACGGCCGATGATGCGGATGATCTCGGCGGCGGCCAGCGTGACCATGGCGAGATAGTCGGGGCCGAGCTTCAGCGTCGGGATGCCGAGCAGCAGCGCGTAGATCACGGCGAGCAGGATCGCCGCGCACACGGAGGTGAACAGGTTCGCCCCCATCGACTGCGTGATCGCGAAACCGTATGCGCCGAGGAGCATGAAGCCCGCCTGGCCCATGTTCATCAGTCCGGTCATGCCGAAGTGGATGTTCAATCCGATGGCGGCGAGCGCGTACGCCGCCGTGGTGGGCGCGATGAGCTCGCCCAGCGTGTTGGTGATGATGGTCATGATGTCCATGTCTCAGCCCACCCTTTGCTGCTTGCCGAAGATGCCCTGCGGACGCACCAGCAGGACGATGATGAGGATCGCCAGCGCGCTGGCGTATCGCATGTCGTTGGGGATGACGAGCGAGCTCATGTCCGCGACGACGCCGATGATCAGCGAACCGACGAGCGCGCCGTTCGCGGTGCCGAGGCCGCCGAGCGTGACCGCGGCGAACATAAGGAGCAGCAGCGTGGCGCCGGTGTTCCACGAGATGCCGTTGAGGTAGACGCCGAGCAGCACGCCGGACAGTGCGGCCATCGCGCACGAGATGATCCACACGATGCGCACCACCTGTTCGACGTTGATGCCGGAGGCGGCGGCGAGCGCGGCGTTGTCGGAGACGGCACGGGTCGCGCGGCCGAGTCGCGTCTGGTAGAGGAACAGGCTCACGCCGATGATGGTGACGATGGCGATCGCCGCGGAGATGAGCGTCGGCGCGTCGGTGGTGATCGGGCCGAGCGCGAAACTGTTCGGCACGGACTTGACGATGCCCTTGATGTCGCCGCCGAAGAAGAACTGGAAGAGATACTGCAACGCCATCGACAGGCCGATCGTGACGATCATCTGCTGCATGGTGCCGACGCGTTTACGCCTGAGCGGCGCCCACACGATCTCGTTCTGGATCCAGCCGGTGAGGCCGCCGATCGCAATCGCGACGATCGCGGAGGGTATGAGCGGCCAGTGCAGAATCTGCGTGCCGACGAACGCCATGAGACCGCCGAGCGTGACCTGCTCGCCGTGGGAGAAGGAGCTCAGTCCGGTGGTGCCGTAGACGAGGTTCATGCCCACGGACATGAGGCCGAGCATGAGGCCGAAGATCACGCCGGAGTAGAGCTGCTGCCAGAAGCGGGCGCCGATGTTCGCGCCTGCGCCGCCGGCGTCGGGCGTGGAGGCGGTCGAGGAGCCCGAACCGGATGTCGAGCCGCCGGACGTGCCGGAGCCGGACGCCGATCCCGAGCCCGAGCCGCTCGAAGCGGGCGCGGGCTTGTCGAAGCGGACCACCTGACGGGCCGCGTCGAAGCTGTTCTTCTCGACCTTGACGGTGGCGGTCGCGGCCTTGAGACCATGCTCCTTGGCGACGGACTCATCCATCGTGACGGTGTACGAGCCGTCCTTTTCGACGCTGAACGCCCAGTTGCCGTTCGCGTCGGTCGTGGTCGTGGCGCTCTCCGCGCCGCTGAGCTTGAGTTCGACGCCGGCGATCGGCTTCTTGGATGCGTCCTGCAGGATGCCGTTGACGCATCCGTTCGTGGCGGACGGGTTGCAGGTGGGGACGGCCTCGGCCGCCAGGGCTTGGTTGGGTGGTGTGAAACAGAACGCCATCAGTAGGGTCAATGCCGCCGCGCAAAGCGACGAGCGCAACAATCCCATTCGACGACGCCGTTCGATGTTCTTCACGGCTGTCATGTGAATGTCCTCTCTGGATTTGCTTCACAACCTAGAGAGGCAAACAGCGCACGCCGTTATGCTCCGGTTTCCCGGGAGTTACCGCGCGGGCCGCATATTACCCGGGTATGACGGAACCCGGGGTTTGATTTCGCCTGCATTACATGATGTCGTGCAGGTTACAGAACCCCGCGCCGTGATCCCCAAGGAGGAAAGCAGCCAGCAGCGGTCAGTCGCCGAGGGAACCAACCCACCATCCGGCCGCGACGCACAGGATCGGCACGAGAATCGTCATCGCGCAATAGAAACCGGCCATACGGTACCGGCCGCCGCGCACCAGCGACACCATCTCGTTAATCGCGGTGGAGAACGTCGAGAATCCCCCGAGGAATCCGGTCACGAACAGCAGGTACACGTGATGGTCGACGGCGGCGGACGCATACGCTCCCGCGGCGATGCCCGCGCAGAACGTGGCGATCACGTTGATGATGAACGTGGACAGCGGGAACGCGCGGTTCCACCAGCGCTGCACCGACGTGTTCACGATGAAGCGCGTCACCGCGCCGAGACCGCCGCACAGGCAGACGAGCAGGAACGTCATCGCGTCTCCTCCCCATGCACGTCGCCGGTGACGGGATCGCCGACCATCGGAATCTCATCGGTGATCGGCGCAGGCTCGAACGACGGCAGCGGCTGACCGTAGTCACCTTCCGGCGGCGTCGACGAGGTGATCTCAATCGGACCGAACAACGGATCTCCGACCACGATCGGCTTGTCGGCGAGCGCGACACCGTCCACGTCGACGTTGCGCTTCGGCGCGGCGTGCGCGGGGCCGGAACGGCTCCCGGCAGCCGTCGCGCCGGACGATGTCGCGCCGGACGCGCCGGAAAGCGCGGCGGCGTCGGCGAGCGCGTCCGCGACGACGCGCGCGGAACGACGCGCGGACGCGGCGAGCGCGAGACGCACGCCCGCCGCCGCGACGATGAGGCCGCCGGCGAAACTGACGAGCATATAGAAGAGGAATCCGCCGATCTGGTCGCCACGGATCGAGATGAGCTCCTCGATGACCATCGCGGACAGTGTGGAGAACCCGCCGCACATGCCCATGCCGATGCCGCGCGACGCGAGCTGGCGCACGCGCTTGCGGATCCACGCGGCCTGCGACATGTACGTGGAGACGAATGCGAAGATGAGGCACGCGATCATGTTCGCGAGGAACGTGGCCGTATGGAACGCGCTGAAGAACCCGTGTGCCGCGGCGGGCGCGGGAAGCAGCAGCGACAGGGCGTAGCGCATGGCGGTGCCCACGCAGCCGCCGACGAACACGACGAGATAGATCATGCCGTCGGCGAGCGGATTGAACTGCGCCTGCACGCGTTTGGCGGGAGCGAGCGGGATCGCGGGAGGAGCGGCCGCGGCGGCGGCGCCCTTCGGATGCGGCACGCCCGCCGCATAGGAGCGGGCGTGCGCCGCGGTCATCTCCTGCGTCGCCGGATCCGGCTCGGCGAAGTATTCGGGCTCATGGATCACGGTCATACGCGAAAACCAGTCGATTGGTCGATTGAACGGTGCGCCGGTTGAACGGTCTGCCGGTCAGTCGATGAGCGAGTGGACGGAGATGATGTGGTCGCGCTGCGGGCCGGTGCCGATTGCGGAGATGCGGCAGTTGCTCAGCTCCTCAAGACGCTTCACGTACGCCTGGCAGGTGGCGGGCAGCTCGTCGAAGCTGTGGCAGCCGGAGATGTCCTCGTCCCAGCCGGGCATGGTCTCGTAGATCGGCTTGGCGGCGGCGAAGGCGGCCTGGTCGGTCGGCATGTCGTCGTGGCGTTCGCCGTCCACGTCGTAGGCGACGCAGATCGGAATCTCCTTGAGGCCGGTGAGCACGTCGAGCTTGGTGAGCACGATGTCGGTCAGGCCGTTGACCTGGCTCGCGTAGCGGTTGACGACCGCGTCGAACCAGCCGCAGCGGCGCGGGCGACCGGTGGTCACACCGAACTCGTGGCCCTGCTGGCGCAGCCATTCGCCGGACTCGTCGAACAGCTCGGTCGGGAACGGGCCCTCGCCCACGCGGGTCACGTACGCCTTGGCGACGCCGATCACGCGGTTGATCTTCGTGGGGCCGACGCCGGTGCCGGTGCAGGCGCCGCCGGCGGTCGGGTTGGAGGAAGTGACGAACGGGTAGGTGCCGTGGTCCACGTCGAGCATCGTGGCCTGGGCGCCCTCGAACAGAACAGTCTTGCCCTCGTCGAGCGCCTTGTTGAGGATGAGGCCGGTGTTCGCGACGTACGGCTTGAGCCGCTCGCCGAGCTTGAGCAGCTCGTCGGTGGTCTGATCCACGTCGATGGCGCGACGGTTGTACAGCTTGACGAGAATCTGGTTCTTCTGGTGTAGGCTCGCCTCGACCTTGTCGTGCAGGTGGTCGGCGTTGAACAGGTCATGCACGCGGATGCCGACGCGGTTGATCTTGTCCGCGTAGGCGGGGCCGATGCCGCGGCCGGTGGTGCCGATCTTGTGCTTGCCGAGGAAGCGCTCGGTCACCTTGTCGAGCGTGCGGTGGTACGGCGCGATGATGTGCGCGGCTTCGGAGACGAGCAGGTGCGAGCAGTCGATGCCGCGGGCCTCAAGACCGTCGATCTCCTCGAACAGGACCTCCGGGTCGACGACGACACCGTTGCCGATGACCGGGGTGAGGTTCGGATTGATAATGCCGGAGGGCAGCAGGTGCAGCGCGTACGATTCGTCGCCGACGACGACGCTGTGGCCCGCGTTGTTGCCGCCGTTGAAACGGGCGACGTAATCGACCTTCGTGCCGATGAGATCCGTGGCCTTGCCTTTGCCTTCGTCGCCCCACTGGGCGCCGATCAGAACGATTCCGGGCATGATGCACCTCCGCATTTGCATGATTTCCGCATGATTCCGCCGGGGAACAAGCCTACCCTACGGCCCCTACGGTGCGGCACCACGTCCCGTTGTACGGATGGATGCGAGCCACGGGCTCGTCCCCGCCGAAACGTATCCGCCAGGTCACGTCACCGCCAGTTCGCGTCCTCGCCAGGTCGCGTCCCGTTGTGCGAATGGATACCAGCGACAGCGAGCGCTCTCTTTATCGCCTCCCGCCGGCAGCGAAGCTGCACACACGAGCCGACACTGCCATCTCCCTCCCGCTGGCGGGAGGCGGCGCGCAGCGCCGGAGGATGGTCACGAGCGGGCAGACCACGCGAGTCGCATCCCTCACCCTCCTCCCGCCGGCGGGAGGTGGCGCGCAGCGAGATGACGCGGGCAACGGTATATCCTTCCTCCCGCTGGCGGGAGGTGGCGCGCAGCGCCGGAGGGTGGCCGCGGGCGGGCAGACACCGGGCACCCCCTCCCCGAGGGTGGATGCCACAACCTCCGCCACCAGCAGGACGACATACGTCGATATATGCGCCCCGGCGCCAGCAATCCCGAAGATAAGCGGCATCGTCCGGAATCTGGGATGCTGAGCCATTCCCAGCGTCCCAGATTCGGGAAACGAGCGGCTTCATCCGGGATTCCTGACGCTGAGTCATTCCCAGCGTCATATATCCCGGAGATGAGTGGCTTCGTCCGGATTTTGGGATGCTGAGCACTTCTCAGCGTCCCGGATTCGGGAGAACGGCCCCGCCGTCCGGGATTTCTGACGCTCAGTCCCCCCAGCGTCATAAATCCTGGAGAACAACGGCTTCATCCGGGATTTCTGACGCCAGGGAGGAGCGGCCGGACAGGGAGCGACCTCCCGGGGTGATGCGGGAGGCCGGCCTTTGAACCTGGGGATGTCCCTGTGCTCCACAACGCTGTGCGGGAATGGTGTTGTGGAGCAGCGGTGCGCCACAACATGGTCGCAAGAGGCGGTCCCGGGAGTTGTGGCGCGTTATGAGGGCCCTTCTGCTCCACAACTCGCGGCGGGAACGATACCGGCGGCTGTTGTGGAGCAGGCCCGCTCCACAACAGGAGCGGAACCCAGGATTCCGGGGAGTTGTGGCGCGGTTTACGGGCCGGGAACGCTGGAAACAGGGGTTTTCGCGGGGGTCGCGGCGGGATGCCGCTCCACAACAGGCTCTCCGGCACGTGTTGTGGAGCAGACCCGACCGGGACACGGGACGTAGGACGCGGAGTATGGGGCATAGGAAGCGGAGAGCGGAGAGCGGGGTATGGGGAGCCGCGCACTGCACGCGCCCGCCGCCTGCATCCTGAAACGGCCGGCCCATGTCTGAACGACCGGCCGGCCCACGTCTGAAAACGGCCGGCCCCGCGCCCGCACCGACCGGCTCGCCCGCACCAACCAGCCCGGCACTGGCGGACGCGTCGGATTGTGGCCCGCGACCACCCTCCGACACCACGGCGTCTCCAGCCGCGACCACCCTCCGGCGCTGCGCGCCACCTCCCGCCAGCGGGAGGGAGAGCACAGCGACCGGCAGCCAACGGCCCGGGAATCACGAAAAAGAAAAACCCTCCGGGGCCAAGCCGTGAAGAAAAACCCTCCGGGGCCAAGCCGTGAAGCATACGGTCCAGTGGACCGTTTGTAGGCTTGGGTCGGCGAAGCCGACAACTGCCAACAGATAAGCGGGCAAGATTACAAAAAGAAAAACCCTCCGGGGTGGAATCCGGAGGGTTTGTGGAGCTGATGGTAATCGAAACCACGACCTCTTCGATGCGAACGAAGCGCTCTACCAACTGAGCTACAGCCCCTTGGTTTGTTGTCTTGCTCCGCAGGACAACTCGACCAATACTATCCCGAGTTCAGGATTTCGCAACTCGACACGCCCGGGAAGTCGCAATCACCCCGACGATCACTCGGCCGCGGCGACGTGGTGGGGCACGTGAAGGCCGTCGGTCGAGGAACCGGCGGACGCATCATCGTCGGACGCTCCCTTCTTCTTGCCGAACTTCGCCTTGATGAGGCCGACGATCGTCGGGATCAGCGAGACGGCGAGGATGAGCACAATCACGAGCTCGAAGTGCTTCTGCACGGCGGGAATGTTGCCGAAGAAGTAGCCGAGCAGCGTGAACAAGGACGACCAGACGAGACCGCCGAGCATGGAGAACGGCGTGAATCGACGCCAGCGCATGCCGGAGATACCGGAGATGAACGGCATGAACGTGCGGATGAACGGGAAGAAGCGGCCGAGGAACACGGCGAGCGGACCCCACTTCTCAATCATCGCTTCGGTCTTCGCGATGCGTTCCGGCGTCATGGCCTTGACCTTGCCGGAGGCGATGATGCGACGGCCGAAGAAGTGGCCGATGAAGTAGTTGCACTGGTCGCCGATGATCGGCGCGCACCACACGACGGGCAGCAGGTAGTGCAGCGGCAGCGCGACCTGGCCGGTTGCGGCATCGGGCGCGGCGAACACGCCGGCGGCGAAGAGCAGGGAGTCACCGGGCAGGAACGGGAAGAACACCACGCCGGTTTCGATGAAGATGATGAGGAAGATGAAGCCCAGCGTGGGCGCAACGCCCATCGCGATCCAACCGGCGATGGCCGCGCGCGGATCCTTCAGCAGTTCGATGATGAAATGTACAAAACCCATGTATTTCCGTGTTTCCTATTGCGGGTGCCGCAGTTGCTGCGGCGTTTCCTATTGCATATGTAAGGGGCCGCCGGTATCGGACGGACGGCCGCGAATCAGCCGTCCATCACCATACCAGCAGCCCCTATAAGAAACGACTAGGAAACCGGGCCTCCGGCCGCGTCACCGCGTCACCACACCGCGCTGCGCCACACCGCATCACCGTGCCACACCGCGCTGCGCCACCGCACCGCGCGTCACCGCACCGCGCGTCACCGCGTCACCGCACCGCACCGCGCGTCACCGCACCGCGTCACCGCACCGCGCTGCGCCACACCGCAGCACCGTACATCACCGCGTCACCGCGTCACCGCACCGCACCGCTGCACCGCACCGCACTGCACCGCAAGACCTCCACCTCTCCCCCACCCGCCTTCGCGGGAAGGGCGCGTCGTGTCACGCTTCGGCGGCGAGGGCGGCGAGACGACGGCGAACGATCGCGTCGATCGCCTCCGCGTCGATGCCGTCATATCCGTCGACCGACGTGAACTGCGGACCGTTCGACGTGTCGGTGCGGATCGTGCAGGTCTGCGCGATGACGGTCGCGCCGGACGCGGCACCCGCGGCGAGGCCGACGGGCGTGTCCTCGAACACCGCGCATTCGGCCATGTTCTCGGGCGCGATGCCGAGCTTCTTGGCGGCGAGCAGGTACGGTTCGGGCGACGGCTTGTGCTTGGCGTCGTCGTCGCCGCACACGTAGCCGGAGAACAGTCCGGGCGCGGCGTCGAGCACGTTCTCGACGATCGGGCGCGGCGAGGTGCTCACCAGCATGGTCGGGATTCCGGCCTCCTTGAGCGAGCGCAAGGTGTCGAGCACGCCGTCGATCCACGGCATGTGCATTTTCTCGTGCTCGAACACGTAGGCCTTGAGCTGCTTGTCGATCTCCTCGACGCTCAGCGTGCATCCATGTTCGATCATCCGGCGCGCCACGTCGGGCACCGGCGTGCCGGAGCACTCCCAGCCGAGTTCCTCGGTCCAGTGACCGTTGTTCGCCGCGGCGATCTCCAATTCGCCGTCATGCCACAGCGGCTCCGAGTCGATGAGCGTGCCGTCGAGATCCCAGAACACGGCTTTGAGCTGCATGATTCCTCCGTCCGTTTCGACCATTCGACGAGGTTTCGGCAGGTGTCGCTGCCGGTCGTCGTTCCGGTCTCCATCTCACCAAATCGACACGACAGACACGACACGAATCATCACAGAATCGTCCACGAAAGTAACGGAACCGCACACGCAACTGCCATGTTTCACAGCGTTTCACGTGAAACGCGCGTCTGCCGCGGCGTGAAACGCGGCAGACGCAAACGGCCTCGCGTCACGTCGACTGACGTGGCGCGAGGCCGTTTCGTGCGCGTTTCAGCGCCACAGCACGATCGACTTGGAGTCGGGATCGGCGTCGACGCGACGATGCGGGCGACCGGGCAGTTCGCGCGTCTGCGTGCGGATCGCGCGACGCCACATGCGCGCGGAGTTGGAGCGCTGCATCTCGATGATGTCGCCGTCGCGCCCGGCGGCGAACACGCTCTCCCCGCCCGACGACTGCAGTCGTCTGACCTGACGGCGCAGCTGACGGTTCTCTTCCTGAAGCTTCAGGATGCGGGTGACACCAGCCAGATTGATGCCTTCCGACTGACTCAACCGCTGCGCCTGCACGAGACGGTCGATGTCGCGCAGGCAGTAGCGGCGGGCGCCGCCTTCCGTGCGCTGCGGCGTGACCAGACCGACGCGATCGTACTGACGCAGGGTCTGCGGGTGGATGTCGGCGATTTCGGCCGCCTGCCCGACGGTGAACACCGCCAGATCGAGGTCGAAGCCGGCGTCGTCGGCGCCATCAAGATCGGCGCGGCCGAGCACGATCGCCGCCGCGCACATCGCATACAACTGGCGCACTTCACGCGCGACTCTCGCCATCATCCACCTCCATATATCGATTATCGGCACCAGACGCACCTGTGGGAAACAGACCAGACCAATGCCGAGCCCTCACCGGACTACCCGGCCGGACCGCCGGCTGAGGCGCCGAGCAGGTCACCGCCCGACGTAGTCGCCGGCGGCCTTGTCGAACTCCTTGGCGGCGTGTTTGACACCGAGACCCGGCTTGGCGGGCACCTGGATCATCACGCGGCCGATCAGGTCGCCCGGAGTGTTGCCGGCCTGCACGCCCTTGCCGGAGATCCGTACTTCGGCGCCGCTGGACGAGCCGGCGGGCACCTTGAATGTGACGGTCTCGCCGTCGATGTCCTTCGCCTCGACCTTCGCGCCGGCAACGGCCTCGGCGACGCTCACAGGCAGATCCATGACGAGGTCATGGCCGCGCATCGTGAACTTGGAGTCAGGCTTCACGTTGACCTGCAGGTACAGGTCGCCGTGCTTGCCGCCGTTGACGCCCGCGTGACCCTTGCCGGCCAGACGGATCTTCTGCCCGTCCTTCACACCGGCGGGGATATGCGTCTTGAACTTGGAGCCGTCCACGGACAGGGACACGGTCGCCCCCTTGGCGGCCTGACGCAACGTCAGGCTGATCTTCGAGTTGCGGTCCTTGCCCTGCTGAGGCTGCGGAGCCTCCTCGTAACCGCCGGCACCACCGGGGTTGCCGTATGCGCCGTAGGGCGAGCCGCCCATGCCGGATGCACCGGCACCGGCCGCACCGCCGAACATCGAGAAGATGTCGTTGAGGTTCGGGTTGCCGCCGCCCGACGTGGAGAAGCGGATGCGTGACCCGTTGCCGCCCATGCCCGCGCCGCCGCCGAACATCGAACCGAAGATGTCGGAGAATCCGGAGGCGTCGAAACCGCCCTGGCCGGAGCCGCCGGCGAAACGGGCGCCGCCCATGCCGAACTGGCGGATCGCATCGTACTTCTGGCGCGAATCCTTGTTGCTCAGCACGTCGTAGGCTTCGGAGATGTCCTTGAACTTCTCCTCGGCCTCCTTCGTCTTGTTGAGATCGGGATGGTACTTGCGGGCCAGCTTGCGGTAGGCCTTGGTGATGTCGGAATCGGAAGCATCCTTGGAGACACCAAGGACCTTGTAGAAGTCTTTGCTCAGCCATTCGTTCTCAGCCATTCATGTCTCCTTTCGTATTGAAGTCTGTACGTATGATTTCGTGAAACCTGAAGTCTTGCAATGATGCGCGCCCTCTGGCGAGGGGACGCACCCTCCCCCGCTCCCGCCGGCGGGAGCTGTCGAGCGAAGCGAGACTGAGGGTGGTCTCGAACCGAGAACCACCCTCAGTCAGCCTGCGGCTGCCAGCCAGCTCCCGCCGGCGGGAGCGAAGTGGGGGGAATCGAATCAGTTGCTCGGAGAGGCGACGACGACGCGGGCGGCGCGGATCACGCGGTCACCGATGCGGTAACCGGCCTCCACGACCGTGTCGACGGTCTCCTTCTCGGCATTCGCGTCCGGCTTGTGCAGGATCGCGTCATGCTTGGTCGGGTCGAATTCCTCGCCGGCCTCGCCGAACTTCTCGACGCCGAACTTCTCGAAGGCCTTGTCGATCTTCGCGGCGACGGCCTTGAACGAGTCATCCATCTCGCTGTTGGCGCGGATGCGGTCGATGTCGTCGAGCGCGGGCAGCAGGGCGGTCAGCACGTCGATGATGCCGTGCTGGCGGAAGCGATCCTGCTCCTTCTTCGCGCGGTTGCGGAAGTTGATGAACTCCGCACGTTCGCGCTGCAGCGCTTCGAGGTAGTCGGCGGCCTCCTTCTTGGCCTGGCCCAGCGGGGTCAGGGTGTCGGAGTCGGAGTCGTCGGACTTGGCGTCGGCGGACTTGTCCGCAGCCTCGGCCTCAGCCGCGCCGGCTCCCTCGTCGGAGGAAGCCGAAGAAGACTCGGCAGCGGCCGAAGCGGTCTCGCCCTCAGCCGAAGCGGGGGCCGACTTGGCGGCGGCCGCGTCGGCGGGGGTGTCGGCCGGGGCCGACGAGCCCGCCTTGCGGGCGTCGTCGGCATCGGGCAGATCGTTCAGGTAATCGTCCTTGTTGAACTCAGCCATCGGACGGGACCTTACTTGTTGTCCTTGTCGTCGTCGTCCACGACCTCGGCGTCCACCACGTCGTCGTCACCGCCGTTGGAGGCGGCGCCGGCGCCCGCGGCACCGGCAGCACCAGCAGCACCGGCGGCATCCGCCGCGCCCTGCTGGGCGTAGAGGGCCTGGCCGATCTTCTGGGCGGAGGTCATCAGCTCGGTCTGAGCGGTCTTGACCTTCTCGATGTCGTCGCCCTTGAGGGCTTCCTTGAGGGCGTTGACCTTCTCGGTGACCTCGCCCGCGACCTCGTCGGAGAGCTTGTCCTTGTTGTCGGCGACGAGCTTCTCGGTCTGGTAGGCGAACGCCTCGGCCTGGTTGCGGGTCTCGGCGTCCTCCTTGCGCTTCTTGTCCTCGGCCTCGTGGGCTTCGGCTTCCTTGACCATGCGGTCGATCTCGTCCTTCGGCAGGCCGGAACCGCCGGTGATGGTCATCGACTGCTCCTTGCCGGTGCCCTTGTCCTTGGCGGACACGTGCACGATGCCGTTGGCGTCGATGTCGAAGGTGACCTCGATCTGCGGGACGCCACGCGGGGCCGGAGCGATGCCGGTCAGCTCGAAGGTGCCGAGCGGCTTGTTGTCGCGCGCGAACTCACGCTCGCCCTGGTAGACCTGGATCAGCACGGACGGCTGGTTGTCCTCGGCGGTGGAGAACACCTCGGAACGCTTGGTCGGGATGGCGGTGTTGCGGTCGATGAGCTTGGTCATGATGCCGCCCTTGGTCTCGATGCCGAGGGAGAGCGGGGTCACGTCGATGAGCAGGACGTCCTTGCGGTCGCCCTTGATGACGCCGGACTGCACGGCGGCGCCGACGGCGACGACCTCATCCGGGTTGACGGACTGGTTCGCTTCCTTGCCGCCGGTGAGCTCCTTGACGAGCTCCTTGACGGCCGGCATACGGGTGGAACCGCCGACGAGCACCACATGGTCGATCTGGCCGACGGAGATGTTCGCGTCGCGCAGCACGTTGTTGAACGGCGTGCGGCAGCGGCCGAGCAGGTCGGAGGTCATTTCCTCGAAGTGCGCACGGGTCAGGGTCTCGTCCAGGTGGACCGGGGTACCGTCGGGCGTCATGGCCAGGTACTGCATGGAGATGGAGGTGGAGGTCGAGGAGGAGAGTTCCTTCTTGGCCTGCTCCGCGGCTTCCTTCAGACGCTGCAGGGCGATCTTGTCCTTGCTCAGGTCGATGCCGTACTTGTTCTTGACTTCGGTGACGAGCCAGTCGATGATCTTCTGATCCCAGTCGTCGCCGCCGAGGTGGTTGTCGCCGTTGGTGGCCTGCACCTGGATGGTGGAGAAGCCGTCCTCGTCCTTGCCGATCTCCAGCAGGGAGACATCGAAGGTGCCGCCGCCGAGGTCGAAGACCAGGATGCGCTCGTCCTCCTTGCCCTTCTCGAGGCCGTAGGCCAGCGCGGCCGCGGTCGGCTCGTTGATGATGCGCAGGACGTTCAGGCCGGCGATCTTGCCGGCGTCCTTGGTGGCCTGACGCTGGGCGTCGTTGAAGTACGCCGGGCAGGTGATGACGGCGTCGGTGACGGGCTCGCCGAGGTAGGCTTCAGCGTCCCTCTTCAGCTTCATCAGGATCTGCGCGGAGATCTCCTGCGGGGTCCACTTCTTGCCGTCGATCTCGACGGTCCAGTCGGTGCCCATGTGACGCTTGACGGAGGAGATGGTGCGGTCGACGTTGGTCACGGCCTGACGCTTGGCGACCTCGCCGACGAGGATCTCGCCGGACTTGGAGAACGCGACCACGGACGGCGTGGTGCGCGCGCCTTCGGCGTTGACGATGACCGTGGGCTCGCCGCCTTCGAGGGTGGCGATGCAGGAATTCGTGGTGCCCAGATCGATACCAACTGCACGTGCCATAATGTGTGCTCCTTTGTTCTTGTGTTCGTTCTTACGTTCTTCGCTCAAGTTCCGGATGCGATCGGTGCGGCCCGACCGCCCGGCCCTTTGCCGTTCCAAAACTTGAGCCTACACCACTCAACTTCCACTCCGCAAGTTTTATTCCCACTTTCAACACAAAAACCTGAGCGAAGTCCGCTCAGGTTTGTGAAAAGAGGTTTCGGTGACACGTATGCCGCCGCAAGTGCGGTCGATACGTCTCCATTCACCCCCATCGAGTGCATACGTTTGCAACAATGTGCAGTACTTACTGCATCACGCTCGGTATGGCGACCCGCGACGTTTCGCAAACGTTTGCAGCGTATGATGGTCATGTCATCCGACGACACACCGAAGTATCATCGCCCACAGGTACGGGCGGCACGGACGGGACGACACGGCGCAACCGCACGCGCCGGCAGACGCGACCACGCACCCGCACGCACCGCACGGCAAGGAGGAGCACCATGGCCAAGTCAGACATCCACGAGGTGGCGAAGGAAGCCGGCGTCTCCATCTCCACGGTGTCCCGCGCCTTCACCCGCCCGGAGCTCGTCTCCGCGAAGACCCGCGCCAAGGTGCTCGAAGTGGCCGACCGGCTCGACTTCAACATCTCCCGCTCCGCCACCGCGCTCAAGTCCGGGCGCACCAACCGCGTGGCCATGCTCATGAACGAGGAGATCACCAGCTGGTTCAACACGCAGACCTTCGCCGGCATCGAATCGGTCATGCACCCCGCCGGCTACGACATCTCCCTCTTCCAGCACATCGACACCGAGGCCAACCGCCGCGAATTCTTCGGCGACCTGCCCATCCGGCGCAACGTGGACGCCGTGTTCGTGGCCTCGTTCGCCATCGACCCGCACGAGGTGGAGCAGCTCAAGCGCATCCACGTGCCCATCATCGGCATCAACACGCCCTCCTCGGACGGCTTCGACGCGACCATCAGCATCGACGACGAGCAGGGCATGTTCACCGCCGCCCAGCATCTCATCAATCTGGGCCACAAGCGCATCGTCTACCCATGCTCGGAGGCCGCCCTGCTCGACTCCTCCATCGACGCGCGCAGCCGCGGCTTCATCCGCGCCTGCAAAAGCGCGCAGGACAAAGGCAACACGGACCTCGACTGGCGGGTGCTGTCCGTGCCGCGCGGCCCGGCGTTCGCGGACTCCACGCTCTCCGCGCTGCTCGCGCTGAACGAATTCCCGGACGCCATCTGCTGCCAGATGGACATGATGGCCATCCCGCTCGTCATCAAGCTCGGACGCTACGGGCACCGAACCCCGCGCGACTATTCGATCGTCGGCTTCGACGACAGCCCCTACGCGGACACCATCAACCTCACCACCATGCGCCAGGACCCGTACGCGATGGGCCGTTCCGCCGCCGCCAAGGCGCTGAAGCTCATCGACGGCAAGACGCTGCTCAAGCCGCACGAGGTGGTGGAGGCGCAACTCGTGCTGCGAGGCTCCGACGCCCCGGTGGAGGACTAGCCACAGATCAACGGCCGCCGCAGGTCACAGCATCAGGCAACCGGCCGCAAGCATGGCCGGGTAGAGCGCGTAGAACACCCACTTCGCCCACGCGTGCCGCCAG
Source organism: Bifidobacterium sp. LH_417 (assembly GCF_056357035.1). NCBI lineage: Bacteria > Bacillati > Actinomycetota > Actinomycetes > Bifidobacteriales > Bifidobacteriaceae > Bifidobacterium > Bifidobacterium sp. LH_417. Next base: position 32,575 of record NZ_JBKEVI010000019.1, read on the forward strand.
CCGGGCTCATCGTTGCGGTAGTGCAGGAACGCCACGCCCACGCCCGGCGTGATGCACATCACCGCGCCCAGCAGGCCGGCGGTGAACATCATCGTGTTCTCATGGGCGCCGAGATAGCGGAATACCAGCGAGAACGCCAACGTGAGCACGCCGGTGTACATGACCTGCTGACTCACCCCCACGCGCAGCAGCAGATCCCACAGCACGCCGGCAACGACCACCGCCACGGTGAGCAGCACGCGCGGCGCGCCCGCGTACCGCTCCGCAATCCGGTCGGCGGCCACGAGCACCACGAGCGTCACCAGCAGGCCCCACACCGGGTTGTGGGCGCGCATGTCGAACCAGTGCCCGGTCATGAGCCGCATGTACGGCGCCTCGCACACCACGGCCAGCACGAGCAGCCGCAGCGCGTAGCGGGACACGCTGCGCGTATGCCTCAGGCCGTTCACCAGCAGCCACGCGTAGATCGGCACCGCGCACCAGGAGGCCACCTCGCACACCACGGCCACGGTCAGGCCGGTCATGTTGTCCGCCGTGGGCGGGCCGACCAGCAGCGGCACGAGCGTGGTGGAGGCGACGGACAGGGCCATGAACACCGCGGCGACCACCTTGAGCCGGAACACGGATAGGCCCTTGCGGCGCCTGCCGCCCGCGGCCTGCCTGCGCTGTCGTTCCATTTCGATGTCGTTCATCGTTCCTCCATTGCGTTCATACGCCCTTTCGGCATCGCCCGTCCGACCGACACGCCCCAGGGCGCTCAGACGCCCAGAAACTCCATGAGCCCAGCATAATCGGGGCCGTCCAAGGATAGGACGGCGTGCGTGCTGGCCTGCGGATCGTCCTGCGGGGAGATCGCGGTGCGCAGGTAGACGCCGTCGATGCCCGCTCCCTTCGCGCCGAGGATGTCCGCGCGCTCGTCGTTGCCGACCATCACCGTGCGGCCCGGATCGGCCAGGACCCCGTCCAGCGCGATGTGGTAGATGTCCGGCGACGGCTTGCGCACGCCCACCTCGCTGGAGATGACGATGCCGTCGAACAGCGGCTCCAAGTCCAGCCAGCGCAGTTCCGGCCGCGTGTAGCCCGATTGCGCGTTGCTGACGAGCACCACCGTGAGGCCCGCCTCGCGCAGCCGCGTGAGCATGGCCGCGGCGCCCGGGTAGAGACGCAGCAGGTTGGTGCTGGCGCGCCGGAACGTCCACGCCAGCCGCAGGGCCCACGGCAGCACCGTCGGCCCGAGATTGGCCAGCTCGCCCACGTCGGCCATCGCGACCGCCCGCGGACCCCTAGAGGCGGGGTCGACGACCGTCCGCTCCGCCGCCAACGCCGCATATACGGGCAGCAGGTCGGGCTCGGCGTTCCCGCCGCGCGCGTCGGCCGCCCGTGCCAGCACCGGCGCGGCCAGCGTATCGAACCAGGCCTTGAGCGCGGCCGCGTCACGGAACGTCACGCCGGAATGGTCCTCCAGCACCTCGCGCAACGCCTCCCACGCGGCCGGCGACTCCTCGTCGGTGCGGATGTCCACCAACGTGCCGTACAGGTCGAAGAACACCGTGTCATAGCGGCGTTCACGAACGGGCTCAGGCATGACGTCTTCTCCTCCACACGGTGATGCTGTACGGGGGCAGCGGCATCTCGCGATCCTCCACGGACGGCAGCGGCAGGGCGGCCGCGTCGTCGGACGCCCGCTCGGCATCGGACGGAACAGCCCAATCGCATGCCGCGGCCGGACCGGACGCGAACCCGTCGGCGGCGCAATAGAGGCACCGCCAGTCGTCGGGCGCGATCTTCGCGACCTCGTCGTACGGGGCGGGCGTCTCCAAGGCGACGGTCGGCTGCGTGCGCACGTCGTCGGTCGGGTTGACGGCCACGCAGTCGTCGCCGACGCGGAACACGACCACCTCGTCGTCGCGCGGCACGATCGTGCGCGCGCCGCCGAAGTACGCGGGGTTGCCGCGTCGCAACGCGATGAGCGTGCGATAGTGCTCGACGAGGCGCGCGAGCCGTCGCGCGCGCCTCCAGTCGAGCCGGTTGAGCGCGGCGGGACTGCGGTAGGAGTCGGAGTCGCCGCGCTTGGTGCGCGCGAACTCCTCGCCGGACAGCAGGAACGGCACGCCGGCGGCGGTGAACACGATGCCGGCGGCGAGCCGGTTCGCGGCCATGAGGTCCGCGCACCGGCCGCCGGAGTCAACGTCGTCCGCCGCGTAGTCGGCTTCCGTGGGGAGCCGGCGCATCGCGGCGCACAGTTTGTCCCACAACGTGAGGTCGTCGTGCGCGGAGACGTATTGGATGACCTGCGCGACGGATGCGGTCTCGTGCGGCGTGCCGCGCCACGCGTCCGCCGCATGGCGGATGTCGTCCGCGTAGTCGGCGGCCGCGCCGGACAGGTATCCGGGCTCCTTGTGATAGAAGATGTGGCCGCGCACCGCGTCGCGCGTCGTATCGCAGAACGCGCCGATGCGCGGGCTCAGGTACGGCAGGCCGCGTTTGTCGGCGAGGACGACGCCGGCGGCCGGGTCGAGCGCGGTCCTGCGCGCCGACCACGGCTCGCCGTGCATGAGGATCGTCGCGCCGCCCGGCAGCTCGTCGAGCGCGGTGCGGATCGCGTTCATCGTGTCGACGTCGATGAGTCCCATCAGGTCGAAGCGGAATCCGTCGATATGGTATTCGCGCGCCCAGTACGTCACCGAATCCACGATGTAGCGGCGCATCATCGGATGCTCGGTGGCCACGTCGTTCGTGCAGGCGGAGCCGTCCGCGAACGTGCCGTCGGCGCGGCGGCGCAGGCAGTAGCCGGGGATCATGCGCTCGAACCAGTTGTCCGTGGAGAACATGTGGTTGTAGACCACGTCCATGATGACCTTGATGCCGGCGGCGTGCAGCGCCTGGATCATGCGCTTGCACTCCCTGATGCGCACCTCGCCGTGGAACGGGTCGGTGCTGTACGAGCCTTCAGGCACGTTGTAGTTGAGCGGATCATAGCCCCAGTTGAAGCCGTGGCGCGGATCGTCGTGCGCGAGGGATTCGTCGATGGAACCGTAGTCGTAGAACGGCATGAGCTGGACGGCGGTCACGCCGAGATGCTTCAGGTAGGCGACGCATGTGGGGAATTCGCCGTCGCCGTCGACGCTCGTGTCGTCGTAGGTGAACGCGAGATACGTGCCGCGATGCTCGAACGGGACGCCGCTGTGCATGTCGTCGCTGAAGTCGCCGACATGCGTCTCCCAGATGACAAGGTCGTGGCTGGCGACGTGCGGGCGACGGTCGGCCTCCCAGCCGTCCGGGTCGGTGCGCGCGAGGTCGACGACCATGCTGCGCCGGCCGTTCACGCCGGCCGCGCGCGCCCACGGGTCGGCGGTGCGGTGCGTCGTGCCGTCGGGGAATCGGACGAGATAGTCGTAGTAGACGCCGTGGCCGACGCCGTCGCAGCGCGCCGCCCACGTGCCGTCCGCGCCGGGGACGAGGTCGCGCGAGGCGAACGGGCCGGCGCAGTCGCCCGCGGATTCCGCGGCGCCGGCGATGGACGCCGCGGGCTCCTCGACGGCGGACTCGGCGTCCGAACCGTAGCGGAACAACCGCAGCGTCACGCCGGACGCGGTCGGCGCCCACACGCGGAACGTGGTGCCTGCGGCGTCCGGACGCGCGCCCAAATCGCCGCCGGCGTATACCGGCAGATCGGGGCACGGCAGGGCCGGCTCGGCGGGTGTGCCGGCGGCCACGGCCGGAATCTGCACGGGCTTCTCCATCGAAGTCTCCTTTCATGGAACGCGGCGCCCGCCGGACAGGCCGGCGAGCGCCGCGATGATATGCAAGTGACGGCCCTCCTCCGGCCCCGCAAGAACGGACCGGCCTGCGGCCGGGCCCGATCCTGCCTTCGTTCGGCTGTCGCCTCACTCAGGCTGAGGCCAGTCGGAAGCCCACTGGGCTTCCTTGGTGGCCTCAGCCCTTTACCGATCCCGCCATGGACTCCTGGTAGAAGCGCTGCATGACGATGAAGAGAATGGCGATGGGGATGGAGATCAGGACGGCGGCCGCGGCGAAGCGGGCGTACCAGTTCTGAATGTACTCCTTCTGCAGCATGAGCCACAGTCCGAGCGCCACCGTGTAGTTCGACTGCGTGCGGCAGATCACCTTCGCCATGACGAAGTCGAGCCACGGGGTGAGGAATCCGATGATGGCCTGGTAGACGATCATCGGCTTGCAGATCGGGACGATGATCTTCGTGAACACCTGCAGGCGGGTGCAGCCGTCGAGCAGCGCCGCCTCGTCGAGCGAGGTGGGAATCGTGTCCATGTAGCCTTTCATCACGTAGAAGCCCGCGCCGGTGCCGGCCGAATACACGAGAATCAGCGCGAGGATCGTCATGCCGTCGCCGGTCAGGCCCATCGCCTTGAGGATGAAGTAGATCGCGGAGACGGCCATGATGCCGGGGAACATGCCGAGGATGAGCACCACGTTCATGAACGTGCGGCGCGTGCGGAAGCGCAGACGGCTCATGCAGTACGCGACGGACAGCACGAACGCGATCGAGATCACGCACGTGAAGCATGCGACGATGAACGTGTTCGCGAACATCTTCGGGAAGTCGAGCACCGATTTGTCGGTGAACAGCGCGATGTAGTTGTCCAGCGAGAACTCGGTCGGGAAGAACGTCTTCGTGTACGGCGCGGTGTTCTTGTTGAAGCTTTCCGCGAACACCCACACAATCGGGATCAGCCAGATCACCGCCATGACGGCGAGGAACAGGTGCGCGAGCACGTCGCCGAGGATGCGGCGCTTACGGGAATCGTGCATGAGGCCGTGGGATTCGGCCTTCACCACGCCGCCGGTCGCATCCTCCATGACGGCGGTTTCGCTGTGCTTGCTCATCGGAACGCCTCCTCGTTCTTGTAGGAACCCGAATTGCGGTAGGTGACGAGCGACACCACCGCGAGGACGATGAACGTCATGATGCCGATGACCGCGCCGAGGTTGTAGTCGCCCTTGTCGACGGTCAGCTTGTACAGCCACGTGATGAGCAGGTCGGTCTTGCCCGCGGACGAGCCGATCGGCGTCGGGTCGCCGCCGGACAGCAGGTAGATCACGTTGAAGTTGTTCACGTTGCCGGTGAACGTGGTGATGAGGTACGGGGTGAGCACGAAGATGATGTACGGCATCGTGATCTGCGTGAAGATCTGCCACCAGTTCGCGCCGTCGAGCCGCGCCGCCTCGTACAGGTCGGCGGGGATGTTCTGCAGGATGCCGGTGATCTGCATGATCGTGTACGGGATGCCGACCCACAGGTTGATGATGATGACGGTGACGCGCGCCCACGTGGCGTTCGTGAAGAACGGCAGCGCGGAGTCGATCCACCCCCATTCCATGAGCAGGCGGTTGACGGCGCCGGTCGGCTGGAGCATCGTGCGCATCACGAGCAGCGAGACGAACTGCGGCACGGCGATGGACATCGAGAAGCAGGCGCGCCAGAACCCCTTGAACCTCGTGGTCCTGCGGTTGATGACCATCGCGAAGAACAAGCCGAGGAAGAAGTTGAGGAACGTGGCGAAGAACGCCCACACGAGCGTCCAGACCAGCACGGACACGAACAGGCCCGCATTGACGGTGCCGCCGCTGTTGGAGAACACCTTGCCGAAGTTCTCGAAGCCCACCCAGTCGAACAGGACGAGATGGTCGTGGTCGTAGCTGGTGAACGCCATCGAGATCATGAAGATCAGCGGCAGGACGGTGAACACGAGGATGCCGAGCGTCGGCAGGAACATGAGCAGCTGGTGCGCGCGGCCGTCGGTCAACTCGTGCAGGTCCTCGCGGAAGGTCGGCGCATGGCCGTGCTCGCGGGCCTCGCATTCGGCCCGGTAGGCGCTGCGCACGGACACCGCCCACAGGACGGCGAACGCGGCGATGAGCACGACGGTGCACACGCCGTACAGGAGGATGACCACCGAATTGTCGCCCTTGGTGTATACCCAGAAGCCGTCGACGAGCGTCTTGCCCTGCTTCTGGCTACCCAGGCCGGGCAGCTTCGACAGGTAGCCGGCACCGCTGACGGCCATGAACACGATGAACGCGATCTCCAGGGCGAGGAACAGCACGCCCTTGACGAATTGCTTGCGCACGAGATTACCCAGCCCGAAGACCAGGGCGGACAGTTTCGTGAACACGTCGCCGCGGGTCAACGCGTTGCGCACCGAATACGGCGACGGTGCCACGTAGTCCGCGCCCATCCTGCGACGGCGTTTCATCTCGCGCGGGGAAAGGGTTGCCGAAGTCATTGCACCCTACCGCCTCTCAACATGATTGATACGTGTGGAATTGTTACGTGTGGATCGATGATCGATGGTTGATGTTCGACGATCGATGGTTGATGTTCGACGATCGTCGCCGGCCGCTGCCGGCCGACGAGGGAACGGGGCCGGGCCCCGAAGGAGGGAGGACCCGACCCCGCGGGAATCACTTGGCGTAGGATCCGACGGACTTGACCCAGGCGTCGGTCTTGGCCGCGGCGTTGTCGGCCGTGACCTCCTTGTTGACGATGGCCTTGCCGAAGGTCTCGGCCGGGGTCCACCAGTCGTTCATGCCGGCGAGACCGGACTGCAGGATGGCGGTGTTGGCCATCGTGTCGGACTGGGCCTTGGCGACCGCGTCATCGGCGGTCAGGGCGGCGAGGGACTTGTCGGTCGGGATGATGCCGCGGGTCGTGTAGTGCAGCTTCTGCGCCTCGGTGGAGCCGAGGTAGGCGGCGAACTGGGCGGCGGCCTTCGGGTTCTTGGCGTTCGGGTTGTAGGCGGCGGCCTTGGTGGCGGCGAAGGACTTCATCTGCTTGGTCTCACCGTTGACGGTGAAGGTCGGCAGCTGGGCGACGCCCATGTCGTCGCCGAGGGCCTTCTTGATGTCGGCGGCGGACCAGGAGCCTGAGAAGAACGCGTCGGCGGTGCCGGCCTGGATCTCGGACAGGCCGGAGTTGTCGGCGCTGTTGTGGAAGTTCGGGTTGGCGGCCATGTCCACCAGATACGTGGTGATGTCGGCTGAATCCTTCGGGAAGACCATGCCGGCCTTCTCGTCGTTGCCCTTCTCGCCGAAGAGCGTCAGGCCGTCGTAGAAGCCGCCGAGGTACCAGGAGTCGGCCAGCGGGAAGGCGACGACGCCCTTGGAGAGCATCGTGTCGAGGCTCTTGACGTCGTCGTCGGAGAACTTCGCCTTGTTGTAGTACAGGAACCACGTGTTGTCGGTGTACGGCACGCCGTAGTACTTGCCGTCGGAGCCGGTGACGGAATCGACTTCGAGGCTGCCGTCCTGCTTCTTGATCTGCTTGGCGGCGTCGGTGCCGAGCTCGCCGATCGCACCCAGCTTGATGAGCGCGCCGAGCTGGTCGGAGGCGAACATGTAGACGTCGGCCGCGGCGGACGGATCGGTCTGGACCTGCTTGGAGGCGTCGCCTTCGGAGACGACGTCGTTCTTCCACGTGATCTTGTACTCGGGGTGTGCCTTTTCGAAGCCCTTCTCGACCTGGCTCAGCCACGAGTCATTGCCGTCCTGGTCCTCCTGCGGGGCCCAGACGCTCAGCGTGACGGCGCCGCCGTCGGCGCCCTGCGCGGAATCACCCGAATCGGAACCGCATGCGGCGAGCGGCGCCAGCATGGCGGTCGCGGCGACAAGTCCGACAAGCTTCTTCTTCCAACTGATCATCTTCGATCGTTCCTTTCCTGTTCAGTCGACTCTCCAACTTCACGATGACCACGTTTGCAATGCCGAATTGACATTATCGCTGAATACGTTAACACCACCGCTTTGGGGCGTTGAGATGCCTTGTATTTGCAACGCTGCGGAACATCGTTGGCTCACAGTGTAGCACCGTTTCTGCATACGTTCGCATTTCGCGTTTCCCTGCTAGAATTGCAATCGTTGGTCAATGACGAGAAACCGCATGAACATTGGAGTTTTCATGGATGAGACAACACGACACACCCGTCCCGCATGGCTCGCCGACGCGGTCTTCTACGAGGTCTACCCGCAGTCGTTCAACGACACGAACGGCGACGGCATCGGCGACATCCCGGGCATCATCGCCAAACTCGACTACATCCGCGACCTCGGCTGCAACGCGCTGTGGATCAACCCCTGCTACGATTCGCCGTTCAAGGACGCCGGCTACGACGTGCGCGACTACACGAAGGTCGCGCCGCGCTACGGCACGAACGCGGACCTCGAACATCTCTTCGAGGAGGCGCACGCCCGCGGCATGCACGTCCTGCTCGACCTCGTCCCCGGCCACACCAGCGAAGAGCACGCCTGGTTCCGGGCATCCGCCCTCCCCGACCCGGCCAGCCGCGTCGTCACGGACGGCACCGGCACGGCCGACGACGTGTCCGAACGCTACATCTGGACGGACTGCTGGATCGCGGGCGGCGACGGCCTGCCGTTCGTCGGCGGCGAGGCCGAACGCGACGGCACGTACATTCTAAACTTCTTCAAATGCCAGCCGGCGCTCAACTACGGGTTCGCGCACCCGAAGCAGCCGTGGCAGAAGCCGGCGCTCGGCCCGGACGCCCTCGCCACCTGCGACGCGATGCTCGACGTGATGCGCTTCTGGCTCTCCCGCGGCGCGGACGGCTTCCGCGTCGACATGTCCGACAGTCTCGTCAAGCACGACGACGACGGCAAACCGTTCACGATCCGCACATGGCAGCACATGTTCGCGCAGATCCGCCCCGAATTCCCCGAGGCCGCGTTCGTCGCCGAGTGGGGACGCCCCTACGAGTCGATGCAGGCGGGCTTCGACATGGACTTCTATCTCGATTGGCGCTGGGGCGGCTGGCCGAACGGCTACAACATGCTGTTGCGCAACACCGACACCCCGTTGGTCCGCGACGGCGACGCCAGTTATTTCAACGCGGATTCCGGCGCGGCGATCAAACCGTTCCTCGACCAGTATCTGCCGCAGCTCGCCGACTGCGAGCGCGCGGGCGGCCTGTTCGACCTCATCACCTGCAATCACGACACGATCCGCGTCGGCCAGCGCCTGACCGAGCGCGAACTGAAGGTCGCGTACGGCATGCTGCTGACGATGCCCGGCTGCCCGTTCGTCTACTACGGCGACGAGATCGCGATGCGCTACCGCCCGTTGCCCACGCATGAGGGCGGCTACGTCCGCACCGGCAGCCGCACGCCGATGCAGTGGGACGCGGCCGCTCCGAATCTCGGATTCTCCGAAGCGCCGGCCGATCCCACGACCGGCGTCGCCGACCTGTATCTGCCCGTCGACCCCGCGCCGGACGCGCCTACCGTCGCGGCGGCGCAGGCCGATCCGCAATCGTTGTGGCATTGGCTGCGCACGCTGCTCGCGTTCCGTCACGCGTGCCCCGCGTTGCGCGCGCACGCCGGTTTCGAGGTGGTCGCGGGGCGCGACGGCGGCCGCGCGTTCGCCTTCCGCCGCGTCGCGCGCGACGCCGGCGAGGCGAACGCCGCCGACGCGCGTCGCGACGTTTCCGGCGGACGTTCCGACGGCGACGCGATCGTCGATGACGTGATCGTCGCGATGAATCCCGGCCACGGCACCGTCACGATCGACGTGCCCGCGCGCGATGACGGCGAGCGCACGATCGCCCTCGCGCTCGGCGATCCGTCGGTCGACGGCGGCTCGCTCACGCTTCCGCCGCAGTCGTTCGCGATTCTTGAGTGATACCGTCACGGTTCCCTTCCCAACCGTCGCACGACACCCCGTCATCCTTACTACGGCAACGATGCTATCGTTGTCATCAACGTGGCAGGACGTTCGCCGCGCGAGGGAATACGCATCATAACCGCACAACAACCGCAGGCGCCGCGGCACGGCCGGCGTGGCCCGTCACCACAAAGCCGCCCGTCGCCCGACCGCAACACCGCACCCGGCGTCGGCACGCACCCAAAGGAGGGCGAACATACATGACCGCGAACAACATGCATGAGGACTGGTGGAAGCAGGCAGTCGTCTATCAGGTCTACCCGCGCAGTTTCAAGGACGTGAACGGCGACGGCCTCGGCGACATCGCCGGCGTCACCGAGAAAATGGACTATCTTGAGAAGCTCGGCGTGGACGCGATCTGGCTGAGCCCGTTCTACCCGTCCGATCTCGCCGACGGCGGCTACGACGTCATCGACTACCGCAACGTCGACCCGCGGCTCGGCACGATGGACGATTTCGACGCGATGGTCGCCGCCGCGCACAAGGCCGGCATCAAGGTGATGGTCGACATCGTCCCGAACCACACCGCCGACAAGCACGTCTTCTTCCAGGAGGCCCTCGCCGCCGCTCCCGGCTCCCCCGCGCGCGACCGCTACATCTTCCGCGAGGGGCGCGGCGAACATGGCGAACTGCCGCCGAACGACTGGCAGTCCATGTTCGGCGGCCCCGCGTGGACGCGCGTGCCCGACGGCCAGTGGTACCTCCACCTGTTCGCCAAGCAGCAGCCGGACGTCAACTGGAACAACCCGGACATCCACGCCGAATTCCTGAAGACCCTGCGCTTCTGGGCCGACCACGGCACCGACGGCTTCCGCATCGACGTGGCCCACGGCCTCGCCAAGGACCTCGACTCCACGCCGCTGGCGGACATGGCCGCGAACGACGTGCAGAACCAGCTGTGCCACGACTTCACCAGCCCGCTGTGGGACCGTCACGAGGTGCATGAGATCTACCGCGAGTGGCGCCGCGAGGTGTTCGACCGCTACGATCCGCCGCGTTTCGCCGTCGCCGAGGCGTGGGTCGTGCCCGAACACCAGCACCTGTACGCCTCCACCGACGAGCTCGGCCAGTGCTTCAACTTCGATTTCGCGAAGGCCGCATGGCTGCCGGACGAGATTCGCGCCGCCATCGAAGGCGGTCTCGGCGCGGCCGCGGCCACGCACGGTTCGACCACCACGTGGGTGATGAACAATCATGACGTGCCGCGCAGCCCCACCCGCTACGGTCTGCCGCAGGTGCCGAACGCGCCCTACCACCAGCTCGCACACGACTGGCTGGTGCGCGACGGCTCCACGTATGTCGAGGACCGCGCGCTCGGCACGAAGCGCGCCCGTGCGGCCGCGCTCATGGAGTTCGGCCTGCCCGGCGGCATCTACGTCTATCAGGGCGAGGAGCTCGGCCTGTTCGAGGTCGCGGACATCCCGTGGGATCGTCTCGAGGATCCAACCGCGTTCAACACGCGCCGCGCCGCCACCGACAAGGGCCGCGACGGCTGCCGCGTGCCGCTGCCGTGGGTCGCGGACGAGTCCGGCGACGGCACGCCCGCCGCACACGCCGAATGGAGCGACCGGTTCGCCGCGGGCACGTCGTTCGGCTTCTCGCCGCGCGAGAAGGCCGACGGCACGCCCGCCGCGGCGCCGCACCTGCCGCAGCCCCTGTGGTTCCGCGACTTCGCCGCGGACGTCGAGGAGCATGACGACACGTCGATGCTCAGCCTGTACCGCACGATCCTCGCACTGCGCGCCAAGCTGCTCACCGCCACCGGCGACACGTCCACCTTCGACTGGGTGGACATGGGCGCCGACGTGATCGCCTACCGCCGTCCGGCCGCGAGCGCGGACGACGGCGCGACGGCGGCCGGCGCCACGCGCACGCTCATCTCGATCACGAACTTCGGCGCCGAACCGGTCACGCTGCCGGACGGCGAGATCGTGCTCGCCTCCGCTGACCTGACCGACGACGGCAGGCTGCCGCAGGACGTGAGCGTCTGGGTGCTCGACTGACGATGGTTGAGTGACGGGTGTGGCGGGTGACGAGGCGGCATCCAAGCCGCCGCCTCGTCACCCGCCACACCCGTGTAAGCTGGACACGATTCGATTGTTTCCGTTACCAAGGTGGTTCGCATGAACAGCAACATCCAGGATGTCGCCAAAGCGGCGGGCGTATCGATTTCGACGGTGTCACGATCGTTCACCCGTCCCGACCTGGTGAACGCGAAGACCCGCGCACGCGTACTCAAGTTCGCCGACGAACTCAACTTCTCCCTGTCGCGTTCCGCCGCCGCGTTGAAATCCGGCCGATCGCTGCGCATCGCCGTGCTGATGAGCGGTCACATCCGCATGTGGTTCACCGCCTCCGTGATCGAGGGGCTCAACGACATCTTCCATGCGGAAGGCTACGACATCTCCATCTTCCAGATCTCCAGTATCGAGGAACGCCGCGAGTTCTTCGAGATGCTGCCGGTGCGCCGCAACGCCGACGCGGTCATCGTCGTGTCGTTCGACATCGACGCCGCCGAGACCGCGCAGCTCGCGTCGATCGACGTGCCGATCATCGGCATCAACTGCGCCGACTCCGAACAGCACGGTTTCGCCGCGTCCGTCACCATCGACGACGCGCAGGGCGCGACGCTCGCCGCACGCCACCTGCTCACGCTCGGACACCGCGACATCGCGTACATCACCACGAACCGCGACGTCTCACTGAGCTTCTCCGTACGCGGCCGTTTCGACAGATTCATGGACTACTGCCGCAAAGAAGGCGTCGAACCGCATGCCATCGAATGTCAGATCGACGACGACGGCCACTACGAGATCGGCAGCGTGGTCACGCAACTGATGAGCCTGCCGACGATGCCCACCGCCATCGCCTGTCAGGAGGACGGCATCGCGCTGCCGCTCATCTTCCAGCTGGAGCGCAACGGATTCTCCGTGCCCGGTGACGTGTCCGTTCTCGGCTATGACGACAGCTTCTACGCCGACGACATCGGATTGACGACGATTCGCCAGAACCCGGTCGAAACGGCGCGCATCGCCGCCCGTATGACCCTCGACCTCATCCGCGGACGCAACACGGACCACCGGTTCCGCACGCTCCCCGCGCAACTGGTGGTCCGTTCCAGCACCGGTCGACGCTAGCGCCGACAGTCCCACCCGCTTGCCTGTCGGGCAAGCCTTCGGCCTAAGGGCAGTCCCCACCGGACTGCCCTTCATACGGCCTCAGCGGACGGCACTAGCAGTTCCAGCGTTCGATGACGTTGTCGCCCTTGTACTTGCTGAGCACGCAGTAGTGCGCCGTGTCGAGGCGCAGCAGACGCGCGAACCGCGGTTCGACGCCCAGCCACTGCGACGTGAGGATACGCAGGATATGCGCGTGCGCGACGAACAGCACGTTGTGCCCCGCCTCAAGCAGCGGCAGCACCTCGTCGATGGCGCCACGCGCACGGGCGGCCGCCTCCTCCACGGTCTCGCCGACACCGTCATGCACCGGCACCTGCGTGCCGTCGGGCAGCGTCTCCACCCAATCAGCCTGCATATGCTCCGGCAGCGATCGCGGACCGTCACGCCACACGTCCCACTGGAATCCCGCCATCTCGCCGACCTGCTGGCGTGTGCGACCTTCCGCGCACCCGTAATCCCACTCGGCGATGCCGTCCAACGTGCCCGGATGCTCGAAACCGGCCAGCACGGCCGTCTCCCTCGCGCGCACGAGCGGACTGGAGAACACGCACCCCTCGTCGAATCCGCCGGGGAACGCGGCCGCGAGACGCTTGCCGGCATCCACGGCCTGCTGTCTGCCGACCTCCGTCAACGGAATGTCGGTACGTCCAGTGTGCTGCCCCGATTGGCTCCATGCGGTCTGCCCGTGGCGCAGGAGCACCAGGTATCCGGTGCCGCCACGGGACGTGTCGACGGCTACGGTGCCGTCCGATTGATGTGTAGTCATGGTTCCACTGTAGCCCGTGAACGCTCCCGACTCCACTGAATCGCCGTGAGGTGTTCGATTGATGATCGACGCGCCGGTAGACTGGAGGCTATGAGTGATGAGAAGCATAGCGGGGCGCATGCAGGGCCATCGTCGGCGGATCGTGCCGTCTCCGCGTTCCATCGTATCGACGAGAAGGTCGACGCGATGCGCGCACACCGGTTGAATGATCCCGATTCCCTCGGCGACAAGATCGTGACATGGGCGTTGCCGTCGCTCGCGGGACTGATCGGCGGCAAACTGTTCCAAACCATGTGGAATCGAGGCGTATCCCGTCGTAACGTGCGTCGCGGTCTCGCCGCCGACGCGCCGCAGGGATTCCTCACGCAGCTGCTGTTCACCGTGCTGTCCGCCGCGTTCGGCGCGCTCGTCTCGCAGCTGTCCGACCGCGGATCCAAGGCGATCGTCGACCGTCGTCACCGCCGCCGCCGCTGAAGGGCGACGCTGAAGGGCGACGCTGAAGGGCGACGCACGTGCGCTGCCGGCGCACCGGCGTCGCCGTTTGGCCAGTGCGCGGACGACAATGGGGTCATGGTTACTAACAGCACTATCGAAACCCTGTTGAACCGTCGTTCGATCCGCGCCTTCAAAGACGAGGCCATCGACGACGACACCCGCGCGGCGCTCGAAACGGTCGCGCAGCACGCCGCCTCAAGCCAGTATCTCAACGATTGGTCGGCGATTCGCATCACCGATCCGGCGATCAAGGCGAGGTTCGCCGAATTCGGGCATCAGCCGTACATCGCGCAGGCGCCGCTGCTCTACCTGTTCATCATCGACGAGCACCGCAACGCGCTGATCGCCGAACGCAAGGGCGTCGACGCGCATGGTGACGCGTGGACGCTGAATTCCAGCTACCGCTTCACGCAGGCGCAGAACGATGCCGTGCTCGCCCTGCACGCGATGGAGACCGCCGCCTACTCGCTGGGACTCGGCTGCGTGATTCTCGGCTCCGTGCTGAACGACATCCCCGGTCTGATTGATGTGTGCCATCTGCCGGAATACACGTATCCGGTGCTGGCGATCGCCATCGGCAAGCCGGATCAGGAGCCCGCGTTGAAGCCGCGTATGCCGCGCACGATGCAGTTCTTCGAGAACACATATCCGTCCGATGGCAGCGGTGCCGATGCCTGTGTTGGCGCCAGTACGGAAACCAATACCGAAGCTGGTACCGGTGTTGGAGCTGGCGTTGGTGTTGGTGTTGGTGTTGGTGTTGGTGCCGCCATGCTGTCAGGTCTTGACGAGTTCGATGCGACGGTGCACGAATACTACGATCTGCGTAACACAGATCGTCCGGTGGACGCGTTCAGTGATCAGATTGCCAAGGTCGGCGTGCAGGACGTCAGCGGCAAGTGCCTGCTTCCCAAGGCAGCCGCCCAAGGCTTCCGCCTAGACCGCTGACACAACTCAAGAACGGCCGTCCCCTGTTTCCTCCCGCCGTCTCTTTCGTCGGTGTCCTGGTTGTTTCCTCCCGCTGGCGGGAGGTGGCGCGTGAGCGCCGGAGGGTGGTCTTCGTGGGCGGCCCCCGTGTGTGGTGTCGGTGAGGACGCGTGCGGCGCGGGGCTCCCGTCGCGTGTGTCCGTTGTTTCCTCCCGCTGGCGGGAGGTGGCGCGCCAGCGCCGGAGGGTGGTTTTCGTGTCCCGCGCGCGTGTGGTGTCGGTGGGTGGCTGGCGGGTTCGTTCCCGTCGCGTGTGTCCGTTGTTTCCTCCCGCCGGCGGGAGGTGGCGCGTAGCGCCGGAGGGTGGTCGCACGCGCGCGTGGTGACGTGGCGTGCGTGTCGTGGTATGGGAAGGACCCCGGGAGCTGTTGCTCGACCGGGGTCCTGTTCTCGTTGTGGTGCGGCGGCGTGCTACTCTCCCACACCCTGTCGGGTGCAGTACCATCGCCGTGCCAGGTCTTAGCTTCCGGGTTCGGAATGGGTCCGGGCGTCTCCCCTGGGCCATGACCGCCGCAAATCTTCAATTATCAGGAGGGAATCGTGTCCCGTGTCTCCTGATGGCTGGTGGTTTGGGGACCGGATGGTGGACGCGTCGCTGATCGTTTTTGTGGTCACGGACCGTTGTTCCGTGTCGCGTGTTTCGCGCAGTCTTCGCCGATGCTCTCCCCGTGTCCTCCTTGGAGGGTGGGGTTGTGTGTCGCGCTTCCCCGTTAGTACCGGTCGGCTCCACCCCTTGCGGGGCTTCCACGTCCGGCCTATCGACCACGTGTTCTTCATGGGGGGTCTCAGGAACCCGAAGGCTCCCCGGGAATACTTATCTTGGAGCGGGCTTCCCGCTTAGATGCTTTCAGCGGTTATCCCTTCCGAACGCAGCCAACCGGCGGTGCCACTGGCGTGACAACCGGCGTACCGGAGGTTCGTCCACCCAGGTCCTCTCGTACTATGGGCAGGTCTCCTCAGTATTCCGACGAGCGCAGAGGATAGAGACCAAACTGTCTCACGACGTTCTGAACCCAGCTCGCGTGCCGCTTTGATCGGCGAACAGCCGAACCCTTGGGACCTGCTCCAGCCCCAGGATGCGACGAGCCGACATCGAGGTGCCAAACCATCCCGTCGATATGGACTCTTGGGAATGATCAGCCTGTTATCCCCGGGGTACCTTTTATCCGTTGAGCGATGCCGCGTCCGTACACCGGCACCGGATCACTAGTTCCGACTTTCGTCCCTGCTCGACCCGTCGGTCTCGCAGTCAAGCCCCCTTGTGCACTTGCACTCGCCACCCGATTGCCAACCGGGCTGAGGGGACCTTTGAGCGCCTCCGTTACTCTTTGGGAGGCAACCGCCCCAGTTAAACTACCCGCCAGGCACTGTCCCAGAGCAGGATCACTGCTCGTGGTGAGACATCCAATGCGAACAGAGCGGTATTTCACCTTCCGACTCCACACGATCTGGCGTCCATGCTTCCCAGTCTCCCGCCTATGCTACACAATCCACACCGAATGCCAATACCAAGGTATAGTAAAGGTCCCGGGGTCTTTTCGTCCTTCTGCGCTTAACGAGCATCTTTACTCGTACTGCAATTTCGCCGAGCTCCTGGTCGAGACAGTGGGGAAGTCGTTACGCCATTCGTGCAGGTCGGAACTTACCCGACAAGGAATTTCGCTACCTTAGGATGGTTATAGTTACCACCGCCGTTTACCGGGGCTTGAATTCACCGCTTCGCCGAAGCTGACGGATCCTCTTAACCTTCCGGCACCGGGCAGGCGTCAGTGCATATACAGCGGCTTGCGCCTTCGCATGCACCTGTGTTTTTGGTAAACAGTCGCTACCCCCTGGATTGTGCCACCCCCGACCGCTCCCCGAGCAGAGTCGGTTCACCGTCAGGGGTCTCCCTTAAACCGAAGGAACGGGAGTGATTTGCCGAGTTCCTTGACCAGGATTCGCTCGATCGCCTTGGTATGCTCTACCTGACCACCAGT
Source organism: Bifidobacterium sp. LH_417 (assembly GCF_056357035.1). NCBI lineage: Bacteria > Bacillati > Actinomycetota > Actinomycetes > Bifidobacteriales > Bifidobacteriaceae > Bifidobacterium > Bifidobacterium sp. LH_417. Next base: position 49,691 of record NZ_JBKEVI010000019.1, read on the forward strand.
GTCGGTTTGGGGTACGGGCGCCCATGCGCCTCGCGCCGAAGCTTTTCTCGACGGACGGACCCACCGGAAGACACCCCAACAGGGTGCCCCCATCACGCCTCGGGCCATGCTATCCCCGGATTTGCCTGGGGAAGGCCCCGCACGCTTGGACCCGGAAAACCACCTCCGGACCCGGCCTGCCATCCGCGTCACTCCACACGCTATCCTACCGGGAATCGGTTCCCAACAAGCACTCCCACGAACCATCCCGAAGGACGGGGCGGGAACGCCCGGAGGTGAGCATCAACCTTTCGGATCTTGTCGGTTCATGGCCGGTACGGGAATATCAACCCGTTCATCCATTCGACTACGCCTGTCGGCCTCGCCTTAGGACCCGACTCACCCAGGGACGACGAACGTGGCCCTGGAACCCTTGGTCATCCGGCGGACGGGATTCCCACCCGTCTCTCGCTACTCATGTCTGCATTCTCACTCCCATGCAGTCCACGGACGTTTCCACGCCCGCTTCGACCCGCATGGGACGCTCTCCTACCCAGCGAACCAGGTTCGCTGCCGCGTCTTCGGTGGCGTGCTTGAGCCCCGCTACATTGTCGGCGCGGAACCACTAGACCAGTGAGCTGTTACGCACTCTTTCAAGGATGGCTGCTTCTGAGCCAACCTCCTGGCTGTCTATGCGACTCCACATCCTTTCCCACTTAGCACGCGCTTCGGGACCTTAAACGACGGTCTGGGCTGTCTCCCTCTCGACGACGGAGCTTATCCCCCGCCGACTCACTGCCGGGATACACTTGACGGGTATTCGGAGTTTGGTTGCTGTCGGTACCCGGTATGGGCCCTCAAGCATCCAGTAGCTCTACCCCCCGCAAGCAATCACCCGACGCTGCACCCAAATGCATTTCGGAGAGAACCAGCTATCACGGAATTTGATTGGCCTTTCACCCCCAGCCCCAGTTCATCCCCCCGGTTTTCAACCCAGGTGGGTGCGGTCCTCCACACGGTCCTACCCGCGCTTCAACCTGACCAGGGCTAGATCATCCCGCTTCGGGTCCAGGACAAGCGACTCAAACGCCTTATTCAGACTCGCCTTCGCTACGCGTACCCCACACGGGTTACGCTCGCCACCTGCCACTGACTCGCAGACTCATTTTTCGATAGGCACGCCGTCACCCCAC
>NZ_JBKEVI010000020.1:0-50155 GCF_056357035.1 Bifidobacterium sp. LH_417
GAACTGGGTTAGGCCACCGGCTTCGGGTGCTGCCCACTTTCATGACTTGACGGGCGGTGTGTACAAGGCCCGGGAACGCATTCACCGCGGCGTTGCTGATCCGCGATTACTAGCGACTCCGCCTTCATGGAGTCGGGTTGCAGACTCCAATCCGAACTGAGACCGGTTTTCAGGGATCCGCTCCATGTCGCCATGTCGCATCCCGCTGTACCGGCCATTGTAGCATGCGTGAAGCCCTGGACGTAAGGGGCATGATGATCTGACGTCATCCCCACCTTCCTCCGAGTTGACCCCGGCGGTCCCCCGTGAGTCCCCAGCCGAACTGCTGGCAACACGGGGCGAGGGTTGCGCTCGTTGCGGGACTTAACCCAACATCTCACGACACGAGCTGACGACGACCATGCACCACCTGTGAACCCGCCCCGAAGGGAAACCCCATCTCTGGAGTCGTCGGGAACATGTCAAGCCCAGGTAAGGTTCTTCGCGTTGCATCGAATTAATCCGCATGCTCCGCCGCTTGTGCGGGCCCCCGTCAATTTCTTTGAGTTTTAGCCTTGCGGCCGTACTCCCCAGGCGGGATGCTTAACGCGTTGGCTCCGACACGGGACCCGTGGAAAGGGCCCCACATCCAGCATCCACCGTTTACGGCGTGGACTACCAGGGTATCTAATCCTGTTCGCTCCCCACGCTTTCGCTCCTCAGCGTCAGTAACGGCCCAGAGACCTGCCTTCGCCATTGGTGTTCCTCCCGATATCTACACATTCCACCGTTACACCGGGAATTCCAGTCTCCCCTACCGCACTCCAGCCCGCCCGTACCCGGCGCAGACCCACCGTTAAGCGATGGGCTTTCACACCGGACGCGACGAACCGCCTACGAGCCCTTTACGCCCAATAATTCCGGATAACGCTTGCACCCTACGTATTACCGCGGCTGCTGGCACGTAGTTAGCCGGTGCTTATTCGACAGGTACACTCAACCCGAAGGCCTTGCTCCCTGCCAAAAGCGGTTTACAACCCGAAGGCCGTCATCCCGCACGCGGCGTCGCTGCATCAGGCTTGCGCCCATTGTGCAATATTCCCCACTGCTGCCTCCCGTAGGAGTCTGGGCCGTATCTCAGTCCCAATGTGGCCGGTCGCCCTCTCAGGCCGGCTACCCGTCGAAGCCACGGTGCGCCATCACCACACCGTCAAGCTGATAGGACGCGACCCCATCCCGTACCGGTAAGACCCTTTCCCAACACACCATGCAGCATGCTGGAGCATCCGGCATTACCACCCGTTTCCAGGAGCTATTCCGGAGTACGAGGCAGGTCGGTCACGCATTACTCACCCGTTCGCCACTCTCACCCGGAAGCAAAGCCCCCAGGATCCCGTTCGACTTGCATGTGTTAAGCACGCCGCCAGCGTTCATCCTGAGCCAGAATCGAACCCTCCACAAAAAAAACTTCATGAAGAGAACCAAACAAATGACTCTCAAAAAGAAAAAAGACGGAACATCCTATAAGGAAGGACGTTCGCACAAAAACCCCGACACCCATCAAACCCCCTCGGGTACTCGCGAAAACGAGCGGGCATCGGACTGGCAATCATTGACTATAAAGAAGTAAGTAGTACAACACACTCTTGAGTTCTCAAACCACCACACACAGCCAACCCCGGAAACCAACCACACAAAGGGGAAGAACCAGAAGCTGACCGGCAGCAAGAGATAAACATACACCACACCGCGCCACACCGCAAACCAGCATCACAAAACCACTCCGGAACCATTGCAAACACAAGCAACCACCGGCGTGTCGAAAACCACACAAACACCCTATGTAACCACCAGCCTACCCAGCCAGACACCACCACACACACCCCAACCACCACAATTCACCCACAACCAACCACACATTCACCGAACACGCCCCCTCCGGCGGGGGCTCCCGGCGAAGCCGGGTGGGGCCACCGGACGACCGCACCGGGCCGCATGCCCGGACCTCGCGACCGGACCACCATCCGACGCGCTCCGCGCGCCACCTCCCGCCCGCAGGAGGAACAAGGCTGACCATGCACACCACGGCACCCAACAACAGCGCATACGAAAAGATCCCCGGTTCCTAAAAAGGAACCTGGGATCTTCAATACGTCACGGCATCATGCCGAAACGACATCACGCCATGGCGATGACGTCACGCAACCACGTTCGGGTCGACCGGGATGCCGGGGCCCATCGTGGAGGTGATGGTCGCCTTGGTGATGTAGCGGCCCTTCACGGTGGACGGCTTGAGACGCTTGACCTCGTCGGCGACGGCGCGGAAGTTCTCATCCAGAGCGGACTCCTCGAAGGAGGCCTTGCCGATCAGGAAGGAGAGGTTGCCGTTCTTGTCGACGCGGAACTCGATCTTACCGGCCTTGATGTCCTTGACGGCCTTGGCGACGTCCATGGTCACGGTGCCGGTCTTCGGGTTCGGCATGAGGCCACGCGGACCGAGCACACGACCGAGGCGGCCGACCTTGCCCATCATGTCCGGGGTGGCGACGACGGAATCGAAGTCGAGGAAGCCGCCCTGCACCTTGGCGATGAGCTCGTCGTCACCGACGATGTCGGCGCCGGCCTCCTGGGCCGCGGTGGCCTGCGGGCCACGGGCGAAGACGAGGACCTTGACGGTCTTACCGGTGCCGTGAGGCAGGCTCACGGTGCCGCGGACCAGCTGGTCGGCCTTGCGCGGGTCGACGTTCAGGCGAAGCACCGCTTCGACGGACTCGTCGAAGTTGCGGGCCGGCATGCTCTTGAGCAGCGCGATGGCCTGGTCGGGGGTGTACAGGTTGTTGCGATCGACCTTCTCGGCCGCCTCAAGGTACTTCTTGGAATGCTTAGCCATCTGTCCTTCTCCTTATCAGTCGGTCACCGTGATGCCCATGGAGCGGGCGGTACCTTCGATGATCTTCATGCCGGCCTCGATGTCACGGGCGGAGAGATCGGCCATCTTGGTCTCGGCGATCTCGCGAACCTGCGCCTTGGTGACGGAGCCGACCTTGTGGGTCAGCGGGTTCTCGGTGCCCTTGTCGATGCCGGCGGCCTTCTTGAGCAGAGCCGCGGCCGGCGGGGTCTTGAGGATGAAGGTGAAGGAACGATCTTCGTAGACGGTGATCTCAACCGGGATCACCTGTCCCATCTTGTCCTGCGTCTGGGCGTTGTACGCCTTGCAGAAGTCCATGATGTTGACGCCGTGCGAACCCAGCGCAGGGCCCAGCGGCGGGGCCGGGTTGGCCTTGCCAGCCTGAATCTGCAGCTTGATCAGCGCGGAGACTTTCTTCTTGGGAGCCATGTTATGGTTCTTCTTTCTATAACGCGGTGCAATCGGTCGCCGTCCGTCCGCGCGCGTCGTCAACGCGATGCGCGACCGTCCGCACGGTCTCCTCCCGCAACTTATATTGCTGTGCTGTGCTAGCGGGTCTCCCCTCCAGACACAAACCATCCCATTATGCGCCGTCGTCGCGACATCATCGACACGCGTCTTCCCTGCGTCGCCGTCACCGCATCCGTCACGCCGCCATCATGTCACCGCCGACACCGCCGACACCGCACGTCGCACGTCGCACGCGAAAGGGCCGCCGGGAGCGCGATGCTCCCGACGGCCCCTGACGTGCGACGGCGGCGTGACGCGCGAACGTCACGTCGTTGCGCCGCTACCGGTCGTCACCGACGTGCGCGACTCACTTCGCGCCTTCGTGCTGGACCTGCGCCTTGCGCACGGACTCCTCGGCGGACGCGATGATGTCCTCCGCGGAGAGCGGCTTGAGACGGCACCACAGTTCGAACGCGATGCCGATGACCAGCATGACGATGCCGGTCCACAGGTTGATCGCGATGCCGTTGGTGTCGGCGCCGTTCATGTTCGGCGCGACGATGCCCACGATCGTGACGATCACGCCGTAGATGATGAACAGGATCGCGATGAGCCGGCGCAGATCGTTGTTACGCGCCGCCTTGACCGCCTGATCCTTCTCGGCTTGAGTCAGCAGGCTCTTGCCTTCGGTCTCTTCTGCCATTGCAAACTCCTTAGAACGTTCCTACGTTGATGGGTCAACCCGAGGGTTTAGAAGAACGGGATGTAGAAGACGAGACCGAGCACGAAGATCACGGTGCCCAGGATCAGCGGCTTCTTGTACCACGGAACCTTCACGGTGGCGACGTCCTTGCCGGCTTCCTTCGCGGCGCGCTTGGCGTCCTCGAGCTCCTCGGCGGAGGCCTCCTTGAAGTACTTGATGCCGTTGGTGCCGAAGGTCAGGCCCTCGAGCTCCTCATCGGACTTCGCCTTGGTGAACGGCGTGATGACCGCCGCCACGATCCAGGTGGCGAGGCAGGAGATGATGGCACCGTACCAGGTCTCGGCGGTGGCGGAGCCGAAGATCGGGTTGCCGGCCGCGACGGACTGCAGGTAGAGGATGTAGGTGACGAGCGGGGCGATGATGCCGCACACGTAGCCGACGGTGCCGGCGACGTTGGAGACGCGCTTCCACACGAGGCCGAGGATGAACACGGCGAACAGCGGGGCGTTGAAGAAGCTGAACAGCGTTTGCAGGTACGTCATGATGTTGCCGAACTGCGACGCGATCCACGCGGTGAACACGGAGATGAACACACCGATGACGGTGATGATGCGGCCCATGTTCAGGTAGTACTTGTCGTTCTGGCCGGGCTTGACGTAGTCCTGCCACAGATCGTAGGTGAACACGGTGTTGAACGAGGAGACGTTCGCGGCCATGCCGGCCATGAAGGAGGCCATCATGCCGGTGATGGCGACGCCGAGGACGCCGTTCGGCAGGTACATCTTGAACAGGTACGGGATGGCTTCGTTGTACTGCAGGACCGGGTGCGCACCGGAGAACAGGTTGCCGACGGTGGCGGCCGCGATCATGCCCGGGATGATGATGATGAGCCAGATGACCATCTTCGGGATGGCGCCAAGGATAGGCGTCATGCGGGCGGCGGTCATGCTCTTCGCGGCGAAGGCGCGCTGCACCTCGGTGAAGTTGGTGGTCCAGTAGCCGAAGCCGAGCACGAAGCCGAGGCCCATGAGGATGGAGAACCAGTCGCCGCCGACCGGGTTGGTCACGTTGCCGAGACCGGTGCCGGCCCAGGCGTGGACAGAGCCCGTCCAGTCCTTCATGCCGTCGAGCTTGGCGGTCAGGCCGCTCCAGCCGCCCACATGGGACAGGCCGATGACGGTGACCGGGATGAGGGCCGCGACGATGACGAAGAACTGCATGACCTCGTTGTAGATGGCGGAGGTCAGACCGCCCAAGGTGATGTAGGCAAGCACGAAGACGGCGGAGACGATGATGGCGGTCCACTGGCTCCAGCCGAGCATGGCCTGAAGAATCAGGGCCATGGCGTACAGGTTGATGCCGGCCTGCAGGATGGTGGACACGGCGAAGCACAGCGACACGATGATGTGCGCGCCCTTGCCGAAGCGCTGGTACATGAACTCAGGCACCGAGCGCACGCCGGAGCCGTAGTAGAACGGCATCATGAAGATGCCGAGGAACACCATGCCCGGCACGGCGCCGATCAGGTAGTAGTGGATGGTCGGCATGCCGATCTGGGCGCCGTTGGCGGCCATGCCCAGGATCTCGGTGGCGCCCAGGTTGGCGGCGCAGAACGCGAGGCCTGCGATCCACGCCGGCATCGAACGACCGGCGAGCAGGAAGTCCTCGGAGGATTTCTGCTGCTTGTGAATCGAATAGCCGATCCACACGATCATGGCGAAGTAGATGATGAGGATAAGCCAATCCACCCAGCTCAGCGACAGGCGAATCGCGGATTCCCCGGCAGCAAGATCAATCATGCCGCTCCCTCTTTCCTAGAGTTGTTCTTCCTCGAACACAGGCACCGGCAGCCGCCGAGGCAACGTCGATGTTTGCGTTATCGGGACGGTAATATAGTCCGATTTACACAAAATACAACTCGTTTCGCACAATTCAACGGCAAAAAGAGAACATTTACTGACAAATCGAAACGGTTCGACACTTCGTCGCCCTATGATTCCGCGGCTCTCCTGCGGCTCTCAGCATTGTGGCGCGCGTAGGCCCGCGCGACTGTGATTCCCCTCACACCCTCCCGCCGGAGGGTGGCGCGCGCGACGGTGTGGCGCGTCGTCGCGGTCGTCGTCCTCATCCTCTCCCGCCGGTGAGGCGGCGCGCAGCGCCGAAGGGTGGTCGGCGATCATGTACCGCCGTCATGCCCAGCCGATACCGGTGACGTCGTTGACGCAGCCACCCCCACCCGGCTCACACCGGGAGCCCCGCCAGCGAGGGCGAAGGGATCGCGGCAGGCTAGACGGGAAGTGGAGCACATGAGGCATGGCCTCCCCATTCTCCTCCCGCTGGCGGGAGGTGGCGCGTAGCGCCGGAGGGTGGCCACGGGCCGGGTAGACCACGGTTTTTGGTGTTCTTCGATTATGATGTGCATGGTCTCGCGCGGTTGTGATTTTCATCTTCCTCCCGCTGGCGGGAGGTGGCGCGTAGCGCCGGAGGGTGGTCAACGGGCTGGAATCCGGTGCGTTCGTCGTTGCTGGGCCGGTCGGTTCGGGCACGTGTGAAGTGCGTGCGGAGTACGGTGTGCACACGCCGCACGCGGCGCGCACGCCCCCATCCCCATGTCTCCTAGCGATTCTGCTCCACAACACGCGCCGGAGAACCTGTTGTGGAGCGGCATTCCGCCGCTTGCCCCGTACAACCCCCCGTTTTCGGCGTTCCCGGCCCGTAAAGTGCGCCACTACTCCCCGCAATCCCGGTTCCTGCTCCTGTTGTGGAGCGGGCCTGCTCCACAACAGCCGCCGGTATCGTTCCCACCGCATGTTGTGGAGCGGACGGACCCTCAAATCGCGCCACAACTCCCACGAACCGCCTTCCGCGGCCGTGTTGTGGCGCACCACCGCGCCACAACACCATCCCCGCACGCCATTGTGGAGCATCGCCGCATTCCCATGGCGCGGACTGGCGCGACTTCATGGAGCATCGCGATCTCATGACACGATCCCCGCACGCCGTTGTGGCATACCACCATCCCCGCGGCTGCCCCACGGCGCGGATCGGCGCAACGAGCGGAGCATCGCTGTCCCCCGCGGTGCGGATCGGTGCGGCGTCGTGGGGCATCTTGGTTCCGTGGCACGTTCCCCGCTCGATGTTGTCGCGATGTTGTCTGGAGCACCCCCGGGGGTGTGGGTCGGCGCAGCGGGTGGAGTCCGAGAACGCCCCTTGGCCCGGAGCCGGCTGTCCGCATCGCTCCAGGCGGTCGTTCCCGGCTCACGAATCCCGGAGGCGATCGGCCGCGTCCGGAATCCGGGACGGCCGGGGGCCGCCAGGAGTCCCGGATTCGGGAGAACGGCCCTATCGTCCGTAATCCGGGACGCTGGGAGAGGCTTCAGCATCCCGGATTACGGACGATGCCGCTTATCTCCGGAATCTGGGACGCTGAGAGCGGCTCAGCATCCCGGATTACGGATGAAGCCGCTCATCTCCGGAATCCGGGACGCTGAACGCAGCCCAGCGTCAGAAATCCCGGACGACACCGTTGTTCTCCGGGATTTGCGACGCCGGAGCGGATATCGACGCGCATCGCCTTGCCGAGGCGGATACGGCGACTCCCTGCCGGGAGGGGAGGCGGAGGCCCCGGACCGCGGGCCGGTCCGACGGGCGGTGCGGAAACCGGATTCCAGAACAGGACGCCACATTGGGTTCCTACGACCCCGGACCGGATCCTCGTCGCGTAACGTCATGGGACCTTCAGGCCCGTTCTCTTCGATGGCGGACAATACGGGACGACGGGGCGAATGCGGGGACGGCCTCCATCGTCCCGACGCCTTGGGCTCGGAACCACCCTCCGGCGCTACGCGCCACCTCCCGCCAGCGGGAGGGGATGGCATGCCGCGATTCCTTTGCCCCCGCCGGCGGGGGGCTCCCGGCGTGAGCCGGGTGGGGGTGGCTGCGTCAACGACGCCACCGGTATCGGCTGGGCGTGACGGCGGTACGCGATCGCCGACCACCCTCCGGCGCTGTGCGCCACCTCCCGCCAGCGGGAGGAAGATACGAATTACAACCGCACGAACCGGTGCCACAAACTCGGCATCACCGGACCTAGCGCCACACCCGCGACCACCCTCCGGCGCTGTGCGCCACCTCCCGCCAGCGGGAGGAAGGAACGGAATCCCCGACATTTCACACCCGCGACCACCCTCCGACGCGAAGCGCCACCTCCCGCCAGCGGGAGGGAGTTAGACAGCAACGACGGCAACAAAAAATCCCCGCGCGAGGCGGGGATTTCTCAAGTCTGCGGACACGCCGGCCCAGAAGAAACGCGGAAGGCGCTCAGTCGCCGAGACTCAGTCGCCGAAACTCAGTCGAGCTTCTGCACCTGGTTGAAGCCAAGCTCCACCGGCGTATCGCGGCCGAAGATGGACACGAGCACGGTGAGCTTCTGCGTGGTCGGCTCGACGTCGGAGACGACGGCGGCCATGGTGGCGAAGGGGCCGTCGGTGACAGTGACCTGATCGCCGATCGCGTAGGAGACTTCGACGGTGCGCTTCTTGGCGGCGGCGGGCTTGTCGCCGGCCTTCTTGAGCGCCTCGGAGGCGATCATCGGGGCCATCATCGCAACGACTTCCTTGCGGGACAGCGGCGCCGGGTCCTTGGTGGGGCCGACGAAGCCGGTCACGCCTTCGGTCTCGCGAACGATGCGGCGGGCGTTCTCGTCAGGCCACATGCGGATGAGCACGTAACCGGGAACACGCACGCGGGTGATGACCTTCTTGCCCTTTTCAGTGTGTTTTTCGACTTCCTCCATCGGCACTTCGATCTGGAAAATCGTGTCTTCGAGGCCGAAGGACTGGATGCGGGATTCGACGTTGGTCTTGACGCGCTTCTCGTAGCCGGAGTACGTGTGCAGCACATACCACTTGCCTTCGAGGGTGCGCAGGGACTTGGAGAACGCTTCGACGGCGGCCTGACCGGCATCGGTGGCTTCGGCCTGCTCGGATTCGTTGGTCTCCTGCTCCTCATCATCGTCGAGGGAAACAGCAGGGGTTTCGATGGAGGCAGCCGGAGCATCGTCAGTCTCGTCGGACTTGTCAGACTCTTCAGCCGTAGCGGTTTCAGCGGCCGCAGCAGCCTCGACCGTATCGTCGGAGGTGATAGCATCGACCGCCTCGGCGGCCTGATCGGATTCCGCGGTCTCGGCAGTCTGCTCGACCGGAGCGGTCTCCGGCAGATCGGGCAGCGCGTCGAGGTTATCGAGATTCACTTCATCACTCATGCGTATTCACCTTCGGGTTCGTTGTCGTTCACGTAAAGACGATCAGCCGAACATCCAGAGCGTGAGCTTGCTCAGACCGAAGTCCATGCCGGTGACGAGAGCCATCAGCAGCAGCACGAAGATGAACACGGCCAGCGACCAGAAGAACAGTTCCTTGGCGGTGGGGGTCACGACCTTGCGAAGCTCATCGATGATCTGCTTGATAAACAGACCGATGCGCATAAAGACGTTCGGCTTTACGGCCTTTTCGCTCTTGCTAGCCTTCGCCATATTCATCCTTCGCTCAGGGTATTCGTAAGATCCTTGGCAGGGAAGGCGGGACTCGAACCCACAACCTACGGTTTTGGAGACCGTTGCGCTACCAATTGCGCCACTTCCCTAGGTGAACAATCACCTTGCGCGGCGTTCCCGAGAGAACGCTTCGCCCGGCGAAAACCGCCAAGCAGATATAGTAGCGGCTCGTCCGGAATCCGTCAATTCGCGATGTCCACATACAGAGAATCCCGTGGGAAAACCACGGGATTCCAACGATGTTACGGCATGTCGCGCACGTCAGCCGCGTGCCGATCACGCGTCACACGCACACCGACCGCACACCAACCGCACACCGATCACGCCTCGACGTACGCCTTCATGCGGCGCATACCCTCGGCGAGCTGGTCGTCCGCCAGCGCGTAGGAGAAGCGCAGGTAGCCGGGCGCACCGAACGCCTCGCCCGGGACTGCGGCGACATGCGCCTCGTCGAGCAGCGCGGCGGCGAACTCGGAGGAGGAGTGCGAGACGGTACCGTTGGGGCCGAGCGGCTTGCCGAGCAGCGCGGTGATGTCGGCGAACGCGTAGAACGCGCCGGTCGGCGTCGGGCAGTTCACGCCTTCGATGTCGTTGAGCGCGGCGACGATCGCCTTGCGACGCACGTCGAACGCCTCGCGCATGCGGTACACGGCGTCGAGCGGGCCGGAGACGGCGGCGATGGCGGCGCGCTGGGAGACGTTCGCCACATTGGAGGTCATATGGCCCTGCAGCTTGGCGGCGGCCTTGGCGACCGGCTCGGGCGCGATGAGCCAGCCGACGCGCCAGCCGGGCATCGCGTAGGTCTTGGCGACGCCGTTGAGCACGATGAGCTGATCGCGCACTTCGGGCACGGCCGCGCCGATGAACGTGGTGTGCGCGTCGTCGTAGTTGAGGTGCTCGTAGATCTCATCGGAGATGACCCACACGTGGTGCTCGATCGCCCACTTCGCGATGCCCTCGATGGTTTCGGGGCTCCACACGGCACCGGTCGGGTTGTTCGGGGAGGTCACGATGATCGCCTTCGTGCGCTCGGTGCGCGCAGCTTCGATCGCCGCGAGGTCCGGCTCGAAGCCGCGGTCGGCACCGGCGAACACCTCGACCGGCTTGCCTCCGGCGAGCTTGACGGCCTCCGGGTAGCTGGTCCAGTACGGCGTGGGGATGATGACCTCGTCGCCTTCGTCGAGCAGGATCTGGAACGTCGAATAGACCGCCTGCTTGCCGCCGTTGGTCACGACGACCTGGTCGGGCGTCACCTCGTAGCCGGAGTCGCGCAGCGTCTTGTCGGCGATGGCGCGACGCAGCTCGGGCAGGCCCGGCGTGGGCGTGTACTTGTAGTTCTTCGGATCGCGGCAGGCGGCCGCCGCCGCATCGACCACATAGTCGGGCGTCGGGAAGTTCGGTTCGCCGGCGCCGAAGCCGATGACATCGAGGCCGGCGGCCTTCATGGCCTTCGCCTTGGAGTCGACGGCGAGCGTGGCGCTCGGGGTCACGTGATTGATACGGTCGGAGAGAGTCTGCCAATCAGCCATAGTCATGGCTCCCACAATAAACCCGAAGGGCGAAAAAGGGAACAGTCCGGCGGATGCCCGACCGATACCGCCGCGGTGTCCGGGTACCCGCCGCAGTGTCCGGGTACCCGCCGGACCGCCCCTCACCTCACACGAGCACGAGATTGTCGCGATGGACGAGCGGGTGCGCGTACTCCTCGCCGAGGATGCGCTTGAGCTGCGTCGTGTTGCGTCCGAGCATCCGCGGCACCTCCTCGGAGTCGTATCCGGCGAGTCCGCGCGCCAGATGCGTGCCGTCCTCCGCGTCGATCCACACCGGATCGCCGGCGGAGAACGCGCCGCGCACCTCGACCGCGCCGGCGGCGAGGAGCGACGCGCGCCCGCCGCGCACGGCCTCCCCCGCGCCGGCGTCGACGATGATCGTGCCGCGCGGCTCGGCGGCGAAGCCGATCCACAGCCGTCGCGTCGACCCGCGACGCTTCACCGGCGCGAACGCGGTGCCTACCGGATCGCCCATCAGCGCCGGTCCCGCGTTGCCCGCGCAGGTGAGCACGGTGGGGATGCCGGAGACGGCCGCGACGCGCGCCGCCTCCAGTTTGGTGACCATGCCGCCGGTGCCGACCTTCGAGCCCGTGCCGCCGACCTTCACCTCGCCGAGCGCGTCCACGACGTTCGGCACGTAGGCGATGCGCTTCGATCCGGGTTCGCTCGGCGGCGCCGTGTACAGGCCGTCCACGTCGGTGAGCAGGACGAGTGCGTCGGCGCGCACGAGGTTCGCGACGAGCGCCGACAGCCGGTCGTTGTCGCCGAAACGGATCTCGTTCGAGGCGAGGGAGTCGTTCTCATTGATGATCGGCACGACGCCCAGATCGAGCAGACGGTCCAGCGTGCGCTGCACATTGCGGTACTGGGTGGCGCGGATCGTGTCTTCCGCGGTGATGAGGATCTGTCCGACGCGCACGCCGAACCGGCCGAACGCCGCCTCGTACTGCGCCATGAGCAGGCCCTGGCCGACGGCCGCGGTCGCCTGCTGCGTGGCGACGTCGGTCGGCCGCGCGTCGAAGCCGAGCGGGCCGAAACCGGCGGCGATGGCACCCGACGAGACGAGCACGACGCGCGCTCCCATGAGCTGTGTCGACGCGAGCGCGCCGACCAGCGCGTTGAGTTTCGTGACGTCGAGATGGCCGTCGGCCTGCGTGAGTGAGCTGGAACCTACCTTGACGACGACGGTTTCCGCTTCGGACACGCGGCGGCGGATCTGGGCCTGTGACGGTGTGGACATGGTTGCCGTTCTACTCGTCCTGTGTTTCGGAATCCTCGCCGCGACCGAAGAGGCTCTTCTCGTCGTGACGGTCGTCGTCGATGGACGGGTCGGCCCAGTGGCCGGCGGCGCGTTCCTTCATCATCGCCTCGCGCACGGCGGCCTTCGCGTCCATCATCGCGTGGTATTCGCGACGGCGTTCCGCGTTGGTGCGGCGACGGGAGCCCGGCTGTTCGGCGTCGAGACGCAGATCCTGGCCACGCGCGCCCAGCGGGGCGCCATCGAGGCGTTCCGCGCCGGCGGCGATGGTCGGATCCCAGTCGAAGTCGACCGCACGGTCGCCCTTGCCGATGCGCACCTCGTCGCCCGGCTTGGCGCCCTTGCGACGCAGCTCGTCCTCGACGCCCAGCTTGGCGAGACGGTCGGCGAGGTAGCCGACGGCCTCGTCGTTGTCGAAGTTGGTCTGCTGCACCCAGCGTTCCGGCTTGCGGCCGGTGACCTCGAACCAGAATTCGCCGAGCTTGTTCTCCTTGCGTTCGACGGTGAAGTCGACCGGGGTGCCGTGCTCGTCGGCGGAACGGCGGCGACGGCCGCGCGTCTCCAGCGGCTTGATGACGACGCGCGTCTCCTCTTCTGCCTGCTCGCGCTTGGCGACCTCGTCGCGCATGTCGGCGACCATGTCGGCCAGGGCGAAATTGAGCTCCTTCAGCCCCTCGTGCGAGGCGGTGGAGATGATGAACACCTTCATGCCCATCTTCTCGAATTCGGGCTTGACGAATTCGGCGAGCTCCTTGGCCTCCGGCACATCGGCCTTGTTGAGGATGATGATGCGCGGACGCTCCGGAATCGGGATCGCACCGAGCGGCAGTTCCAGCGAGCCGGCGTATTCGGCGAGCTCGTGCTCCAGCGCCTCGTAGTCGCTCATCGGGTCGCGACCATCCTCAAGCGTCGCGCAATCGATGACGTGCGCGATGATCTCGGTGCGTTCGATGTGGCGCAGGAACTCGAGGCCCAGGCCCTTGCCCTGGGAGGCGCCCGGAATCAGGCCCGGCACGTCGGCGATCGTGTAGCGCCGGTCGCCGGCGACGACCACGCCGAGATTCGGCACGAGCGTGGTGAACGGGTAGTCGGCGATCTTCGGCTTGGCGGAGCTCATCGCGGCGATGAGGCTCGACTTGCCGGCGGACGGGAAACCCACGAGCGCCACGTCGGCGATGGACTTGAGTTCGAGGATCACGTCGCGTTCCTCGCCGAGCTCGCCGAGCAGGGCGAAGCCGGGGGCACGGCGGGTGCGGTTCGCCAGCGCGATGTTGCCGAGACCGCCGGCGCCGCCTTCCGCGGCGATGAAACGATCGCCCTCATGGCGCAAGTCGGCGAGCTCCTCGCCGGGGTGCTTGGGGGCGCCCTGCGCGCCCTTGGCCGTGAAGATCACGGTGCCGCACGGTACGGGCAGGATCAGATCCTTGCCTTTGACGCCGTCCTTGTTGTCGCCCAGGCCCATCGTGCCGCTGGGCGCCACACGGTGCGGCATGAAACGATAGTCCAGCAGGCTGGTCGCGTTGCGCGTCGCCTCGAAGATGACGGAGCCGCCGTCACCGCCGTTGCCGCCGTTCGGGCCGGCCAACGGCTTGTACTTCTCACGGCGGATGCCGGCCGAGCCGTTGCCGCCGTCACCGCCCTTGACATGGACGGTCACTCGATCCACAAAATCACTCATAACTGTTAACCCTATCCTGACCCTTGGTTCGGGGCCGTTCCTGCTACGCCGGATACTACGCCGGATACTACGCCGGCCGTTACGCCGGATACGAAAAAGCCGCGTCCTTACGGGCGCGGCTTTCCGAAACGCTTGTCGCCGAAATGGCTTGTCGCTCAGGCGGCGATGACGTCGACGACCTTGCGGTCACGACGGACGCCGAACTTGACGGAGCCGTCGGTCAGCGCGAACAGGGTGTGATCCTTGCCCATGCCGACGTTCTGGCCCGGGTGGAAGTTGGTGCCACGCTGGCGAACGATGATGTTGCCGGCGACGACGGCTTCACCGCCGAACTTCTTCACACCGAGGTATTGAGGATTTGAATCGCGACCGTTACGCGAGCTGGAAGCACCCTTCTTATGTGCCATGATCGTTTCCTTTCGGTACTAATTAAGCTTTAACGGAAAACCTGCTGTCAAGAACTCAGGCGATCTCGGTGACCTTGACCATCGTCAGCTTCTGACGGTGACCCTTGCGGCGGGCGACGCCGGTCTTGTTCTTGTACTTCTGGATGCTGATCTTCGGGCCCTTGGCATCGTCCTTCACGACCTCGGCCTTGACGGAGATCTTAGCCAGATCAGCGGCGGCGAGGGTGACGTTCGCACCGTCGACAACGAGCGCGACCGGGAATTCCACGGTATCGCCCTGCTTGGCGTCGAGACGGTTGACGAGGATGACGTCGCCGACCTCGACCTTTTCCTGATGGCCACCGGCCTTCACAATCGCGTACATAATCGTTCCTTTATTGAATTGGCAAGCTTCTTGCCTGACTCACCCGGATATGCCGAGCTCGCGGTCAGACACCAGCAATCAAACGTACACCGACGCGCGGACTAACGCAACCGTGTTCCGTCCGCGTGTCTGTACGAACTGTGTTATAGGGCCGAAGCGGGCGGGCTTACTCCTCACCGCCGGCGGCCACGGCGGCCGCGGCGATCTGGGCGAGCTTGGCCTTCACGTCCGGCGTGGAGCCGGCCGGCTCCGGCGCAGGGGTCGTGCCGCGGCCGTGCTTGTTCGTCTTGACGAACGGGTCACCGCCGCGCAACGCGTACGGATCGTCGTAGTCGGCGTTGACGATCGGCTTGTCGTGCAGGATGAAGCCGCGTCCCTTGCAGGTCGGGCACTCCTCGGAGAACGCCTCCACCAGGCCCTGGCCGATGCGCTTGCGCGTCATCTGCACGAGGCCGAGCGACGTGACCTCCGCCACCTGGTGCTTGGTGCGGTCGCGCGCCAGGCATTCGACGAGGCGGCGCAGCACGAGGTCGCGGTTGGCCGGCATCACCATGTCGACGTAGTCGATCATGATCATGCCGCCGATGTCGCGCAGGCGCAGCTGGCGCGCGATCTCCTCGGAGGCTTCGAGGTTGCATCGGGTGACGGTCTCCTCGAGCGACTTGCCGCGGCCGATGAAGCGGCCGGTGTTCACGTCGATCGTGGTCATCGCCTCGGTGCGGTCGATGACGATCGAGCCGCCGGACGGCAGGTACACCTGACGTTCCATACCCTTGCGGAGCTGCGAGTCGATCTGCCACTTGTCGAACACGTCCTTGCCCTGATGGTCGGCCGGATCCCACTTCTCCAGCTTGTCCTTCAAGTCGGGGGCCATCGTGTCGAGGTACTCCTCGATGCGCTCGTACACCTTGTCGCCCTCCACGATGAGCTTCGTGAAGTCGTCGTTGAAGATGTCGCGCACGACGCGAATCGCCACGTCCGGCTCGCCCTGCAGCAGCTTCGGGCGCTTGCCGTGCCAGAACTCCTCGCGCTTGGCGTTGATGCGCTCCCACTGGCGCACGAGGCTCTCCAGATCCTTGACGATCGCCTCCTCGCTCGCTCCCTCGGCGGCGGTGCGGATGATCACGCCCATGTTCTTCGGCGCGATCTTGGAGACGATGTTCTTGAGGCGGGAGCGTTCGCGCTCCGAAAGCTTGCGGCTCACGCCGGTCATGCCGCCGGACGGCACGAGCACGAGGAAACGGCCGGCGAGCGTGACCTGTGAGGTCAGACGGGCGCCCTTGTGGCCGATCGGGTCCTTGGTGACCTGCACGAGCACCGGATCGCCGGACTTGAACGCGAGTTCGATGCGGCGCGGCTGGCCTTCGAGACGCGTCGCATCCCAGTTGACCTCGCCGGCGTACAGCACGCCGTTGCGCGCCTGCCCGATGTCGACGAACGCGGCCTCCATGCTCGGCAGCACGTTCTGCACGCGGCCGAGGTACACGTTGCCGACGGTCTGCACCTCCTGGATGTCGGACACGTAATGCTCGACGAGCACGTTGTCCTCCACGACGGAGATCTGCGTGTGCTGCTCCTTCTCGCGCACGACCATGAGACGTTCGACGTTCTCGCGGCGCGCGAGGAAGTCCTGTTCCATGAGCTGCGACTGGCGGGAGCGTTCGCGGCGGTTGTCGCGGCGGCGCTGCTTCTTGGCTTCGAGTCGGGTCGAGCCTTCCACGTCGGTGATCTCGTCGATGTACTGCTGCTTGCGGGAGCGGCGCGCGACGATCTGCTCGTCGTCGCCGCCCTTGCCGCGACGGCGGCGACGACGGCGCGTGACCGTCTCCTCCTCGTCGCGGGAGGCGCGCTCGTCGCGGTCCTCATGTTCGTCGGCATCGGCACGTGCGGCGCGCTCGTCGCCGGACGCCTGGTCGGTCTTGTTGCGACGACGGCGACGGCGACGCGTGCGCGTCTCGTCGGCCGTATCGTCGTTCTCCTCCTCGTCGATCGGACGGTAGGCGATGTCGTCGAGTTCGAGGTCCTCCTCGATCTGTTCGACTTCGGCGGCGGCGCGGCGTTCCTGCGCGTTGAGACGGCGGTTGCGGCCGCGGCGCGTGCGCGTCGAGCCGGACTCCTCGTCCTGCGGCTCGACGCCGTCGCGCTCGGCATCACGCGTGTCGGATTCGTCGCGGTCGGCGTCCGCGTCGCCGCCGCGGGCATCGCCGTCGGAGCGGTCGGCACGGTCGGCACGGCGACGGCGGCGCGTGCGACGGCCCTCGCGGGAGCCGCCTTCGCGCTCGTCGTCACGGTCGGTGTCACCGCCGCGATCGTCGCGGGACTCCGCGTCGTCGTCATCGTCGTCGTTCGCGGCCGGCGCGCCGACCGGCAGCACGGGCTCCTGGAACAGCAGGGACGTCATCGGCTTGGCGCGGCGGCCGCCGTTGCGGTCATCGCGATCGTGGATCGGCAGCACGTCGAGCAGCTCCTCGGCGCGTTCCAGCTGATCGTCGTCGTCATCGTCGCGGCGGGCGCGGCGGGAACGGTCGTAGCGCATGTCATCGTCGTCATCGTCGTAGTCGTCGCGGATGGCGCGGCGACGACGCGCACGGGACGGACGCTCGTACTCGTCGTCATCATCGTCGCGCACGGCACGGCGGCGACGCGACGGACGCTCGACGAGCTCGTCGTCATCGTCGTAGCGTGCGCGGCGGCGACGCGACGGACGCTCATCGCCGCGCTCGTCGTCGTCATCGTCGGAAAGACGCGCACGACGGCGCGAGCGGGACGGACGCTCGTCGACGTCGTCGCGTTCGTCGCGGGCGACGCGGCGACGACGCGAGCGCACGGGCGTCTCATCGTCGTCATCGTCGATCCGCGTCACGGGCGACGCGGCATCGTCCGACGGTTGGTCGGCGATCGGCAGCTTCGGCTCCTCGAACATCGGCGAGGAATGGTCCTCGACTTTCAGCTCGAGCGACGCACCGGCGGCGCCGGCACCACGCACCACGCGACGGCCGCCGCGGCGACGACGGGACGGCGTGGAGGACGATTCGGAAGCGGATTCGGGTACGTTGATGTTCAGGGCGCCGACCTCGTCGGCCCCATCGTTGTTCACAGTGGGCACGATGCTCCTCGCCGGCATGCTGCATCATGCCAGCCTTACTCAGGGCTCACTGCGGCTGTCACACCACGCTCTCACCGTGGCCGCGCATCGGTTGCGCCCGCAGAAGCAAATCCAGTCAAAGTCTGTGCGGCTCGGACGGCGGACACCGGCGCTCGCGCGGAGATTCGGGGGGAAAGACCCGATGCGAGGGGATCGACGCCATCTGGCACGTCGGCGGCTTGCAGAACCGCCATCCTTAAGTATGCCACAACTTTGACCGGGCTGCGTTCACCCACGGCCCACGGCTTGGCTCATGGCTCGGACGGACCGACGGCCGAGCCGCCACAGAGCTCAGACGAGCCAGGCGAGGAGGATGTCGGCGAGGAGGGGAAGCTCGGAGGCGGGCAGCTGTTCGTCGTGCTTGTGGGCGAGCAGCGGATCGCCGGCGCCGAGGTTCACCGCGGGGATGCCGAGCTGCGAGAACCGGGCCACATCGGTCCACCCGAGTTTCGCAAGCGGCTCGCGGCCGGTGCGTTCGCGCACCAGATCGGCAAGGGAGACGGCGAGCGGCGCGTCCATGCCCGGACGGGCGGACGGCGACTCGTCCTTCATCTCGATGCCGTAGCCCTCGAACACGCCGCCGGTGGCGACATGCTCGCCGTTGCCGAGTTCGGCACCCGCGTCGGCGCCCATCATGAGGGCCTTCGCCTCGGCCAGCGTCTTGTCCGGGGCGAACCGGTAGTTGACGTGCACGCGGCACTCGTCGGGAATCACGTTCGTGCCCTTGCCGCCGGAGATGAGCGTGGCGTTGAGGCCCTCGCGGTAGACGAGGCCGTCCACCTCCACGTCCGCCGGCTCGTAGGCGGCGAGACGGTTGAGGATGCCGGCCGCCTTGTGGATCGCGTTCTCGCCCATCCACGCGCGGGCGGAGTGCGCTGCCACGCCGTGCGTGACCACGTCGAAGCGGATCGTGCCGTTGCAACCGCCCTCGATGCCGCAGTTGGTCGGCTCGCCGATGATCGCGAAATCGCCTGCGATCCAGTCGGGGTGGCTTTCGACGACCTTCCTCAGGCCGTTCTTCTCGGCGGCGACCTCCTCGTGGTCGTAGAACACGAACGTGAGGTCGGCCTTCGGGGTGGTCTCGGGCGTGGAGCCGTCGAGCGTGGCGGCGAGATGGAGCATGACCGCGTCGGACGCCTTCATATCGGTGGCGCCGCGGCCCCACAGCACACGTTCTCCGGGGTGCGCGGCGGCCACGTCCCCGCGGATGAGCGGATCGCCGGGTTCGAGCCACTTCGGCGGGAAGTTGTCGATGACCGGCACCGTGTCGATGTGCCCGGCGAGAATCACGCGACTCGGCCTGCCGAACGCGGTCGAGGCGACGATCGTATCGCCGTGGCGTCGCACGTCGAGATGCGGGTATTCCTTGAGGAACGCCTCGATGTCGTCGGCGAGCGCGGTCTCGTCGTCGCTGACGGAGTACACGCCCATGATCTGGTCGAGCAGGGATTCGAGCTGTTCGCCGCGCGGCGCGGCGGTGTTCAGGGAAAGCGTCATGCCGACCATCCTAACGGCGGGGCGTGGAATGTGATTCCTCTTACCATTGGGTGAGATTTCACGGCCGCGCGCACGGTTCTGTGCCACACTCTAGATGACGATTCACAAGGAATCACGAGGAATCACGAGGAAAGAGGGTCTTCACGGGTATGCCTGGTCTGTTGAGCGCGATGCAGGGGTTCTGCGTCATCGGCATCGTGATTTTCGTGGGCTATGTGGCGGCGCGCATGCGCATCGGCGGTCCGAGCGCGCAGATGGTGCTCAACCGCTTCTCGTTCTTCGTGTCGAGCCCGTGCCTGATGTTCGCGATCCTGTCGAAGGAGCCGATCTTCGACATCTTCCACCCGTCGATCATCGTGGCGTTCCTGTCGGCCATGCTCGTCGGCGTCGTGTTCCTCATCCTCAACCGCATGTTCTTCCATCTGAAGGCCCCGGATGCGACGATCGGCGCGTTGAACTCGCTGTACCTGAACTCGAACAACATCGGCCTGCCGGTGGCCACGTACATCCTCGGCAACGGCGCGCTCGTCGCCCCGATCCTCGTCATGCAGCAGGCGCTGTTCACGCCGATCGGCCTGACGGTGCTCGACGTGACCACGAAGGGCAAGGTGTCGCTCAAGGAGATCGCAAAGCAGCCGCTGCACCAGCCGCTGCTCATCGGCTCGCTGCTCGGCATCGTGGTCTCGGCGCTGAGCGCGAAGCTCGGCTGGTTCCCGGTGCCGAACTACATCTACGATCCGATCAACATGATCGGCGAGTCGGCGGTGCCGATGATCCTCATGGCGTTCGGCATGTCGCTGCACGGCACGAAGCCGCTGCAGCAGAAGGGCGACCGTCCGGCGATCTTCACGGTGGCGGCGCTGAAGAACATCGTAATGCCGACCATCGCGTTCCTGCTCGCCTACTTCATGATGGGCTTCCGCGGCCCGGAGCTGTACGCGTGCGTCGTGCTCGCCGCCCTGCCGACCGGTCAGAACGTGTACAACTACGCGGCCCGCTACAACGTGGGCCTCACGTTCGCGCGCGACGGCATCCTGATGAGCACGATGACCAGCCCGGTGTTCATCGCGGTCATCGCAGCGTTGCTGAGCTGACTATACGTGCATTACCCCGTGATTGTTACGACGCTGTTGTAAGCAAGGGGGTGTATTCTTACGTCTCGTTCCCCCGGATTGACCATTCGGATTGTCGGGTGGAGTATTCGGGAGACAGGAACAACACAATGGAAGTGAAGAGAAGGTTCCGATTATGAGAACAATCACCCCCCCCCGTCATGCTAACGAGTTGGGTGCCTCCAATCAGGAGCGCCTCAAGAACGCCCTCTCCAAGGGTGGCAAGAGCATTGCCGCGCTGACCGTCGCGGCCGGCCTGTCAATGGCCCCGATGATGCAGACCGCCGCCTTTGCGACGGAGAATCAGGACATGGACGCCGACCTGTACAACCAGTGCGCAGCCGGCGACCGCACCGCGCTCGCCCAGTGCGAGGCCAATGTGAAGGCCGCCAAGCAGGCCCTCGATGAGGCGCGCGGCACCGCCGATCAGACCGCCAAGCAGGCCGCGAACGCCAAGACCGCGCTGGATGGCGCCCAGCAGCGCCTGACCGATGCCGAGCAGGCGAAGGCCGATGCCCAGGCCGCCTACGATGCCGCTCTTCAAGCCAAGAACGAGGCCGAGCAGGCCGCGAATGATGCCTCCGATGCCCAGGCTCAGGCCCATGTGACGCTCAACAATGCTCAGGCCGCCGCCGACGAGGCCGCCGCCAAGCTGGGCACGGCCACCGACGCCTACAACACGGCGAAGGCCGAGTTCGATCAGGCTCAGGATGCCTATGAGGCCGCCGAGCAGGCCGCAAAGTGCGCCAGCGATCTCGCCGCCGCCGCCAAGACGGTCTACGAGACCGCCCAGAAGACGTATGAGGCGCTGCAGGCCGTCGCGGATGGCGTCGACTCGCTGTACAACAAGGCCGTGAAGAACTACGACGCCGCCGTCAGCACTCAGGAGAAAGCCGGCCAGGTCCGCGACAACCTCTACAAAGCGTATCTGACCGCCGTTGAAATCAACCACAACGCGGGCGTCAAGTACAACGAGGCGAAGGCCGCGCTCGAGGCGGCACAGGCCAAGCTCGATGCGCTTGAGGGCGAACAGTCCGCACTCCAGCAGAAGGCCGACGAGGCGAAGGCCGCGCACGAAACGGCGCTCAAGGCCAAGCAGGATGCTACTGACGCGTACACGCAGGCCAAGGCCAAGGCCGATGCCGCCCAGCAGGAGGTCGACGATCTCAACGCGAAGATCGCCGGTCTCAAGTCGCAGATCGAGCAGGCCGGTTCGGTGGACGTCAACGAGCTGAAGAGCCAGTTGGCCGAAGCTCAGGACGAGCTCAAGGTGGCCGACGAGAAGGTCGAGAACGCGAACGCGATGGTCGCCGAGCTTCAGCCTGAATACGACGCGGCCGCCGCGACGCTCGACCAGGCGACCGGACTGTACAACGCCGTCACCGACGCGCAGTCCAAGCTTGACGAGTCGGTTGAAGCCCAGAACAAGATCGACTCGGCCAAGGCCGCATGGGATCAGGCCAAGGTCGATGAGGCCGCCGCCCAGGCCGCTTACGATGCGATTCCGAACGACTTCTTCCACGCCGGCCAGAAGGCCGTCGCCTTGGCGAAGCTGGGCGCGGCAAAGGCCACGACCGCGGCGAACGAAACCGCATACAACGTGGCCAACGGCATCTACGGATCGACCGCTGCCGACAAGGACAACCGTCAGGCCGTTCTGGACAGCGCCACGCAGGAATACAACAACTTCGGCACCACGGTTGAGGATGCCAAGGCTGCTGCCGACGCCGCCGCCGAACAGCTGGCCAACGCGAAGCAGCAGGCCGCCGACGCCGCCGCCCAGCAGACCCAGCTCAAGGAGACCGTCACCTCCCTCGAGCAGCAGATCAAGAACGCGGAGAACATCGACGAGCTCAAGCAGCAGCTCGACGAGGCGGAGACCGCGCTGCCGGGCAAGGAGACCGCGGCCAAGGACGCCAAGACCGCGGCCGACACCGCCAAGCAGCAGCTTGACGATGCCACCACCGCCGAGACCACTGCCAAGCAGGCCTCCGACGCCGCGGCTCAGGCCCTTAACGAATGGAAGATCAAGAACGGTCTCGCCCTGACGCTCGCCAAGGGTGATGTCGCAGCCAAGAAGATCATCGCCAACAGCGCCAAGACCGCGTTCGATGCCACCACCGCGGCCAAGCAGACCGCCCGCAACGCGTGGCTGGCCGCCGAAGGCGCGTACGTGCTCGCCACCGGCAACGTGGTCGCCGCGAAGGCCGCCATGGATGGCCTCGGCGTCGCCAAGGATGCCGCTGACCGTATGGCCGAGGCCGCACGCAAGGTGGCTGAAGAGGCCAAGGGCAAGAGCGACGACCTGCTCGACGCGGCCCAGCGCGCCGAAGCCAAGGCGCAGGCCGCCAAGGCCCTGCGCGACCAGAAGCAGGCCGCGGCCGAGGACGCCAAGCAGGCGCTCGACCAGGCCACCGCCGAGAACGAGGCCGCGCAGCAGACCCTCGCCGAGGCCCAGGCCGCGTGGGAGGCCGCCCGCGACAAGTCCGCCGAGCTGACCCAGGCCTACTCCAAGGCCGTCGCCGCGTACAACGCCGCGCAGCTCGCCCTCGCCAGGGCGCAGGGTGCCTACACGGACGCCGAGTACCAGATGGGTGTCGCACAGACCAACTACGACGCCGCCCTCGAGGCTGACGAACAGGCCCAGCAGGCGTTGGCCGACGCTCAGGCCGCCTACGATGCCGCCGTGCGCGACTACGACACCTGCAAGGCCGTCGTGGACGCCTACGACAAGGCTCAGCAGGACAAGAACAACCAGTCCTCGAACAAGTCCGAAGCGACCGACACGACCACCAAGAGCAACACCGAGTCCAACGCGGAAACGCTCGCCCAGACCGGCGACGCCTCCGAGTCTCTGGCTCTTGCCATCGCTGTCGCCAGCGCAGCGATGGGTGCCGTCGCCTTCACCGGTTCCCGCGCCGCTCGCAAGCGCTACTGAGCACTGACGCTGGGTGACGATGCCACGTTCTTATCGTGCTACCGTCACCCAGCCGGCATGAACGAATACGAGGCCGTGTGTTGGCAATCATCACGATTCCCAGCACACGGCCTCTTGTCATCCCATACTCACGTCTTATGCGACCGTATAGGACCAACCGACTCCTCTACTGCGCGCGGTTCGCCGCGGCGAGGGCCTTGAGGCGTGCGGCGAAGCGCGGCCAGTCGGTCTTCATCGCGGTGAGCAGGCGGCGGTTCGGCACGTCGTCGATCGGCACCCATGCGATGCCGAGGCTTTCATCGTCGTTCGCCTTGGGCTCCACGCGATGCCCCGGTTTCTCGAACGCGAAGACGGTGGTGTACGCCCACGGCCCGTGGTCCTCGCGGTAGGAGCCGACCACCTCGATGTCCTCGGGGGTGATGTTCGCCTCCTCGTAGCTTTCGCGCAGCGCGCCCTCGATCGGCGATTCGCCGTCCGCGGTCGCACCGCCCGGAATGCCCCACGTGCCGCCTTCCGCAGACCATGTCGCACGATGCTGCATGACGACATGCGTCACCTCGCCGCTTGCCTCGTCACGGCGGGCGAGCAGCACGCCGGACGCGCCGTTGGTGCCCCAATGCTTGCGTCCGCACGCACAGTCCACCCAGCCGTCGCCCGGCTGGTGCACGTTCTCCTTCGGCGGGATCTCGTTGCCGTCCTTGTCGAGCACACCCGGCAGGTCCTCGCCGCGCGCCACGTTCCACAGGTCGGTCCACTCGACGCCAAGCTCGCCGACGAGACGCCTCAGCAGCGGCAGGCTGATGCCGATGATGCCGTGCGGGTCACCGTCGATCGAGTCGATGAACGCGCCGCCGAAGCCTTCGAGCGTGAACGATCCGGCGACCTCCAGCGGCTCGCCGGTCGCGATGTAGCGTTCGATGTCGCGGTCGGTGAACGCGCCGAAGCGCACGGTCGCGTGGCTGGCGCCGCGCGCGACACGGCCGGTCGCGAAGTCGATCACGCAGTGCCCGGTCCACAGCTCCCCGGTCGTCCCGCTCATGCGCCGCAGCCGTTCGCGCGCCACCTCGACGCTGTGCGGCTTGCCGTAGCATTCGCCGTCGAGCAGGAACATCGAATCGCAGCCGACGATCAACGGGCCGACGGTCGCGCGCGTGAGTCCCGGCTGCATGGCGATGATGTTGGATATCGGTTCGGTGACGGTCGGCATGTCCACGCCGGAGAAGTCGCGCGTCGTGGCGATCGCGTCACGCGAATAGTCGATGGACTCGGGGTCGGCGGCTTCGGCGCGCGCGGCCGCGTCGTCCGCGTCGTCGCGCACGCCGTCCGCACGCAACGGGTACGCGATGACGCGCTCCCCCGTCGCGGCGGCGGCCGTCGCGGCGACGTCGCGGTAGGCGCAATGCACGGCTTCGGCCTTCGCGCCGGCGAGGATCGTCACGCGCTGTTCGATGGTGAGATCGTCGACGGCGACGCCGGCCTCGCGGGCCGCCGCCTCGAGCGCGGCCGGCTCGTCGACGTGCGAGACGCGGATCGTCGGGCACACGCCCGCCGCGTACAGCACGTCGCGGCGCGGCTTCGACTTCGAGGCGAGAATCAGCGGAATGGACATACATACCTTTCCGCTCCCGCTGGCGGGAGCTGTCGAACCAAGTGAGACTGAGGGTGGCCGCGACGGACTACCGACGTTCGACTTCGACGCCGGCGGTGTTGATGGGCAGGTGGAGGACACGCCAATGACCGGAGGCGAGCTGCTCGGCGGCGATCTCGTCGATGGCCTCGCGCGCGTCGCCGTAGTGCAGGACGAGCACGCACGGGCCGGCACCGGAGACGGCGGCCGCATAGCCCTTGGACCGGAACAGGCGAATCAGCTCGGTGGACGGCGGCATGAGCCCGCCGCGGTACGGCTGGTGCAGACGATCCTGCGTGGCGGTGAACAGCAGCGCGTTCGCCTCATGGCTGGCGTCGGAGCCCTCCGCCCCGGCGGCCCCGCCGGTCGTGGCGAGCAAGGACGGGTTCATCGCGGCGGGCAGCAGGCCCACGCGCGAGACGTTGTACACGGCGTCCTTGTACGGCAGTTCGGCGGGCAGCGCCTGACGGGCCTTCTCGGTGGACAGCTCGTAGTCGGGCACGAACACGGCGGCGGTGATCGCCTCGTCGACCGGGTAGTTGACCGTGTGGAAGCCGCCGTGCAGCGGATCGCCGCCGGGGATGGCGACCGAGCCGACGCCCTCCGCGGTTTCGAAGTCCCAGGAGACGGTGAGGCCGCCGAACACGGCGGGCGCCACGTTGTCCGGATGACCTTCGATCTGCGCGGCCATGTCGAAGATGGCCGGGCGGTTGAGCTCGCCGGGCTGCGCGAACGCGGCGGCCGCGGCGATGCCGGCGACGATCGCCTCGGCGGACGAGCCCATGCCGCGGGCCTGCGGGATGTTGTTCGTCGCCTCGAGCGTGAAGCCGAGACGGCCGAGGCCGAACGTGGCGCATGCGCGGCGGAACGTGGAGACGACGAGATGCGTCTCGTCGCGCGGCAGCGTGTCCTCGCCTTCGCCGTGGATGATAACGTGGGCGACGCCGTCGCTCGGATCGTCGTTCAGCGTGAACGTGAGCTCGTCGTGGTAGTCGAGCGCGAGACCGACCGTGTCGAAGCCGGAGCCGAGGTTGGCGCTGGTCGCCGGCACGCGCACGCGCACCTGATTGCAGATGGGGTTCATGATGCCTCTATGGTCAGTCGAGAACGCGCAGGATGGACGGCGTGCCGGTGACGAAGTCAAGCTGCTGGACGGCCTTGACGGTCTCGCGCAGCGTCACCTCGTCGGTCAGATGGGTGACGAGGCGCAGCTGCTGGACTTCGCCGTCGTAGCCCGGGGCCTTGAGCGAGGGCTTCAGATCCTGGTTGACGCCGTTGATGGAGACGCCGTTCCTCGCGAATTCGGTGGCGATGGCGGCGAGCACGCCCGGCTTGTCGTGGATGAGGAAGCGCACGGCGAACGCGGCCTTCGTCGCGTTGATCGGCGCCTTCTTCAGATCCTTGTACAGCGGGATGGACGGACCGGTGCAGCCGGCGGCGATGTGGCGGGCGACGGTGACGACGTCGCCGACGACGGCGGAGGCGGTCGGCGCGCCGCCGGCACCGCGACCGTAGAACATAAGATCATCGGCGGCCTCGGCCTTGACGAACACGGCGTTGAACGAGCCATGCACGGAGGCGAGCGGATGGTTCTCGTCAATGAGCGCCGGGTAGACGCGTGCGGAGACGCCGGCCTCGCCGTTCTCGACGACGGCGAGCAGCTTGATGACCTTGTGCTCGGCAGTGGCGGCGGCGATGTCGTCGGCGGTGATCTTCGTGATGCCCTCGACGGACACGTCGTCGATGGTGACGGAGGTGTGGAAGCCGAGCGTGGCCATGATGGCGGCCTTGTTGGCCGCGTCGTAGCCTTCGATGTCGCCGGTCGGGTCGGCCTCGGCATAGCCCTTGGCCTGCGCGTCCTTGAGGACGTCGTCGAACTGGAGGCCCTTGACGGTCATCTCGTCGAGGATGTAGTTGGTAGTGCCGTTGACGATGCCGAGCATGCTCGTCACCTTGTCGCCGACGAGGGATTCGCGCAGCGGGCGCAGGAACGGGATCGCGCCGCCCACGGCCGCCTCGAAGTAGATATCGACGCCCTTGGCCTCGGCAGCCGCGTAGATCTCGGGGCCGTACTTGGCGAGCAGCGCCTTGTTCGCGGTGACGACGGACGCGCCGGATTCGATGGCGGCGAGCACGAACGTGCGGGCCACGGTGGTGCCGCCGATCAGCTCGATGACGATGTCGGAGTTCGTGGCGACGCTCATCGTGTCGGTGGTGACGATCGACTGGTCGATCCACGGGAACTTCTCGGTCTCCTTCGGGTCGAGGCAGGCGACGCCGGTCAGTTCGATGGGGCGGCCGATGCGGGCGGCGAGCTCGTCCTTCTGCTCGACGATGAGACGTGCGGTCTGCGAGCCCACGGTGCCGGCCCCCAGCAGTCCGACGCGGATGGGGGTTGCGTTCTGATCAGCCACGGAAATTCCCTTCTGATGGACGGCTATCTTTCCGTCTATCCTACGGAACCTTTTCGACACGCCCGGAGGAAACCTTCTTTGCACATATTCCGGCAAACGATTGCCGAAAACGGGAGGCGACACGCCCGTAGCCGTCGCGGTCGCAGCGCCGACGACGACGGGCGCGCATTTACGTATACGGTCTTAACGAATTGCTTGTGACGCATGTCCGACATGGCGTACCATTGCCGGTGAAGCGGTGCTGCCCGAGAAGCAGGGAGCCACGGCCAACGAGGGCCGGAGCGATGCGGCGAAGACGACGCAGACGGGAACCCACCCCACCGCCGACGATCCTCGCAATGAGGGAGGTATGAAGTAATGAAAGCCTATATCCAGCGACTCGGCCGCGCGTTGATGCTGCCGGTCGCATGCCTGCCTGCGGCGGCGCTCTTCCTGGGAATCGGCTATTGGATCGACCCGAGCGGATGGGGCGGCAACAACGTCATCGCCGCCTACCTGTGCAAGACCGGCTCGGCCATCCTCGACAACCTCGGCCTGCTGTTCGCGGTCGGCGTGGCGGTCGGCATGGCCCGCGAGCGCGACGGCGCGTCCGCCCTGTCCGGTCTGGTCGGATTCATGACGGTCACGACGATCATGGGCTCCGCCTCGGCGTTCCTCGGCTTCGACGCCGAGAATCCGCCGGCGGCGTTCGCCCCGGGCGCCATCGGCAACAAGAACGTGTTCTTCGGCATCATGGTCGGCTGCGTGGCCGGCGCGCTGTACAACAGGTTCCATAAGACGAAGCTGCCGGACTTCCTCGCGTTCTTCTCCGGACGCCGCTGCGTGCCGATTCTGACGGCCGCGCTGATGAGCGTCGTGTCGCTGCTGCTGCTGTTCGTGTGGCCGCTCATCTACAACGGCCTGGTCTCCTTCGGCGAGGCGATCATGGGCATGGGCGCGGTCGGCGCCGGCATCTACGCGTTCTTCAACCGTCTGCTCATCCCCACCGGCCTGCATCACGCGCTCAACAACGTGTTCTGGTTCAACCTGGCCGGCATCGACGACATCACCAAGTTCTGGAGCGGCACGGGCGGTCTTGACGGCAAGACCGCGGCCGTGGTCGCGACCGGCGGCTTCCACCCGTGGGGCGAATACGTGACCGGCATGTACCAGGCCGGTTTCTTCCCGATCATGATGTTCGGTCTGCCGGCCGGCGCGTTCGCGATCTACAAGAACGCGAAGCCGCAGAACAAGAAGGCCGTCGGCTCGCTGATGCTGGCGGGCGGTCTGGCCGCCTTCCTGACCGGCGTGACCGAGCCGCTCGAGTTCTCCTTCATGTTCGCCGCGTTCCCGCTGTACGTGGTGCACGCGCTGCTCACCGCGCTGTCGGTGTTCATCGCCGCCTCGTTCCAGTGGATCGCCGGGTTCAACTTCTCCGCCGGTTTCATCGACTGGTTCCTGTCGCTCAACGTGCCGCGCGCCCACATGCCGGTGATGCTGCTCGTGCAGGGTCTCGTGTTCGCGGTCATCTACTACTTCGTGTTCGATTTCATGATCAGGAAGTTCGACCTGAAGACCCCGGGCCGTGGTGACGACGACGAGGCCATCTCCTCCTCCGCGCTCGAGGATTCGGCTCCCGCGGCCGCTGCCGCCAAGGCCGGCGATAAGGAGGCGACGCTCGCCGCGAAGCTCTACGAGCTGCTCGGCGGCAAGGCGAACGTGGTCGACATCGAGAACTGCGTGACCCGTCTGCGCATGGGCGTCGAAGACACCTCCAAGGTGGATGTGGACGCGATCCGCAAGCTCGTGCCCGGCGTCAAGGTGATG
The DNA here is from genome assembly GCF_056357035.1 of Bifidobacterium sp. LH_417. Lineage (NCBI taxonomy): Bacteria > Bacillati > Actinomycetota > Actinomycetes > Bifidobacteriales > Bifidobacteriaceae > Bifidobacterium > Bifidobacterium sp. LH_417. Next base: position 29,391 of record NZ_JBKEVI010000020.1, read on the forward strand.
GACGACAAGAACATCCAGGTGGTGGTCGGCACGCAGGTGCAGGCCGTGGCCGACGCGATGGAGGAGATCCACCGCAAGGCGTGACCGTCCGGCGCGCATCGTGCGCCATGAAGGCCGTTCCTTCCCTGAAAGGGCGGCCTTCGTGGCGTACGATGGTGTGCAACGTATCCGCGTCCCATCGTCAAGGAGGATTTCCATGGGATTGTTCTCGAACCTGTTCCATAAGCCCGAAGCCGCGAAGGATCCCGACTCCCCCGCCCCGATCACGATCGTCGCGCCAGTGGACGGCGTCATCAAGCCGGTCGAGGAAGTGCCCGACGAGACGTTCGCCGCGAAGATTCTCGGTGACGGGTTCGGTGTGACGCCATCCTCCGGCACCGTCGTCGCGCCGGTTTCGGGCACGGTGACGACGATCGCGGACGCGAAGCATGCGGTGGGCATCACCACGCCGGGCGGCGTCGAGGTGCTGGTCCACATCGGCGTGGACACGGTGCAGCTCAAGGGCGCGCCGTTCGACCTGCTCGTCGCGGCCGGTCAGACCGTCACCGCGGGCAAGCCGATCGAACGCGTCGACGTGGAGGCGGTGAAGGCGGCCGGCAAACCGACCGACGTGATCGTCGTGTTCACGAATCCCGAATCAATCGCCTCGCTCGACGTCGACACCGTCGGCCACACCGTCGCCGCCGGTCAGAAGCTCGGTACGATGACGACGAAGTGACCGGATTGCCGGACGTTCTACGACAATGGGCCTCCCTCGGGGAGGCCCATTGCTATGCTCACTCGCTCACGTCGAGGGCGAGCAGATCGTCGATGGTCTGGCGGCGCAGCATCACGTGCGCGCCACTCTCCCCCACGCCGACGACCGCCGGAATCAACGCCTGGTTGTAGTTCGACGCCATCGTGCGGCCGTACGCACCGGTGACCGGCACGGCGAGGACGTCCCCGCGCTTCAGGTCGGCGGGAAGCCGCACCTCGTGCACGACGATGTCGCCGGACTCGCAGTGCATGCCGACGACGCGCGCGAGCATCGTCTCGTCGGAACCCTTGCGGTTGGCGAGACGGGCCGTGTAGTCGGCGCCGTACAGGGCGGGACGGATGTTGTCGCTCATGCCGCCGTCGACGGACACGTACACGCGTTCGTCGATCGGTTCGCCGGCGGAGTCCTTCGCGTCGGACAGATGCACGGGCTTGATGGTGCCGACCCGGTAGAGGGTCACGCCGGCGGGCGCGACGATCCAACGACCCGGCTCGAAGCTGATCGCCGGAGCCGGCATGCCGAGCGCGCGGTTGATCGCGGTGACCGCTTCGGCGAGGCGCGTGAGCTCGCGGCGCACGTCCATCGAATCCTCGCCGTCCGTGTACGCGACGGAGTAGCCGCCGCCCAGATCGACCTCCGGCAGCGTGTACGCGTCGGTCGCGTAGAACGTCTTCCGCAGGAGCATCATGCGCTTGGCGGCCTGGATGAACGCGTCCGCATCGTGGATGTTCGAGCCGATGTGCGAGTGGATGCCGACCAGTTCGAGCGTGTCCTGATGGGCGAGGATGTCCTTGAGCACGGCGAGCGCCGGGCCGTCGGCCACGGTGCTCATCGCCGCGGCGAGCGCCTTGTCGGTCTCGGAGACCTGCTCGTGGCTCAAGTCGTACGGGTACTTCACGTCGTACTGGAGTTCGCGCGTCTTCTCCGCACCGTCCGCAGCAACCGGACCAACACCCTCTCCGCTCCCGCTGGCGTCCGCAGCAACCGGACCAACACCCTCTCCGCTCCCGCTGGCGTCCGCAGCAACCGGATCAACACCCTCTCCGCTCCCGCTGGCGGGAGCTGTCCGCGCAGCGGACTGAGGGTGGTCCTCCTGCACAAGCCGCGCGTTGGTCACGGCCGGGGTCGCCGCGGACGGCTCGGCGGCGAGCGTGTCGAGCACGCCGAGCACGCCCGCGTCCGCGCCGGCGGGCAGCAGCGGCACGCCGAACTTCTGATCCTCGTGTGCGGTGGAGATGTACTCGTGACCGCCTGCGTGGATGCCGGCGGTGACGCGCAGCATCACCTTGGCGCGTTTGCCGAGCTTTTCGGCGATGGCGGCGATGCGCGCCGGCTCGTCGGGCGAGTCGACGACGATCTTCGCGAAGCCCTCCTCAATGGCGAGCGCGATCTCCTCGTCGGACTTGTTGTTGCCGTGGAGCACGAGGCGACGTCCGGGGGCACCGGCGGCGAGCGCGATCTTCATCTCGCCCATCGAGCAGGTGTCGACGAGCATGCCCGCTTCGGTGACGATGCGCACGATCTCCTTGGAGAGGAACGCCTTGCCGGCGAAGCTCACGTGCGTGGTGGACGTGTGGAACGCGTCCGCGGCGGCCTTGACGAAGTGGCGGGCGCGGTCGCGCACCTCGTCGGTGTCGATGAGGTAGAGCGGCGAGCCGAACTCGTCGAGCAGGGATGCGGCGGTGCGCCCGTGGAAGGTGAGCGCGCCGGTTTCGGGGTCGACGGCCGAGGCGGCCGGCCAGATCGGGGTGATGGCCATGGCGATCACATCTTTTCCGGGGCGGAGACGCCGAGCAGGTCGAGGCCGGAGGCGATGACCGCCTGAACGGCGTCGTTGAGCTTGAGTCGGGCGGCGGCACGGGCCGGTTCGGGGGCCTTGGCGATGCGCAGGGCCTCACGTTCGGTTTCGGTGCCGCGCTCCTCGAGTCCGGTGAGGTCCATCGGGACGACACGCTCCACGTTGTACCACTTGTGGTAGGTGGCGGCGAGATCCTCGAGGTAGCGGGCGACGCGGTGCGGGGCGCGCTTGTCGCCGGCCTCCTTGACGACGGCCGGCCACTGGGCGAGCGCGGCGAGCACCTCGCCGTCGGCCTCGGTGTCGAGCAGGCCGAGGTCGGCGCCTTGCGTGGTGATGTTCGAGGCGGCCGCGTTGCGGTCCACGTTGCAGGAGCGCGCGTGCGCGTACTGCACGTAGTACACCGGGTTGTCGTTGGAGTGGGAGGCGAGCAGGTTGAGATCGATGTCGACCGGCGAGTTGTAGTCGGTGCGCGCGAGCGAGTAGCGGGAGGCGTCCACGCCGATCGCGTCGACGAGGTCGTCGATGGTGACGACGTTGCCGGCGCGCTTGGACATGCGCACGGCCTTGCCGTCCTTCATCACGTTGACGAGCTGGCCGATGAGGATCTGCATGTTCTCGCCCGGCTTGTCGCCGAACGCCTCGCACATGGCCATCATGCGGCCGATGTAGCCGTGGTGGTCGGCGCCGAGCATGTAGATCGCCACGTCGGCCGGGTCCTGCGCGCGGTGGCGCTTGTTCCAGTAGTAGGCGATGTCGGCGGCGAAGTACGCGAATTCGCCGTTGGACTTGATGATGACGCGGTCCTTGTCGTCGCCGTGCTTGGTGGACGCGAACCAGGTGGCGCCGTCCTTCTCGTAGATGTCGCCGCGGCCGCGCAGCTCGGCGATCGCGCGCTCCACTTCGCCGTCCTGGTAGAGGCTGTTCTCATGGAACCACACGTCGAAGTCGACGTGGAAGTCCTTCATCGACTTGCGGATCTCGTCGAACATCATCGGCACGGCGCGCTTGCGGAACTCCTCGCGCAGCTCGGAGTCGGATTCGCCGATCGGCTCGCCGTCCGCGTTGAGGCCCTGATCCTCGTGCCGCAGCGCGGTCAGCTCGACGCCGTCGGCCTTGGCCTCGGCCTCGACGCGGCGGGCGATCTCGTCGATGTACGCGCCCCTGTAGCCGTCGAACGGGGTCTCGGTCTGGTAGCCCTGTGCGCCGAGGTCGTTATCGTGCGCCCAGGCGGCGACGAGGGACTTGGCGAAGCGGTTGATCTGCTCGCCGTGGTCGTTGAAGTAGTATTCGCGCACGACCTTCGCGCCGTTGGCCTCAAGCACGCGGGCCATCGAATCGCCGGTGGCGGCCCAGCGGGTGCCGCCGATGTGGATCGGACCGGTCGGGTTGGCGGAGACGAACTCGAGGTTCAGAGTCTCGCCGCCGAGGTGGTCGTTGCGGCCGAACGCGGAGACGCCGGAGCCGGTGCGCGGCGCGGCGAGCACCGCGTCGACGACGGCCGCCGCGGAGGCGGAGTCGAGGGTGATGTTGATGAAGCCGGGGCCGGCGACCTCCACCTTGGCGACGCCGTCGGCGGCGGTGAGCTCGGCGGCGAACAGGTCGGCCAGATCGCGCGGCTTCATGCCGGCCTTCTTGGCGAGCTGCATCGCGGCGTTCGACGCCCAGTCGCCGTGCGCACGGTCCTTCGGACGCATGACGGCGAATTTGGCGACCGGCGGGATGAGATCTTCGGTGAGCTGACCGGCCTTTCCGGCGGCGACAAGCTCGTGGGCAATACGCGAAATGAGTTCGCTCAACGCTTCAGGATTCATTCTTCCAAGAATACCGAGCACGCCGACTTAGCGATGATCACCCGTCCGCCGCCGAACCGCGGCGGCCACCCCCCGGTCAGCGTCGAATCTCCCTCGGTCAGCGTCGATGCCGCTCCAACAGGTGGTAGCCGCCGTAGCACAGCGCGACGAACGGCACCATGTAGTAGAGCGTCGACCGCTGGGTGTCGTCGAGCGCGACCAACACCAACGCGCCGATGCACATGACGATCGCCACCCACGGCAATACCGGGAATCCGGGCGCACGGTAGCCGAGCTCATCCACCGTATGCCCGTCACGCCGCCACTCACGCCGGAACCGCAGGTGGCACACGCACACCGAGAACCACACGACCAACGTCGCCAGTCCCGAAACCGCAACCAGCACGAGATACACGGTGGACGCGGCGACCACGGACGACAGCAGCGCGAGCAGCGAGCCGGCCATCGAGAACAGCACCGCCCACACGGGCACGCCGCGGAAGTTCGTCTTCGCGAACCGCGCGGGGATGAGCCGCTCCTTCGCGAGCGACCAGACCATGCGCGAGCACACGTACAGGCCGGAGTTCGCGGCGGACAGCACGGCCGTGAGCACGACGAAGTTCATCACGTCGCCGGCGAACGGCATGCCGATCGACTGGAAGACGAGCACGAACGGACTGGTCTCCACGCCCGCCTGGTGCCACGGGATCAGCGCGGACATCACGAGGATCGAGCCGATGAAGAAGATCGCCAGGCGCAGCACCGTCGTGTGCACGGCCTTCGGGATCGCCGTGCTCGGATCCTTCGTCTCGCCGGCCGCGACGCCCACCACCTCGGTGCCGGAGAACGCGAACACGACGGTGAGCAGCGTGGAGAGCACGGGCGCGAAGCCGTTCGGGAACCAGCCGTCGGCGACGAAATTGCCGAACAGCGGCGCGTGCGTGGCACCGGCGATCGGAATCGCGCCGAAGATCGCAAGCAGACCGATCACGATGAACGCGACGATCGCGAACACCTTGATCGACGCGAACCAGAACTCCGCTTCACCATAGAGGCGTACGGAAAGGATATTGAGGGCGAACACGACGGCGATGAACACCGCCGACCACACCCATGCAGGACTGTCCGGGAACCAGCGTTGCATGAGCAGGCCCGCCGCCGTGAACTCGCTGGCGAGCGCCACCGCCCAGTTGAGCCAGTAGAGCACGGCGATCACGAACGCGGTGCCGGGGCCAATGAAGCGCTTCGCGTACATGTGGAAGCTGCCCGCGTACGGCATCGCGACGGACAGTTCGCCGAGCGAGACCATCACGCAGTAGACGAGCACGGAGCCGACCGCGTACGCGAGGATCGCGCCGAGCGGTCCGGCCTGATGAATCGTGTATCCGGACGAGACGAACAGGCCGGTGCCGATCACGCCACCGAGCGAGATCATCGTCAGGTGGCGTGACTCCATCTTGCGTTCGAGGCCGCTGTGTGGGGAATCGGTCTGCGCGCCGGTCTCCGTGTCTTGGTTGTCGTCGAAATTGCCGGCGTGGGCCATGCTGGGACTCCTTGCATCATCCGTATCAGTCGTCATGCGGCGACTACCGTATGATACCAACGCCCGCAACAGGCGTCACGGTTCGGTCACAGCACGGCGATCGCGTCGATCTCGACGAGCGCGCCCTTGGGGATGTCGTTGCCGCCGAACGCGACGCGCGCGGGCTTCACGGAGCCGATGAACACCTCGGCGTAGCGGGCGTCCACCTCCTTGAAGTCCTCCACGTTCTTCAGGTAGATGGTGGCGCGGCACACGTGCTCGATGCCGGTGCCGGCCGTGTCGAGGATGTGCTTGATGTTCTTGAGGGCCTGTGCGGCCTGCTCGCCCGCGGTATCGCCCGCCAGTTCGCCGGTGGCCGGATCGATGCCCAGCTGGCCGGACACGAACACGAATCCGTTGGCCTTGACCGCCTGGCTGTACGCACCCAGCGCCGCCGGCGCCTCGGAGGTCGCGACCGCTTCCATCTTTTCGCTCATCTTGTGCTCCTCTCGGTTGCTTGATGCATGGCTTGTTGCATGGCTTGTTGCATGGCCTGTTGCATGGCCTGTTCGCCCGATACCGCACGAGCGATTACCCAGCAGTGTAGTGAGCACGCGTGTCGTGGGCGGACGTGGTGCCCGTCATGCGGTCATGCCAGCGGATGCGCCCACGGCGTGGAATCGACCCGATTGCGAGCGTGGGCGCCGCCGCGCATGTCACGTCCGTCGACGCGCACCGCATGACGGTCGACCACGCGGCCGAGGCGTCGCGCGCTGTCGCCCAGCACACCGCTCGCACCGAGGCGCAGACACCGGTTCGCCTCCCGGTAGTCGCCGCTCACGCCCGCGTAGATGGGCATGCCGTCGCGTGCCGCCCGCCTGGCGACGGCCGGGTCGAGCCGGTTGCCGCGCATGACGACGAAGCTGGCGCCACGCGGCCATGTGATCCGCGGATGTCCGGCCGGGCTCACGCATTTGCCGACGAGCCAGTCGGGGTGCGCGCGATGGATGATTCGGATGGCGGTATCGTCCGTGGACATGATCATCACACGGGATGCGAAGTCGCGGCGTTCCACCTGGCGCATGACGGCGCCGGTGACGCGCGGCGCATGACGGTCGTCGGTTTTGAGATGCAGCAGCAGACCGAGATGGTCGTTGGTGTGCTGTGCGGCGAGTATGGCCTGTTCGAGCGTGGGAATGTGAAAGGATTCGCCGTTCTGGCGCATCGGCATGCGTTGCAGCTCGCGTGTGTGCATCGATGCGACGGGCACGTTCCGGCCGTCCGCGGAGAGCCTTCCGGTGCGTTGGTCGTGGAAGACGACGGGTGTGCCGTCCGCGTCGAGGCGAATGTCGATCTCGGCGTAGTCGGCGCCGCGCGCGCCGGCGTTCGCGATGGCGTGGAGCGAGTTCTCGGGCGCGGAATCGTCGCCTCGATGGGCGATGGCGAGCGGACGGACCGTCCACGAGTCACGCCATGTGTCGCGGCGACGCGGGGCCGCCATGACCGCGCCGACGACGACCAACGCGAGTGATACGACCAGTATGACGAGATGTGCGATCGCACGACGACGAACCGGACGAACGGGCGGCAGTGCTTCCGGCGATGCGTCGCCCGCGGGCATGTTCCTCTTCCTCATTCCGGTCACCTCCAGTCGATTCGGACTGGATTCATTATGGTCCCGGAGGATGGGCGATAGGCGCGGTTTCATGGTGCAATCATGGTTATCTCAGGGATTAATCAGGGTTCCCGCACCACCCCTCATCCCGCCCGCTGGCGGGACGCGTCTTTCCCGGGCGGCACGTACCTCTCATCCCTCCCGCCGGCGGGAGGTGTCCTTCCCTGGCGGCACGTACCTCTCATCCCTCCCGCCAGCGGGAGGTGGCGCGCAGCGCCGGAGGGTGGCTCGGAGACCACCCCCACCCGACTCCGCCGGGAGCCCCCGCCAGCGGGGGCCAAGGTGGCGAAGAAGCCGGAGGTAGGGCACCGCACCGGAGACCCCGGCTCTGTCTCCTCCCGCTGGCAGGAGGTGGCGCGCAGCGCCGGAGGGTGGTCCCCGGAATACGAAAAGGGCTTCGGGAAAACCCGAAGCCCTCGATATCGCGGATAAGGCGAGATTCGAACTCGCGGAGGGGTTCGCCCTCACACGCTTTCGAGGCGTGCTCCTTAGACCGCTCGGACACTTATCCATTCGTCGCGTGAAAACGCAACCTGTTCATTATAAGCATGTTCGTCCGATATGCAAATCACAGCGCGTCGCATGAATCGCGCACACGCACCCCAACTCGCCGCACGACGCAACAGCCGAACCTACAGCTCCTGCTCGTGAACCGACGCGTTGACCCACTGGCTCTGCTTGACGTCGTATCCGGAAAAGATGCCGATGTCAAGCATGCAGTCACGGTAGTCGCGTCCGTGCGCGATCGTGATGTAGTTGTCGTCGACCATACGGTTATGCGTCGGATCGAGACCGATCCACCGTCCGTTGTGGTAGATCTCCACCCACGCATGCGTCGCGCCCTCGCCGCCCAGCAGGCCGGCGATGTAGCGCGCGATGAGGCCGCAGTGGCGCGCGACCGACAGCATCACATGCGCATAGTCCTGACACACGCCCTTGCGCTGTTCCAACGCCTGCTCGGCGGTCGTGCGGATCGTCGTGGAGCCGGGCGTATAGACGAACGCGCGGAACACCTCGTCCATGATCTCGCGCGCCTTGTCGATCGGCGAGGCGCTGTCCGGCAAGGCGGCGAGACGCTTGCGGCAGATCGCCGTCAGCGCCTCGACCGCCGGACCAGGAATCGTCAGCGCGGAGTCGAAGCGGTAGAGCGGCTTGTAGATCTCCGGCTTGATATGCGCGTTGTCGACGAACGCGATGCCCGTCACCTTGTAGTTGAACACGTCATGCGGCTCGGGGATGTACCCGGTCTTCACGACCGAATCGAACGAGTCGATGGTGGTCTCCAACTCCACGTCCGGTTCGATGTCGATCTCCACGTCCACGACCTGCTGGCGCGGGCCGGTGGCGGGGATGCACCGCAACTGGAACCGGTGGTCGGTGACCGGTGAGCTGAAGCTGAGCTTCATCTCATAATCAAACACCAGTTTTTTCATGCTTCAGGCTCCGGGAAAGTGGACGGCAAAGGACGACATACTGTCTTCCAACTTTACCAGTGTGACGCATGTCACGGCCGGCGCGCGTCCATGTTCATCGAACTCAACGAACTGCCGTCCTTGATGTCGCCGTGGATGGAACGACGGCCGAAATCACTGAGGAACTCCTGCAGACGGCCGTTCAACTCCGGGTATCCGCGCTGCGGCAGCTGCCCGAGCAGCCAGCTCACGCCCTCCGCGAAGCACTGCGGCAACGGCATGCCGTCAAGCGCATGCGCGTAGGTCTCCAGCTTCCTGAGCGGCGCCTCCATCTCCGCCATCGGCATGCCGAAACGCGTGTACAGGTCGATGCGCTCGATGTACTTGCCGATGAAGATGAACGCCTTGAGCGTCATGTCCGCCGCCGAGTTCTCGATGCCGCCCCAGAAGGCGAGCATGTCGTCGGCGATGTCGCGCTGCGTGTAGATGTCCTCCGCACTGGCGGAACGATCCGCGGCGTCGGTGATGTTCGTCATCGCGAGTTCCACGTACTGCAGCAGACGCGACGTGAGTTCCGGACGCAGGATGACCGCGTTGTTGAACGCGGCCACGATGGCGGAACGCACCGAATCCGGATTCGTGCCGTCGTAGAGGAACGAGTGGATGAACGAGTCGAAGTCCTCGAAATCCTCCGGCAGATCGAGCGCGCGGGCGAACGGGCGGAACGCGTCCGGATTCTCATCCATCACGCGGTCGTAGAACGGGAAGAACTGCACGAGCGTGGTGAACGCGCGCTCCGTGTAGCGGCCCAGCCAGTACAGGTTGTCCGCCTTGGAGGCGGTGACGAGCTGCAGGGAATGCTTGCGCGCGTGCGGCATGAGGTTCACCGATTCGATATCCGCGCTGCGGGCGAAATCCTTGCTGCCATCCTCGGGCGCGAGCACCCACGTATCCTTGAAGCCGCCGCCCTGCGAGGAATTGACGATCATCTGACCGGGCACCGACGAGTAGCGGGTCAGACCGGAATACCACACATGCGTGTTCTGGCCGGTCACGACGAACGCACGCAGATCACACTTGCGCGGACTCCGCTCCCCCGTAGCCGGATCGACCACGTCGATGTCGCGGAACTGGATGATCTCCTGCGCGATGAACCGGCGCGGATCGGTCTTGATCCTGTCGGCCAGCTCCTCGCGCTTCGCCTTGTCGAGATCACGGCCGAAGACCACGCCGTAACCGCCAGCCTCGGCCACGTCCTTGATGACGAGTTCTCCCATGCGGTCGAGGACCTCCTTGCGGTCCTTCTCGAACATCGGCATGTAGGTGGGCGCGTTGTGCAGGATCGGTTCCTCGTTCAGGTAGTACTTGATCATGCGCGGCACGAAGTAGTAGATGGCCTTGTCGTCGGCCGCGCCGTTGCCGGGCGCGTTGACGATCGCCACGTTGCCGGCGCGGTAGGCGGACAGCAGTCCCGGCACGCCGATCACCGAATCCGGGTTGAACGCGAACGGGTCGAGGAAGTCGTCGGCGAGGCGGCGGTAGACGACGCCCACGCGATGACGATTGCCCGCATAATCCAAGAAGAACAGCTTGTTCTCGACGACCTCGAGATCCTCGGGGAAAGCGAGCGTCGCACCGGTCTGCTCGGCCAGATACGCGTGCTCGAAGAACGCGGAGTTGTAGCGCCCCGGCGTGAGCACCACGGCGATGCCTTCGGTGGAGACGAAATCCATCGACTTGCGCAGCAGACGCGGGTAGTCGCGGTTGTCGCGCACGTGCACTTCGCGGAACAGGCGCGGATTCGTGCGCCGTTCGATGTCACGCGCGAACAGCGGGTAACTCGCGCCCGACGGGATGCGCAGATTGTCCTCCAGCACCCACCAACGACCATCCTCGCCCTGCACGAGGTCCTCGCCGGCGATGTGCGCGAACACGCCGCCGGGAGGCGTCACGCCGTTGACCTGCGGATAGTAGCCGGCGGACGTGTACACGAACTCCTCGGGCACGACGCCGTCGTGGATGATGCGCTTCTCCGAATAGATGTCTTTCAGGTAGGCGTTGAGCGCGTTGACGCGCTGCTTGAGACCAGCCTCCAGCTCGTCGAACTCGTCCGATTCGATGACGCGCGGAATCGGATCGTAGGGGAACAGACGATCCTTGTAGACGCCGTTCTTATACACGCCGAAGCGCACGCCGTTGCGGCTCAGTTCGCGGTTGATCTCCTCACGCCGCGCCACCAGTTCCGCCGCAAGCCTGCTCGCCGCCGATTCAATCATCGTGCCACTTTCCTTGTGATGGGTCTATCGTTACGTACCCGACTCACCGTAGGGAACACCGGTTTCAGCAAACGCGCGCCAATGTTACGAACACGTCACTTCGCCGCGCCGCGTTTTGCCGCGCCGCGCTGGTTCCGCACTGGTTTCGCGGCCGTCGCTGCCCAGCCGGCCATCGCAGTCCCAGCGGCCGGCCTCACGGCATCCCAGATTCGCGGCACTGCCAAAGCGGCTTCTCGCATTATGGTGTGCATAGACCGTGCGCGGTGATTCTCATAATCCTCCCGCTGGCGGGAGGTGGCGCGTAGCGTCGGAGGGTGGTTCAGCTCAGCCGAGAATGGGGGTACACGACTATAGAGGTTTCCTTTTCTTTGGCGCTATGCCGCGATTCCCTCCCCCATCGCCGCGCGACCGTATACTCGAAGGCTATGACGGCTATGACACGACTGCGCATCGACCTGGCATATGACGGCGGCGACTTCTACGGATGGGCCACGCAACCGAACATCCGCACCGTGCAGGGCACCATCGAGGCGGCGCTGCACAAGCTGCTGCGCGTACCTGAGCACGATCCGGACGAGCCGCTGCGCCTCGTCGTCGCCGGACGCACCGACACGGGCGTCCACGCGAGTCACCAGGTCTGTCATCTCGACATCACCGAGACGACGTTGCAACGCGCTGTCGGCCACATGAAGGTGCCGGCGGTCACCGCACTCGAACACCGGCTGCAACGACTCCTGCCGACGGACATCGCGATTCATCGCGTGTCCGTCGCGCCGGACGGTTTCGACGCACGGTTCTCCGCGCTGGAACGCACGTACGTCTACCGGATCGCCGATCGGTCGAGCGAGGTCGATCCGCGACTGCGCGGCTGCGTGCTGCACATCGACGACGCGCTCGACCTGGACGCGATGAACCGGGCGGCGGCGATGACGCTCGGACTGCATGATTTCGGTTCGTTCGCGACGCCGAATCCGGGTGGCACGACGATCCGCGAGGTGAAGCGCGCGTACTGGACGCGCGTACCGTCGCGCCCGTTGGTGCCGGCGCACGATGCCGCGGCGGCGATGACCGGAACCGGATTCGCGGGAACGAACGGGACGACGGGAACGAACGGAACGATGACGGATGCGTCGGGAATGACGGAAACAGCGAACGGCACCGGTGCCTCCGCTGCGACTGGAATCGATGATGTCGACGTGATGCGCGGATATGTGACGCCGACGCTGGAATCAGGGCTCGTATGCTTCACGATTGTGGCCGACGCGTTCGCACGCAACATGGTGCGTTCGCTCGTCAACGCGTGCGTGGCGGTGGGAATCGGCAAACGCGACCTCGACTGGTTCGCGGGGAAGATGGCCGTGCCGAAGCGCGAGGGATCGACGGGTCCGATCGCGCCGCAGGGACTGACGCTGGAGCACGTCGCCTACCCGGCCGACAGCGAGCTCGCCTCCCGTGCCGAGGCGATCCGCGCCGTGCGGACGCTGCCGTAGGTACTGGGAATACTGCTGGTAGATACTGCCGGATAACTGGCGTTCTGGCCTGCGACGCGGCTACCGGCGCGGCGTCTCCGTCCCCGTGGTCGCACTCCGGTACTCCGCTCCGCGACCACCCTCCGCCGTCCCCGTGACCACCCTCCGGCGCTACGCGCCACCTCCCGCCAGCGGGAGGACGTGGGTGAGGTGACCGAAACAGAGTGAAACACCCATGCCAGCTCTCGCCAGTACCACGTGACCACCCTCCGCCGTCCCCGTGACCACCCTCCGGCGCTACGCGCCACCTCCCGCCAGCGGGAGGAAGTGGGGAACGGGAGGAAGTGGTGAACGGGGCGGATACGCGAAAGGGGTCGGGAACCCGGATGGATTCCCGACCCCTTAACGTCGAGTCAGCTGACGCTATATGCTAGCGACTCACTCGGCCTGCTCGGCCGGAGCCTCGGTGGCCTCGGCAGCGGTCTCGGCCGGAGCCTCAGCAACCGGAGCCTCGGTCTCGGCGGACTTGGCGGCGGCTTCGGCTTCCTTCACGACGGCCTGCTTCTTGCTCACCGGCTCGGTGACGAGCTCGATGATGGCGGCGGGCGCGTTGTCGCCCTTGCGCGGGGCGATCTTCACGATGCGGGTGTAGCCACCCTCACGCTGCTCCATCTGCTCGGCGATCTGGGTGAACAGCACGTGCACGACGGACTTGTTGCGGATGACGCGCATCACGCGACGGCGGGAGTGCAGATCACCGCGCTTGGCGAAGGTGATCAGGCGCTCGGCCAGCGGACGAAGGCGCTTGGCCTTCGGCAGCGTGGTGACGATGCGGCCGTTCTGGAACAGGCTGGTGGCCATGTTCGCGAGCATCAGACGCTCGTGCGCCGGGCTGGAGGCCAGACGCGGGCCCTTCTTAGGTGTGGGCATAGTAACTCCTTATGTCAGGCCGGTTCAGGTGGGCAGTGGCCCGAACATCCGAACCGGTCGGACGGTTGGTCGAATTCGGCTAACGGGTTCTCACTCGTCTTCAGGCGAGAAGAAGGTGCCGCCTTCGAGATTGTTGGCATCGAAGCCACCCAGCGGGGAGGCCTTCAGGGACATGCCCAGAGACTGGAGCTTCTCCTTGACCTCATCGATGGACTTCATGCCGAAATTGCGGATATCGAGCAGATCCTGCTCAGTGTGGGAGACCAGCTCGCCGATGGTGTGGATGCCCTCGCGCTTGAGGCAGTTGTAGCTGCGCTGCGTGAGGTTGAGATCCTCGATCGGCACGGCGAGTTCGGGGTTGGACTCCTCCGCCACCGGGGCGGGGCCGACCTCGACGCCTTCGGCCTGGGTGTTGAGCTCACGGCACAGGCCGAGCAGCTCCACCAGGGTGGAACCGGCGGAAGCCACCGCGTCACGCGGGGAGATGGCCGGCTTGGTCTCCACGTCCAGGATGAGCTTATCGAAGTCCGTGCGCTGTTCCACACGGGTCGCCTCGACCTTGTAGCTCACCTTGAGCACCGGGGAGTAGATGGAATCGACCGGGATACGACCGATTTCGTCATTGTCCTGCTTGTTCATCGCAGCCGGCACGTAGCCACGGCCACGCTCGACGGTGAACTCGATCTCGAGCTCGCCGTCCTCGGCGAGGGTGGCGATGTGCATGTCCGGGTTCGCGATGGTCACGCCCGCCGGCGGGGTGATGTCACCGGCGGTGACCTCGCCCTTGCCGCTCTTGCGCAGGTACATCACGACAGGCTCGTCGTACTCGCTGGTGAGCACGATGCCCTTGATGTTGAGCAGGATCTCAGTCACGTCCTCCTGGACGCCCGGCAGAGTGGTGAACTCGTGCAGGGCACCGGAGATACGCACCGAAGTCACAGCGGCTCCCGGAATCGAGCTCAGCAGGGTGCGGCGCAGCGAGTTGCCAAGCGTGTAGCCGAAGCCCGGTTCGAGCGGCTCGATGGTGAAGCGGGAGCGCTGGGTGTTCAGCGATTCCTCGGTAAGAGTCGGACGCTGTGCAATAAGCACTGTGGTATCCTTTCAGCTTTTGGCCGGTGGTGCACTCACCGGACCAACAGCGGGTTGGATGAATATTGTCTAGTAGTGCTCAGACGCGACGACGCTTCGGAGGACGAACGCCGTTGTGCGCTTGCGGGGTGACGTCGGTGATGGAACCGACCTCGAGACCAGCGGACTGCAGGGAACGGATGGCGGTTTCACGACCGGAACCCGGGCCCTTGACGAACACATCGACCTTCTTGACACCGTGCTCCATCGCCTTGCGGGCGGCGGACTCGGCGGCCATGCCAGCAGCGTACGGCGTGGACTTACGGGAGCCCTTGAAGCCGACGTCGCCACCGGACGCCCAGGACACAACCGCGCCGGACGGATCGGTGATCGAGATGATCGTGTTGTTGAAAGTGGACTTGATGTGAGCCTGGCCCACCGGGATCGACTTGCGATCGCGGCGACGAGCGGGCTTACGAGCGGCTTGCTTAGGCGCTGCCATTGACCCTCGTTTCCTAGTAACGAATTTGTTTGCTTGGGGTTGCGGCGCAGGCGATGGGTGTTGCCCCGTGGCCCGTGCCAATGCCACCTACTACTTGGTGGCCTTCTTCTTTCCGGCGACCGTGCGCTTCGGGCCCTTGCGGGTGCGGGCGTTGGTCTTGGTGCGCTGGCCGCGCACAGGAAGTCCCCTGCGGTGACGCTGGCCCTGGTAGCAGTTGATCTGAATCTTGCGACGGATGTCCGCGTCGATCTCACGACGCAGATCGCCCTCGATCTTGTAGTTGGCCTCGAGGTAGTCACGCAGCGTGATCAGCTGCTCGTCGGTCAGATCCTTGACGCGAATGTCCGGGTTGATACCGGTCGCGGCAAGCGTTTCCTTCGCACGAGTGCGACCCACACCGAAGATGTAGGTGAGGGCGATCTCGATGCGCTTCTCATTGGGGATGTCGACTCCGGCAAGACGTGCCATTGCGATTCCTTCTGGTTGACGTAGGTCTTGCACCCACTCGTCCGGTTCTCCGGCACGGGCCTACGTACCCGTGGTTCAGTGTCGTTCCCTTGCGGGAAGCACTGTGAGTGAGCGCCTGATTTTCAATTGTGCCGCTGGAGAATCTGCTCTCAGCCCTGACGCTGCTTGTGGCGCGGGTTGGTGCAGATCACCATGACGCGGCCGTGACGACGGATCACGCGGCAGTTCTCGCAGATCCTCTTCACACTAGGGCTGACCTTCATGGTTATCCTTTGCTTGTACCTTACTTGTAACGGTACGTAATGCGACCGCGGTTGAGATCGTACGGGCTCATCTCGAGCACGACGCGGTCCTGCGGGAGGATGCGGATGTAGTTCTTCCGCATCTTTCCGGAAATGGTGGCCAGCACGATGTGCTTGTTTTCGAGTTCAACGCGGAACATCGCGTTGGGCAGCGCTTCGACCACCCTACCTTCGACTTCAATCACACCGTCTTTTGCCATGAGCTCCCGGCTTCCGTTTCGTTGGTTGCATTACATTGACGTATCCGAAGACACACCAAGTTACTAGAATAGCGAAGAGCCGGACGAAATAGACACTCGGCGTGTCATTTCGTCCGGCTCTTCAGTCGTATGGTATATGCGCGCGTTACGTGCGTCGCGCGTCGCTTATCGCGTTACGCACGATGCCCGCGCGCGTCACGCTCAGCGGGCGTCGAGCGCGGCGACGATGTTCTTCTGGATTTCGTCGATCTCGCCGACACCGTCGATGGCGACCAGCTGGCCACGGGACTGGTAGGTGTCCAGCAGCGGGGCGGTCTCCTTCGCGTAGGTGGCGAGACGCTTGGCGATGGCCTCCGGGTTGTCGTCGGTGCGGCCCTGCTCCTCGGCGCGCTTGGCGATGCGCTGCATGAGGACGTCGTGATCGGCGTCGAGCGCGACGACCGCGTCGAGCGGAGTGCCGAGTTCGGCGAGGATGGCGTCCAGCGCCTCGACCTGGGAGGCGTTGCGCGGGTAGCCGTCGAGAATCCAGCCGTTCTTGGCATCGTCCTGGGCGAGACGATCCTTGACGATCGAGTTGGTCAGCTCATCCGGCACGAGTTCGCCCTTGTCGGTGTACGCGATGACCTTGAGACCCAGCTCGGTCTTGCCCTTGATGTTGGCACGGAAGATGTCGCCGGTGGAGATGGCGGGGATGCCGTAGTGCTCGGCGAGCAGCGCGGCCTGGGTGCCCTTGCCGACGCCCTGCGGGCCCATGATGAGAAGACGCATGTCGTGCTCCTGTCTCGTATGTTGCGGTTGATGGTTGGCGGGGCGTCACCCTCCTGACGAGGAAGACGCCCCTGAAGAAGGACTCCCGGGAAGGACTCCCGGGAAGGACTCAGCCTTCCTTGTGGTCGATGTCCTCGAGCAGGAATCCGGCGTACTGGAACTGCTCGGTCTGAGCCTTGGCCTGGCGCAGGGTGTCGAGGCCGACGCCCGCGATGATCAGGATCGTCGTGCCGCCGAACGGCAGCTGCGTGTTGAGGCCGAGGGCCATGATGAGGACGGTCGGGATGAGCGCGACGAACAGCAGGTAGACGGCGCCCACCGTGTTGAGTCGGTTCATCACGTAGCTCAGGTAACGGCTGGTGGCGTTGCCGGCGCGGATGCCGGGGATGAAGCCGCCGTACTGCTTCATGTTGTCGGCGGTCTCGTCCGGGTTGAACGTGATCTCCGTGTAGAAGAAGCAGAAGAACACGATCATCAGCGCGTACAGCGCGATGTACCACACGCTGGTGGTGTCCGCCAGGTTGGCGTTAATCCACTTGACCCAGCTCTGGTCGGACTTGCCGAACTGCGCGATGAGCGTCGGAATCGCGAGGATCGACGAGGCGAAGATCGGCGGGATGACGCCGGACATGTTGATCTTGAGCGGCAGGTAGGTGGAGGAGCCGCCGTACATCTTACGGCCGATCATGCGGCGCGTGTACTGCACCGGGATGCGGCGCTGGCACAGTTCGACGAAGTCGACGAAGATGAGGATGACGACGAGCACGGACACGACGATGGCGAACTTGGTCCAGTCGCCGTCGCTACCGTTGGTGCCCCAGCCGATCTCCCACAGCTGCGGCAGGAAGCCGGAGCAGATGGACATGAAGATGAGCACGGACATGCCCTGACCGATGCCCTTGTCGGTGATGAGCTCGGCCATCCACATGATCAGACCAGTGCCGCCGGTCATGACGAGCACCATGACGATGAGGTTCCACACGGAGCCGTCCGGGATGACCTGGGAGCAGGCGTAGTTGAACAGCGCGCCGGAGCGGGCGGTGACGAGGATCGTGGTGGACTGCAGCACGGCCAGACCGATGGTGAGGTATCGGGTGTACTGCGTCAGCTTCGCCTCGCCGGACTGTCCTTCCTTATGCAGGGCCTCGAAGCGAGGGATGACGACGCGCAGCAGCTGCACGACGATGGACGCGGTGATGTACGGCATGACACCCAGTGCGAAGATCGACAACTGGAGCATGGCACCGCCGGAGAACAGGTTCACCAGTCCGATGAAGTTCTCCTGGCTGCCCTGCAGGGTGGCCACGCACTTCTGCACGACGGTGTAGTCCACTCCCGGCGTCGGGATGAACGAACCGATACGATAGATGATGATGATGAAGAGGACGAAGAGAATCTTCTTCCTCAGTTCCTTCGTCTTCAGGGCCTGGATTAACGTCCTCACCTGGAATCCTCCCATGCGCCCCAAGGCGCTACAACTATGCTCATGTGTTCGTATTATTTTGAACGCTAACGCACGAGCATATCGTATCGTGCCTACTTAGCGCTAACAAGATCCCCCGTAGTGGAGTATGCATTGCCGTGCGGCTCCGATTTCCGCGTCCCCTCCCGCTGGCGGGAGGTGACGTGCAGCGCCGGAAGGCGGCCACGAGCCGTGCGGCATCGGGCCACGCGGCTACAATTCCATCTTCCCTCCCGCTGGCGGGAGGTGGCACGCGCGAGCCGCCTTCGTATTCCCCTCCCGCTGGCGGGAGGTGGCGCACAGCGCCGGAGGGTGGTGCCGGGTGCGGGATGTCGGGGATCCCGTTTCTTTATACCGGGGCACGGATTATACGCCCCTGTATCCGTTTGCCGCCGTTGCCGGCCTGCGGGGACGTACGCCTCGGCGGGAACAAGCCGAGCATTCCTTGTGGTGCCGCCCGTCGGACCGGCACGCGGTCCGGGGTCACCGCTTCTCCTCCTCGGTGGGGAGTCTCCGTACCCGCCCGGCGGGACGATACGCGTCGGCATACGCCCCGGCGTCACAAATCCCGGAGAACCGCCCCATCATCCCGAACCCGGGACACTGATCCACGGGGGCATGTCCCGGATTCCGGAGAACAATGGCTTCGTCCGTAATCCGGGATGCTGAGCCGCTCCCAGCGTCCCAGATTCCGGAGATGAGCGGCATCATCCGTAATCCGGGATGCTGAGTCTTTCCCAGTGTCCCGGATTCCGGACGATAGGGCCGTTTTCCCGAATCCGGGACTCCGGGCGGCGGGGGCGTCCCGGATTCCGGACGAGGCCGATCGCCTCCGGGATCTGTGACGCCGGGAACGGCCGCCTAGAGCGATGCGGCGGCCGGCTCCGGGCCAAGGGGCGTTCTCGGACTCCACCCGCTGCGCCGATCCACGCCCCGGGGGGGGTGCCGCAACATTATGCGGGGAGCGTGTCGTGGGACCATGATGCCCCACGACGCCGCACCGGTCCGCACCGCGGGGGACCGCGATGCTCCGCTCGTTGCGCTGATCCGTGCCATGGAGCAGCTGCTGGGATGGTGGTATGCCGCGACGGCGTGCGGGGATCATGTTGCGGGGATGGTGGCGCTCCACAACGGCATATGGGGATGGTGTTGTGGCGCGGTGGTGTGCCACAACTGGGTTGCGGGAGGCGGTTCGTGGGAGTTGTGGCGCGATTTGAGGGCCCGGCTGCTCCACGACTCGCGGTGGGAACGATACCGGCGGCTGTTGTGGAGCAGGCCCGCTCCACAACAGGGGCGGAACCCGGGATTGCGGGGAGTTGTGGCGCACTTTACGGGCCGGGAACGTCGAAAACAGGGGTTTGTACGGGGGTTGCTGCGGTATGCTGCTCCACAACAGGCTCTCCGGCACGTGTCGTGGAGCAGGCCCGGCCGGAACACGGGGCACAGGGTGCCACGCGCCGCGCGCGTCCGCCGCACACACACCGAAAACGGCTGGTCCACGCCCGAAAACGGCTGGCCCACGCCTGGAACGGCTGGCCCACGAAACCGACCGGCCCACGCCTGGAACAACCGGCTCAGCAGTGACGAACGCACCGGATTCCGGCCCGCGACCGCCCTCCGGTGCTGATTGCCATCTCCCGCCAGCGGGAGGGAGGTGAAAATCACAACCGTGCGAAGCCATACACACCATAATGCGAAGAACACCAAAACCGTGGTCTACCCGGCCCGCGACCACCCTCCGGCGCCATGCGCCACCTCCCGCCAGCGGGAGGGGAATAGTGGTACATCTGCGACATACAGCGGTGGCGAACACATCGGATTCCGGCCCGCGACCGCCCTCCAGCGCTGATTGTCACCTCCCGCCAGCGGGAGGGAGGTGAAAATCACAACCGCGCGAGGCTATACACACCATAATGCGAAGAACACCAAAACCGTGGTCTACCCGGCCCGCGACCACCCTCCGGCGCTGCGCGCCACCTCCCGCCAGCGGGAGGAGAATAGGGAGGCCATGCCTCATGTGTTCTACTTCCCGTCTAGCCTGCCACGGTTTCTTCGCCCCCGCTGGCGGGGGCTCCCGGTGTGAGCCGGGTGGGGGTGGTTCCGCCGGCAGGGGATCGGTGGATACGAAGACTGCAGCAGCATGGACAGGCATCACTCCCCATGGGTCCACCCTCCGGTGCTACGCGCCACCTCCCGCCAGCGGGAGGAAGATACAGGGGACGACTCGAACACACAACCTCCCGCCAGCGGGAGGGGGTGTTCCTATGTTTTTGTCAACTTGTGGCCGGGGTGATGTATCGGGTTAGGGGTTGTGCGTGGTGGGCGTGCTTCGCCGTCCGGCCGGGGGTTTGCCGGTCGGGTCCGGG
>NZ_JBKEVI010000021.1:0-48551 GCF_056357035.1 Bifidobacterium sp. LH_417
GGTCGGAAAACAGAATACGCGGGAACGCCCCTTACGCTTACGGAATCAACGGCTCAACGACGAACTGGCTCAACGACGAACCGACACCCACGAAAACAGCAATAGCGCCCTTTTGATTCGGCTTTCAGCCACGGAAATTCCAGAGAGCTGTCATAACGTGCGTCACGAAGCAATGATGCGTGGAATACGTCATGGCATCCTGCTCGTGTGTTATGCGGTATGACCATATGTTCCTCCTTGCAGAGTTACTTCCGCATTCAGCTGATATGCGGTATTGATTTGTTGAACTCCAGAGGATGATGCATAATACAGATTGCAGTAAGTAGGATGCATGCATCCTCTGGAGAGGTGTTTCGTGGTTCGTTCGAGCGCTCCGTGGAGCGCCTCTTCATTATTTGGGAGTTGTTTGCGCTTCCCTCCTTGCTTTGGAGAACATGTCGTACAGCATCTGTTCGTAATCGGTCAGAGGATGATGCTGCTTGACACGTTTCCATGACTGGTACCGGCTGAAGCTATGAATCGCTGCTTGTCTGCTGACGTGGCACATCATCTCCACCTCCAGAGGAGATTGCGGATTGAACGGGAAGAGGGCGGCCGGTGGCGCAGCGAGGAAACCTGCAGCGAAATTTGCCTCTTTCTCGGCGAGCTCACTGTGTTCCTGATGTCCGAGCACAATGTGGGCGATTTCATGCAGGATGGTGAAATTTATGCGTTCATACGGCATCTCGTCGTTGTAATAGATGGTGCTATGCCCTTCGGAGTCAGTGATGTTGAATCCGTCGCTACTGGCGGCCATGTATTGGCGTCGCAGTTCCTCCGTGCCATGTGAGTAGGGGATTACATTGATTCCCCGTCGACGGGCGATCTCGAAGCCGCTTATTGGCAGATGCGTGATTTTCTGACACCACAGCAGAAGGGTCATGGTTTCCTTGATTTCTTCATAGCGCCATGATGGCAGTGTGGCACCGGTGTGTGACTCGTTCATTTTCCGTCCTCCGTATTCGAGGAAAACAGCGCTTCCAAAATGGCATGCTTTTGTTCCGGTGTGAGTCGGGACGCGTTGCGAGCCACGAGTGTGTAAGCTGAATCGAGATCATTCTGCTCCGATTCTCGGCCAAGTAGATAGTCTGACGTCGTATGGAGTGCTGTTGCGATATTTGATAGAACGTCGGCCTTCGGCTCCCGGTCGCCTGAGACATAGCGCGACATTGTGGCCTCCGTGGTGCCGATCAGTTCCGCCACCTTTTTCTGTGTTCGCCCCTGCTGCCTCATCAGCTTCAGCATCCTTTCGCCCAATTCTTTTGTCATGGTTCGCTCCTTCTATGCTTTTACCAAAAGTATAATGCATATTCCCAAAACGGCAAGTCTGCAATGTTCGTCGGCTGAGATTGCGTCCTCTCGGGTTTGGGGTGTCGATAGGCCTCTTGGTCTGCTGTCTGGGCGGCAGGCCACTGCGGGCGTGGGCCAACGAGGGGTTCGACCGTATACACCCTCTACGTCAGCCTCGCCCAACGCTACTTCGCCCTGTAACCGATGTGGCTGGCGAACGAATATCCCGCCATTCGTCCGCCTATCCTTCTGCCAGAGCTTCGTGATTCTTGTGGTCGACAAGCTGAATACGAATGGCATTGGTGCTGCTGTGCATGTGCTCAATCCGTCCTGGTCGGCTTCCAGGCAAGCAATTGTTGTGCCGCCTTCTTGTCCTTGAGGGCGATGGTAATGGACAGATTGAGATTGCTGAATAGCAGATGATCGTTGAGGGTTTCCGGATATTTGCAGTATGCCGTTCTGATCGCTTTGATCAGTTCGATGCTTTGGGTTCGTTCCACGAGCTCATCTGTTACTTCGCTGATTTTATCCAATTCCTCGGGGGTGGCGTTGTTCAGAAGATAGCGGATGGTGCCGTTCGTGTCTTGGACCAACGCTCCGGACAAATCATTCCAGTATTGGTCAAGCAGATATGAATCCTCCGGATGGATGTGATCGTATCGTGCCATAATCGCTTGTACGTTGTTGATGTCGAACATGCCGCATCTCCTCAGTTTTTCGTGCTTTCCTGTTTTTTAACCATAGGTGGCTGGGCTGGATCTCTGCGGGGAATACGGTATTGACAAGTCCGCCACGTTTGATGACGCCGACGCGTACGTTCCGCCATGTTCCCCATATGATGTGTCCGTCCGGGGCATTCTGATTACTTTTCAGTTTCATGACATGCTCGGCGGCCTTGGTGATGTCGTGTTCTCTCCAATGCTGAGGGAACCATGTTTGACGAGTGCCGCTTCGTTTGGGCTTGTAATGATGGTTCGGCACGTATCCGGCTCGGACTCCATTGGGATATGTGACGACGACATGGTATTCAATGCCGTACAAATCCATGATTTCCATTGATGTCTGACCGTGGCCGCCAGATCGGAGTCGCTTGGGCTGTCGATTGAGGGGTTTGCGGAAGCAGAACAGTGAGGATGGGGGCCTTGTCGTCTTGACATCCTCTACGCCAGCCTCGCCCAACGCTACTTCGCACTGTAGGGGCCTTTGCGTGCGGATGGAATCACGGTTTCGGATGGTGTAAAATGTATAGTGCGATTGGTGTAAAATGTATAACGAAAACGGTACAAAATGATAAATGAGGTGATTGTGTGACGCTTCGACCTGACTCGTACAGACCGCGTCTGTTGGACGACCAAGTGTCCAAGCTACTCGACGTGTTCGGCGCGGTGCAGATCGACGGCGCGAAATGGTGCGGGAAGACGTGGTGTGCGTTGTCGCACGCCGAGAGCGTCACCGGCCTTGACGATTACCGTGTTCGCCCCTTGGCCGAAGCCGATCCGACCATGCCGCTCATCGGTGAACAGCCGCATCTGATCGACGAATGGCAGACCGTGCCTGCAGTGCGCGACGCGGTCCGGCATGCCGTCGACCAGCAGTCCAACCGTCCCGGGCAATATTTGCTTACCGGTTCCAGCGCCCCGCCGCTCAGTCAGTACGAACACAGCGGTGCGGGAAGGATCGCGCATCTGCGCATGCGCCCCATGAGCCTCTACGAGCAGGGACTGTCCACCGGAGCGGTATCGCTGCGCAAACTGTTCGACGGTGAATTCACGCCATCCGCCACGCAGGTCTCGCTATCGCAGATCGCGGAATGGATATGCCGGGGAGGGTGGCCGGCGTCCCTCGACCGCGATCTCGAAAGCGCATTGTACGTTCCGCAACAGTATCTGGAAGCCGTCTGCGAGGACAATGCTCCCCGCATGGGCAAGAACCCCGCCCTGACGCGACGCATCATCATGTCGCTCGCCCGCAACAACGCCAAGGCCGCCACGATCAAGACGCTCAGCCGAGACCTCTACGCGGATGACGAGACCGCGGACACCGAACCTTCCCGCATCACCACCACCGGCTATGTGGATATGCTGATCCGCGAATTCCTCATCGAGGAACTACCCAGCTGGGATGCGCCGATCAAGGCGCGCAACCGTATGCGGGTCAAACCGAAACGATATTTCGTGGACCCCTCCCTCGCGGTCTCCGCGTTGGGCATCAACCCCATGCGGCTACTGTCCAACGGGCAGATATTCGGCGATGTGTTCGAAAACCTGGTCATACGGGACCTACTGGTGTACTCATCCGCATGGGTCGGTCTCGAACATCCCAAGGTCTCTTTCTACCGCGACGACAAGGGTCTGGAAGCCGACGCCATCATCGAACTCGAAGACGGCAGATGGGGCGCCGTGGAAATCAAACTCGGCGAAAACAAGACGCAGGAAGGCGTCGACTCGCTGCTGAAAGTGCGCAACACCGTCATGGCGAACCCGTACTCGCAGCAAAGGGAGCCATCGTTTCTCATGGTCATCGTCGGCAACGGCGTATATGCGCGAGCGACCAAAGAAGGCGTATACGTGGTTCCCGTCACCCTGCTGGGAGCCTGACCGTCGCCGCGGACGAACGCAACGATCCTGCGCGTTGTACGATGGATTTGATCGGACGACAATCGCCGCGACGCAGCGCATGAGGGAGACGGATATGGCCAACTTCTCGTTTCTGACAGGCCAGGACGACTACGCGATGTTCGCCGACGCGTGCCTCGAAGCCGAACGCGCGCTTTCGCTGTCGCCGACCATCAGCGCGCTTGCCGCCCGCCGCGCGTTCGAACTCGCCGTCAAATGGGTGTACGCCGCCGACGAGACCATCCGGCCGCCGTACAAGGACAACCTGCAATCCCTCGTCCACGAACCCACCTTCCGCAACGCGCTCTCCGACGACCACCTGTGGGAATCCCTGCAATACGTCATCAAGGCCGGCAACATGGCCGCCCACCGCAACGCGCAGCTCAAACCCGAAGACGCGATGTTCTCCCTGAACATCCTCTTCGCGTTCATCCAATGGATCGACTACAGCTACGGCCGCCGCTACGCCAAACGCACCTTCGACCCCAAACAGGTCCCCGCCGTCAGCCGCGCGCTCGCCGCCAAGGAACGCAAGACTCAGGAAGACGCCGCACGCAGGGAATACGAAGCGCAGATCGGAGAACAGACCGCCCGTATCGCCGCACTCGAACAACACATCCGCGACCTGAGCGACCAGCTCGCCGCACGCAAGGCCGAACAACCCGCAGTCGAACACGTCCCCGCTGACGAATTCGACGAATACCAGACCCGCACACGCTTCATCGACCTCGACCTGCAACTGGTCGGCTGGAACATGGAACGCGACGTCATCACCGAATACCCTGTCACCGGCATGGAAGACCACCCCGGCCAACAAGGACGCATCGACTACCTCCTCAACGGGCGCGACGGCAAGCCGCTCGCCATCATCGAAGCCAAACGCACCGCATACGATCCCGCCAAAGGACTCCAACAGGCACGCCTCTACGTCGACTGCCTCGAACGCAGGTTCGGCTACCGGCCGCTCATCTTCCTCACCAACGGCTACCGCACCTACTTCGTCGACGACGAGCACGGCTCCTACCGTCAGGTCGGCGAGATCTTCGCCCAGGATGACCTGCAGCGCATCATCGACCGCCGCCGCACCGCCATCGACCCATCCACCGTCCCCGTCAACCTCACCGTCGCCGGCGGCAACGGCCGCACCTACCAGCTCGAAGCCATTCAGGCCGTCTGCGACAACCTCAACCAAGGCCAACGCCGCAGCCTGCTCGTCATGGCCACCGGTACCGGCAAGACACGCGTCTCCGCCGCGCTCGCCGACGTGCTCATGCGCGCCGGACTCGTCAAGAACGTGCTGTTCCTCGCCGACCGGGTCGAACTCGTCGCGCAGGCGCACAGCGCATACGGCGAATACTTCCCCGACTGGTCGCTGTGCAACCTGTGCTCCAACAAGCACGATACGGACGCGCGCGTCGTGTTCTCCACCTATCAGACCATGATCAACGCCATCGACGCGGAAACCGGCACGGGCGGCAAGCCCGCGTTCTCCGCAGGCCACTTCGACCTCATCATCGTCGACGAGGCGCACCGGTCGATCTTCAGGAAATACCGGGTCATCTTCGACCACTTCGACGCGCTCATGGTCGGACTGACCGCCACCCCGCGCAACGACGTGGACCGCAACACCTACGACTTCTTCCATGTGCAGCACGGCGTACCCACCTACGTCTACGAGTACGCGCAGGCGCTCAAGGACAAGGTGCTCGTGCCATACGTCAACATCGAAGCCAAAACCAAATTCATGGACGAAGGCATCACCTACGACGACCTGTCCGACGAAGACAAGGAGCGCTACGAGGAGGACTTCGGCGGCGACGACGCAGGAGAGGACGGGGAAAACGGCGATCTGGACGATGCGGCGAACCTGCCCGCGCACATCGACGCCTCGGCGATCAACACCTACGTGATGAATCCAGCCACCGTGGACACCGTCCTGGAGGACCTGCACGACAACGGCATCAAGACCGACGGCGGCGAACGGCTCGGCAAAACCATCATCTTCGCAGCCAACCAGCGGCACGCGCGCTACATCGCCGAACGCTACGCGGCGCGCTATCCCAAGGAGTCGGCGCACGGCTTCATCAAAACCGTGCTGCACGGCGACGACTACGCGCACAGCGTCATCGCCGAATTCAAACGCAAGCCGCTGCCCGTCATCACCGTATCCGTCGACATGATGGACACCGGCGTCGACGTGCCCGACGTCGTCAACCTCGTGTTCTTCAAACCGGTGCGATCGAAAATCAAATTCTGGCAGATGATCGGCCGCGGCACCCGACTCAGCCCCGAACTCGACTGCGTGGACGGCATCGACGGCGAATACATCGGCAAACGCCGCTTCAAGATCTTCGACTACTGCGGCAACTTCGCGTTCTTCCGCGAACAGACGAACCCGGTCGAAGACAAGCTCGCCGCATCCGTCAGCGAACGCGTCTTCGCCCGCAAGGCCGAACTCGTGCGGGCCTTCCAATCCAGCGCGTTCACCGCCGACCCGCACGTCGTGCAATGGCGAAGCGATCTGGTCGCCGACCTCACCGGCCAGATCGGCTCATGGGACGCAACCAAGGCCGCGGTGCGGCTCAAACGCGAATTCGTGGAACGATACCGCGCGGCCGGTGCATTCGATTCCCTGACCGAACTGGACGTGCACGACCTCGTGCACGAACTGGCGCCATTGGCGCATTACGACGAGCCGGACGTGTACGCGCTACGGTTCGACGCGCTCATGTACGCGATGATGGTCTCCTGCGCGGGCGGCCGGCCGGCCGGGGCATGTGCGGCGAAGATACGGTCGATCGCCGTGCGCCTGAACGAGCGCATGACCATCCCGCAGGTGAGCGCGCAACGCGGACCGATCACCCGGATCGTGAACGACGGTGACCGTCTCGCCCATATGTCCGTCACCGAACTGGAACGGGTGCGCATCGCCTTGCGCGGTCTCGTGCGCTTCGTCGCGGACGCCGGCAGACGCCGCACCATCATCACCGACCTGACCGATCCGTTGGTCGAACGGGTCGAAGGCCAGCCGTTCGACATCGCCGAGCACTACGAGGACTACAAGCTCAAGGTCAACCGCTACGTCAACGAGCACAAGGACGACGGGACGATACGCAAGCTGCGGCGCAACGAGCCGCTGACCGCCGACGACTACAGTGAACTCGAACGCGTGCTCGTCGAACTGCTGGGCACGCAGGAGGAGTATCGCGCCGCATATGGCGACACGCCGTTCGGACTGCTGGTCAGGCGCATCGCCAAACTCGACCATGAGGCCGCGATGGAGGCGTTCTCCGGTTTCATCAACGCGCATACGCTCAATCAGGCGCAGATCGGCTTCCTGCACATGGTCATCGACTATATAGAACGCAACGGGTACCTGGATCCGGCGCAGCTCGCCAAACCGCCGTTCGACAGGCCGCGGCCGCTCTTCAGGCTGTTCGACTCCGCGCAGGCGATGGATCTGATTATGTGCATCCGCAAGGTGGAGTCCAACGCGCTGGCGCCCGGAGCCGCGTAGAGGGAGCCGCGTGCGCGCCAAGTGATTGCGCGCCCATACGGGAAGATACGCGACGGTGGGCGAGGTCGCGGCGCGGCTGTACGCGTCGAGCCGAAAGCGGGCGAAATGCGCCGCTCCGTCGCTTGAAGGCGGTAGGCTTGAATACTGTTTATGACAGTATTCGAAATGGAGAATAAGGTGAGCAACACTCTTGCAACCCTCCCGGTCATGGCCGACGACGCACCGGCCGCCGGATTCGCCGACCCGATCTTCAACAGGCTCCTCAAGGACCGCATCATCTGGATGGGTGAAGAGGTCAAGGACGACATGGCCAACCGCATCTGCGCGCAGATGCTCATGCTGGCGGCCGAGGACCCGAAGAAGGACATCTGGCTCTACATCAACTCGCCGGGCGGATCCATCACCGCCGGCATGGCCATCTACGACACCATGCAGCTCATCGAGCCGGACGTGGCGACCGTGGGCCTCGGCATGTGCGCCTCGATGGGCCAGTTCCTGCTGAGCTCCGGCACCAAGGGCAAGCGCTTCCTGACGTCGCACGCCCGCGTGCTCATGCACCAGCCGTCCGGCGGCATCGGCGGCACCACCACCGACGTGCGCATCAACGCCGAACTCATCATGGACATGAAGAAGACCATGAGCGAGCTGACCGCCGAACAGACCGGCCACACGGTCGAGGAGATCTACCGCGATAACGAGTACGACCATTGGTTCACCGCCACCGAGGCGCTGGAGTACGGTTTCGTGGACAAGATCATCACCACGCACGATTCGATGACGAAGGGAGAGTGACCAGCATGGCATCCGAGGAAGCGAAGTTCGCCGCGCGCGCCGACCGTCTGGCCGGTCCCGCGGGAGTCGTCGGCTTCATGCCGTCCGCGCGTCGTGAAGCCGCGTTCGCGCCGCAGAACCGTTATATCCTGCCGCAGTTCGAGGAGAAGACCCCGTACGGCTTCAAGAGGCAGGACCCGTACACGCGTCTGTTCGAGGACCGCATCATCTTCATGGGCGTGCAGGTGGACGACACCTCCGCCGACGACATCATGGCGCAGCTGCTCGTGCTCGAATCGCAGGATCCGAACCGCGACGTGATGATGTACATCAACTCGCCCGGCGGTTCGATGACCGCCATGACCGCCATCTACGACACGATGCAGTACATCAAGCCGGACGTGCAGACCGTGTGCCTCGGCCAGGCCGCCTCCGCCGCCGCGATCCTGCTCGCCGCCGGCACCAAGGGCAAGCGTCTCATGCTGCCGAACGCGCGCGTGCTCATCCACCAGCCGGCCATCGACCAGGGCTTCGGCAAGGCCACGGAGATCGAGATCCAGGCGCGTGAGATGCTGCGCATGCGCGAATGGCTTGAGAAGACGCTCGCCAAGCACACCGGCCAGTCCCAGGAGAAGATCGCCAAGGATATCGAGGTCGACACGTTCCTCACGGCCGCCGAGGCCAAGGACTACGGCATCGTCGACGAGGTGCTCGAACACCGCCAGTA
The DNA here is from genome assembly GCF_056357035.1 of Bifidobacterium sp. LH_417. Taxonomy (NCBI): domain Bacteria; kingdom Bacillati; phylum Actinomycetota; class Actinomycetes; order Bifidobacteriales; family Bifidobacteriaceae; genus Bifidobacterium; species Bifidobacterium sp. LH_417. The sequence goes on from NZ_JBKEVI010000021.1 coordinate 8,960, forward strand.
GGCGTGGCGCGCTCCCTTTCCCGCCATACGGGAAAGGGAGCCTTTTGTTTGTTTTCCGGCGAAAAAGGACGGGCGGAACCCGCGCCGACACAGTGAAGGAGATGCGATGGGGCATGTGGTGAGCTACGACGACGACGTGCCGAAGTGCACGTTCTGCGGCAAGACCGAGCATCAGGTGCGCAAACTCGTCACCGGCCAAGGGGCTGCGATCTGCGACGAGTGCATCGAACTGTGCGTCGGCATCATCTCCGAGGAACGGCACAAGGACGCCGAGGTCAACGCGCTGCAACTGCCCAAGCCCGTGCAGATCAACGCGTATCTCGACAAGTACGTGGTCGGCCAGCAGACGGCCAAACGCGCCCTGTCCGTCGCCGTATACAACCATTACAAGCGCGTCAACATGGAGCTTGCGGAACGTGCCGGCGAACTCGACGAGACGCACGAGCGGGCGCGCGGGCGTCGTCGCGACCCGCTCGCCGACGTCGAGGTCGCCAAGTCGAACATCCTCCTATTGGGGCCCACGGGCGTCGGCAAAACGTATCTCGCGCAGACGCTCGCCCGCGTGATGAACGTGCCGTTCGTCATCACCGACGCGACCACGCTCACCGAAGCCGGCTATGTGGGCGATGACGTCGAGACCGTGCTGCAACGGCTCATCCAGGCGGCCGACGGCGACGTGTCCAAGGCGGAGCACGGCATCGTCTACATCGACGAGATCGACAAGATCGCGCGCAAGAGCGGCGAGAACACGTCTATCACGCGCGACGTGTCGGGCGAAGGCGTGCAGCAGGCGTTGCTCAAGATTCTTGAAGGAACTGTCGCAGCCGTCCCTGCCGAGGGAACACGCAAGCACCGCGACATGGAGACCGTGCAGATCGACACGCGAGGCATCCTGTTCATCTGCGGCGGCGCGTTCGTCGGTCTTACGGACATCATCAAGACGCGTCTCGGCGCGCGTGAAAGCGGTTTCGGCGCCGCATGGCACGACCATCAGGTGCCGGACGAGGAGCTGCTCGCGCAGGTGAGCGCCGACGACCTCGCCGAATTCGGCCTGCTTCCCGAGTTCATCGGCCGTCTGCCCGTCGTCAGCGTGCTCGACGAGCTTGGCGAGGACGATCTGGCGGCCATACTCACCAAACCGGGCAACGCGCTCGTCAAACAGTACATGAAGCTGTTCGCGGCGGATGGCGTCGATCTCGCGTTCACGCGCGAGGCCGTCCGCGCCATCGCCGCCACGGCGATACGGCAGGGGACGGGCGCGCGCGGACTGCGGTCCATCATCGAGCGCACGCTGCAGGACACGATGTTCCAGCTGCCGAGCATGCCGGACGTGACGCAGGTGATCGTCGACAAGGCGTCCGTCACCGGCGCGGGTGTGCCGAAGATGGTGCGTTCCAGCGAAAACGTGGACACGCAGGAGCTGCACCCGGTCGCGTCGCGCACGACAGGCAGACGACGTCGCGCCGCATAGTGCGACACGCCGACCTTGCGAATCTGCGGACGATGGGTAATATATGTCGAGTTGCCTGAGCAAGACAACATGCGCGAGTAGCCCAGCGGATTAGAGCAGCTGACTACGGATCAGCAGGTCGCAGGTTCGAATCCTGTCTCGCGCACCACCTCGGACCGCACGAGGTAAACCAGGCGGTATGCGCGAGTAGCCCAGCGGATTAGAGCAGCTGACTACGGATCAGCAGGTCGCAGGTTCGAATCCTGTCTCGCGCACTCGTCACGGGTGATACCGTGACACGATAACCGAAGATTCGGTATGCGCCGGTAGCCCAGCGGATTAGAGCAGCTGACTACGGATCAGCAGGTCGCAGGTTCGAATCCTGTCCGGCGCACCACCTCGGACCGCACGAGGTAAACCAGGCGGTATGCGCGAGTAGCCCAGCGGATTAGAGCAGCTGACTACGGATCAGCAGGTCGCAGGTTCGAATCCTGTCTCGCGCACGATAAAGCCCCTTTCACGTATGTGACAGGGGCTTTTCCAATATCAGCATCAGGCATCGGCACAGGGGAGGACGAATGACGAACGGCAACGATACACGCCGCAGGGGAGTGTGGGGCACGATCCGCCACGTTGCCGCGTCCGACCGCCTCGCCGGACTTATCATGCTCTCCTTCGCGTTCCTCGGCCTCATCCTCGCGAACCTACCGGCCACCGCCCATATGTTCGAAACCATCGCCGAAACGCACATCGCCGTGCCGCGCACCAACCTCGACCTGCCGGTCGGGCATTGGGCGCAGGACGGTCTGCTCACCATCTTCTTCCTCACCGTCGGTCTCGACTTGAAGCAGGAGCTCACCACCGGCTCGCTCGCCAATCCGAAGGCCGCCGCCGTGCCGATGCTATGCGCCGTGGGCGGCATGGTCACGCCTCCCATCCTGTTCACGGCCGTCACCGCGCTGCTCGCGCAATACGGTCCCGGACCGGCCGGTTCCCTCGTACTCACCACCACCGGCAGCGAGATCCCGTTCGCCGAGATGGCGCGCGGCTGGGCCGTACCCACCGCCACCGACATCGCGTTCTCGCTCGCCGTGCTCGCCATCTTCGCGCGTGCGTTGCCCGGCGCGATCCGCGCGTTCCTTATGACGCTCGCCACCGTCGACGACCTGCTCGCCATCATCCTCATCGCCGTGTTCTTCTCCGCGCTCAACGCATGGTACTGGTTCATCGGCATCGCCGCATGCGCCGTCGTCTGGTACGTGCTCGTGCGCATGAGGCGCGTGCCGTGGCCGCTCGTCGCCGTCGTCGGCATCCTCGCCTGGGTGATGATGTTCGAGGCGGGCGTGCACCCGACGCTCGCCGGCGTGCTCGTCGGCCTGCTCACCCCCGCGCGTGAGGTGCACGGCGAATCGACGCCCCGCGCCGACCGGTACGCGGGCAAACTCCAGCCGTTCTCCGCGCTGCTTGCCCTGCCCGTGTTCGCCCTGTTCGCCACCGGCGTGCACTTCGAATCGCTCACGCCCGCGCTCATGCTCTCGCCGATCGTCATCGCGCTGATCGTCGCGCTCGTCGTCGGCAAGCCGCTCGGCATCATGGCCACCGCATGGCTGTCCACGCACCTGTTCGGCCTGAAGATGGCGAAGGGGCTGCGCGTGCGCGACATGTTCCCCGCCGCATGCGCGTGCGGCATCGGCTTCACCGTCGCGTTCCTCATCGCCTCCCTCGCCTACGACAATCCGGAACTGTCCGCCGAGGCGCGCTTCGGCGTGCTCGTCGGCTCGCTCATCGCCGCCGCGATCTCCGGCGTGCTGCTGAGCCGCCAGTCGAAACGCTACGAACGCGAGGCTGCGTCGCGCGTCTGACATGCGGCCGTCGCGCGTTAGAATCATGCGGTATGAGCAATGACAACGACGCGGACGCGCCTCTCGGACAGACCTATCATCGCGGGCCGATCATCATGCGCGGGGACATGATTCCCGCCGACAACACCACCGCCAACCTGCTGCGCCCTGACGACGGCACCGGCTGGCTGCACATGGACCCGTGGCGCGTGCTGCGCATCCAATCCGAATTCGTCGACGGTTTCGGCGCGCTGGCCGAGCTGGGGCCCGCGGTCGCCGTGTTCGGCTCCGCGCGCACGCGTTCCGACGACCCCGCCTACGAGGCGGCGCGGCGCATGGGGGAGCGGCTCGCGAAGGCGGGCGTCGCCGTGATCACCGGGGGAGGACCCGGCATCATGGAGGCGGCGAACAAGGGAGCCGCGCTGGCCGGCGGCAAATCCGTGGGACTCGGCATCGAACTGCCCCACGAGCAGGGCATCAACGACTACGTGAACCTCGGCATGAGCTTCCGCTACTTCTTCGTGAGGAAACTCATGTTCGTGAAATACTCGTCCGGCATCATCGTCTGCCCGGGCGGGTTCGGCACGCTTGACGAGATGTTCGAGGTGTTGACCCTGGTGCAGACGCACAAGGTGGACGGCATGCCGGTCGTCCTGTACGGCAGGGACTATTGGCGGGGCCTGTTCGACTGGCTGGAGGGTCCCGTCAAGGAGCATGGCATGATCTCCGGCGTCGACCCCGCCTTGGTGACGATCACCGACGACGCGGACGAGGCGGTGCGCGTGGCGACGAGCGCGATTCCCGGCGTCACGCTCAGCTGAGACAGCATCCGGTACGGGAACGATTCCGGGATGATTGGATGCGGCCTCTTGTGTCTCCTTCCGGCGGGAGGTGGCGCAGGAAGTATGAGGGGGCGTTCTCTTTCTTGCCTCCCGCCGGCGGGAGGCGGCGCGTAGCGCCGGAGGGTGGTTGCGGGTCCGAGGTGACGTGGCGATGGGGGCCGAACCCGCATTCGCCCTTGTCGTTCCGTGTCGCCCGTCGTTGAAAGGGTGTCTGGTAGGGAAGGACGTGTCCGAGGATTCGCATGGCGTTGTGCGACGGGGGTCCAGACCGGCGACCGTGGGAACTCGATGTGGTGTTCCGGATTCCGGTTCCGGGCTCGCCGGTCGGGCGCAGTGGGCCGGAGCCGGCGGTTCCGCTTCGACGGGGAGCCGTCGTATCCGTCCCGGTAGGACGGCATGCGCCGATACCCGATATATGCCCCGATGCCGCCGAATCCCGGAGATCAATGGCTTCGTCCGGGATTGCTGAACGCCGGCTTCCTGCCGTTAGGCCTCGGGGGCGTGGCGGATTCGGGAGATGGGCGGCTCCGTCCGGGAGTTCTGACGCTGGGATGGGCGGCGGTGCGCCACGACGGCGTGCGGGGATCGTGTTGTGGCGCGGCGGTGCGCCACAACACGGTTGCGGGAGGCTGTTCGCGGGAGTTGTGGCGCGTTATGAGGGCCCGTCTGCTCCACGACTCGCGGTGGGAACGATACCGGCTTCTGTTGTGGAGCAGGCCCGCTCCACAACGGGAGCGGAACCCGGGATTGCGGGGAGTTGTGGCGCACTTTACGGGCCGGGAGCGCCGAAAACAGGGGTTTGCACGGGGGTTGTGGCGGTATGCCGCTCCACAACAGGCTCTCCGGCACGTGTTGTGGAGCAGTCCTGCCGGAGACATGGGGATGGGAAGCCGCGCGCCGCACGCGTCCGTCGCGCGCACCCTGAAAACGGCCGGCCCCACACCCGAAACGGCCGGCCCCACACCCGAAACGACCAGCTCACGCCCGAAACGACCAGCCCTACAGCGACGGACGCGTCGAATTCCAGCCCGCGACCACACTCCGTCACCACGGCGCCTCCAGCCGTGACTACCCTCCGACGCTACGCGTCCCCCCTCCCGTCAGCGGGAGAGGGGCGACAACCACAGGCGCACAATCTATACACACCATAATGCGCAGAGCCCGTAAACCGTATATACATGAGCAGCAGAATCGTCGCTCACTTGACGAGACCGGCCAATAGGGAAAGCGGCACGAGCGTGGGGTCGACTGGTTTGCCGTGCCTTCCTCTGATATCCTTCGGCAGGTCAGCCCATTTCCAGATGCGGAGTCGGTTGGACCAACGATCGCATTCGTCCGTCATTCGGGTCAGCCCCTCATGCCGACGTGTCGTATCCGACGATGCCAGGTCACAGTTTCGACGCGATGAGCAGGCCTGTGCCGGTGGGGGTGAGGACGCTGCGGAAACGGTCGTCCGATTCGACCGTGTCGAGCATGGCGCGCATCGCCGTGGCCTTCTCGCTGCGGTCGGCCGGGTCGAGCACGCCGCCCGAATTCATGCCGTCGTAGAAGGCGAGCATATCGGTGAACACGATGACGCCGTGGGCGCGCAGCAACCGCGGCGCCTGTTCGAACGACGCGGCGTAGTTGACCGCGTCGCCGGCCACGACGATCATGTCGTAGTCGCCCGCGTTGAGACGGGGAAGGAACACGCCGGCCTGCGCGTTCACCGCGCGCAGCTTCGTCGCCGTGGAATCCTGCACCACGTCGAACGCCTTGCGGATCACGCTGATGCCCTTCGCCGAGGAATCCACGGCGGTGAGCTGGCCCGTGCCGTCAAGGCCGCGCACCAGCTCCAACGTCTCCATCACCGAACCGGTGCCCACCACGATCACGGATTTCGCGCCGGTCAGATGAGCCAGCATGGACAGGACCTCCGCCTGCGCGGCCGAACCCTGAACCATGCCCGCCTTCTCGGTGGCGGCACGGATCTGGGCCATCGCCGGCGTCTGCCGGGAAAGCGCGTGGTCCTCCACGAACCCCCATGCCTGTGCGAGATTCGTGTACTGCATCCTATCCATGAGCCTGTCCTTTATCATCCTCTGAAAGTCATCATGCGAATCGGTCGTCGCGACCGCTTCGCAATCATGTGCCGACGGTCAGCGTTCGCGCACTTTGGCGACGATCTGCCACATCTCCTCGCCGACGTCGATGCCGCGCGGGCATTGGCGCGTGCAGGCGCGCACCGACTGGCACGCGGCCACGCCGTCCGCCGTGTCGATCGCGTCGAGACGATCCATCGTGATCGTGTCGCGCGAATCGTTGACGAAACGGCTCGCCCAGATGAGTGCCGCCGGGCCGATGAACGCGTCGCCGCCGGCGAACACGGGGCAGGAGCCTTCGCACACGCCGCAGGCGATGCAGTTGCTCAGTTGCTCGTATTTCGCGAGTTCGTCCGGATGCTGCAGGTACTCGAACACGTCCACCTTGCCTTCACGCGTGGTGGCGAGTACGCCGTCCGCCTCCAGATACGGCTTGAGCTTCCTGATCTGGTCGAGCATCGGGTCGATGTCGGCGATGAGGTCACGTTCGACGGGGAAACCCGGCAGCGGTCCGAGTTCGATGACGCCGAGGCTTCCGGTAGCGGGAAGAACGGTCTCGTCCGTCCCGGACTCATCCGCCGAGTCGTCCCCGGTGCGGCGGAACCCGTCGTCGGCCGCGGGCACGCCGCTTTCCGTCTTCACCCAGTCCTTGAGCGTGGCCGTGCATAGCAGGTTCGGCGTACCGTTGATCGCCACCGCGTCCGAGCCGCACATGCCGTGGCCGCACGAGTAGCGGAAGGCGAGCGTCGGGTCGACGGTGCGTTTGATCGTCAGCAGGCAGTCGAGCACCGTGTCCTCGGGGCGTGCGGGAATCGTGTACTCCTGCACCCATTGGCGGCCGCGCGGGCGACGTCGTGCAGGCGCCTCCGACTTGCCGCCGAACGGCGAGCTTTTGCGCGTGCGGGCGAACGGGCTGCCGCCGCGGCCGCGATCCCGTTCGCGTTCGGGACGCGGCGTGAAACGGTTCACCTTCAGCGTCACCGTCGTCACGGTCGAATTCGTCATGCGCGCGCCTCCTGAATCGGTCTCAAAACAACTCTCCATTGTGACATAAGGCGTGCCCGGACGGGCCGTCATGGTGTGACGGCCCGTCCGGGCCACACGGGCCGGGACTCAGTACTCGCGCTTCTTCGGCGGGATGTCGACGATGTGCACCGGCTGCCATGCGACGCGGCCCGTCGCGTCGGTCATCGAATGGGCGAGGAACCGTTCGTCGTCGCGCTCCGGGAAATCGTTGCGTTTGAGCGATCCGCGCGATTCGTGGCGCGCGTCCGAAGCGGCGAGCACGACGCGCGCCAGCGTGACGAGATGACGCACCTCCCAGATCGCGGTGACCTCCTGGTTGAACGCGGGGGTCTTGTCGTGCGTGGCCAGCGCCTCGGCACGGGGGATGAGTTCCTCATTGATGGTGCGCAGCGCGGTTTCCAGGCTCGCCGCGTCGCAGCGGACGGCGGCGGCACGCTCCATCACCCGGCCGAGGTCGGCCATGAGCCGGTACGGGTTGTCGTCGGAGACCGCGTCGGGGCGATCGTCGGAATCGTCGTCGGCTGTGGCGTCCTCGACGGCCGCGCGCGGCGTCAGCAGACCCTTCAGCTCGTCTTCGCGCGTCGCTGCCGCCTTTTCGGCGGACTCGGCGATTGCGGCGTCCTCCTCCTGCACGTCCGGGTCGTCCATGGCCATTGGATCGTCGACCGGATGCGCGGCGACGCGCGCCGCCAACGCGCGGCCCGCACGCGTGCCGAACAGGCACGCGTCGAGCAGCGAGTTGCCGCCGAGACGGTTCGCGCCGTGCACGGACACGCACGAGCACTCGCCGGCCGCGAACAGGCCGTCGACCACGTCGCGCGTTCCGACCGTGGCCGTGGCGCCGCCGTCCACGTCGCGCCAACGGTAGACCTCGCCGTCCGTCGTGATCGGGATGCCGCCCATCGTGTAGTGGGCGGTCGGCTTGACCGGCACATAGTCCTTCGACGGGTCGATGTCCGCGTACTTCTCGATGGTCTCGACCACCTGCGGCAGCACGGCGCGCATATGATTCGGGTCGATGCCCGTCATGTCCAGCCACACGCAGTCCTTGGGGCCGTCCGGATCCTTCGGGTCGGCGATGCCGCGTCCCGCGTCCACTTCCGCCATGATGGAACGGGAGACCACGTCGCGCGCCGCCAGATCGGCGTGCCCGGGCGCGTAGCGTTCCATGAACGCCTCGCCGTCCGCGTTGCGCAGCACGCCGCCCTCCGCGCGCGCCGCCTCGGACAGGAGGATACCCGTATGCGCGAGACCGGTCGGATGGAACTGCACGAACTCCGCGTCCTCCAGCTGCAATCCCGCGCCGAGCGTCAACGCCATGCCGTCGCCGGTCAGATCCCACGAGTTCGACGTGGTGTGGAACAGGCGTCCCGCGCCGCCCGTGGCGAACAGCACGTTGCGCGCCTTGACCGCATGGACCTTGCCCGCATGCGTGTCGAAGGCGACGACGCCGGCGGCCTTCGAACCGTCGTCCGTCAGCACGAGATCGGTCACATACCATTCCTCGGCGAACGAGACGCCGGCGGCCACGCACTGCTGCCACAGGGCGTGCAGGATCTGGTGGCCGATGCGGTCGGCAGCGTAGGCGGCGCGCTTGACCGGGGCTCCGCCGAATTCACGCGTGTGCCCGCCGAAACGACGCTGCGCGATATGACCGTCGTCGGTGCGGGAGAAGGCGACGCCGCCGCGTTCGAGGTTGATGACCGTCTCGGGAGCGTATTCGGCGAGCAATTGCGCCGCATCCTGATCGACCAGCCAGTCGCCGCCCTTGACGGTGTCGTAGTAGTGCCAGTGCCAGTCATCGGCTTCGATGTTGCCGAGCGAGGCGGCGATGCCGCCCTCCGCCGATCCGGTGTGTGAGCGCAACGGCTGCAGCTTCGAGATCACCAGGATCTTCGGATCGATCCCATCGTCCTTCATCCGGGCGATCTCAGGGGAGCGGAGCAACCCCAGCGCGGCGGACAGACCGGCGGCGCCCGCGCCGACGATCACCGCATCATACATTTCTTCCAACTGCTTCGGACTCATATCATCCCATTGTTCCATAAGGGCTGACTTAGATTCGCCGTAATGTCAAGGACCTTGACGAATGGTGGATAACCGGTTCTTCATCCACACGTAATCCACAACACGCCCGGAGACGGGGGCTCCGACCACATTCCCCGCACGGGTGGCCGCGTCGGAGAGCCGACGGGCACAGTGGATGCATGGATACCACAGCATTGCAGATGGCGCCGCCGGAGGCCCTGACGTCCGGTCTTCCCGTCCTCGACCCGATCGACGAGATCGTCGAGAGGTTCAAGGACGGCACGCTCGCGACCCGCGCCCTGGGCGCGCTCGGCGAGGACTATGCCGCCGCATGGCTTGCGGAATGCGGGTGGACGGTCATCGACCGCAACTGGCGCTCCCGTTACGGCGAGCTCGACGTCGTCGCACTGTCGCCGGAGCGTCGGATCGTGTTCGTGGAGGTGAAGACACGGCGGAACATGAAGCACGGACTGCCCCAGGAGGCCGTCACCTACACGAAGCAGGCGAACCTGCGACGGGCGGGCGTGCAATGGCTGCTCGAACCGGAGCATAGGATCGGGCATACGGGCGTGCGCTTCGACGTGGTCACCGTGGTCGTGCGCGACGGCCGACCGCTCATCCACCATATTCCGGGGGCGTTCTGATGGCCGTCGGCAACGCCCTGTCCGTCGGACTGATCGGATTGAAGGCGTTCACCATCACCATGCAGGCGTTCATCAGCCCGGGCCTGCCGTACTTCTCGATCATCGGACTGCCGGACGCGTCCCTGTCCGAAGCGCGCGAACGCGTCAAATCCGCCTGCCAGGCGACCGGATTCCATTGGCCGGAGACACGCGTGACCGTGAACCTGAGCCCGGCGAGCATGCCGAAACGCGGTTCGTCGCATGACCTTGCCATCGCGGCCGCCGTGCTCGGCGCGTCCGGTGCGATTCCGCACGAGTGCCTCATCGACTCCATCGTCATGGGGGAGGTGAACCTCGACGGCACGGTGCTGCCCATCAACGGCGTGCTGCCCATCCTCCTGCACGCGCGTGAACGCGGTATCGGACAGGTGATCCTGCCGTCCGGCAATCTCGAGGAGGCGCATCTCATCGACGGGGTGGACGTGATCGGCGTGCGGCACGTGGGCGAGCTCATCGAACTCATGGGAGGCACGGCGAAATACCGGTTGCCGGACGAGATCGTGGCCGTCGGCGGGAACGAATCGTCGAGGGCGGGCCGGGACGGCGAACCGTTCGCACTGCCGCGGGCCGGTGACATGAGCGAGGTGGTCGGGCAGGAGCAGGCGAAATGGGCGTTGGAGGTGGCGGCCGCCGGAGGGCACCACATGATCATGATCGGGCCTCCCGGCTCCGGCAAGACGATGCTCGCCTCGCGCATGCCCGGCATCATGTGCCCGCTGACTGACTCCGAACAGTTGGAGGTCGCGTCCATACGCTCCCTGTGCGGCACGTTGTCCGCATACGGCATCAGCGACGTCCCGCCGTTCGAGGCGCCGCACCACACGTCCTCCACGGCGTCGCTGGTGGGCGGCGGCAGAGGGCTCGCCGAACCCGGCGCGATTACGCGCGCCCACCGTGGCGTCCTGTTCATGGACGAGGCGCCGGAGTTCTCGGCCCGCGCATTGCAGACGCTGAGGGAGCCTCTGGAATCCGGATACGTGGCGTTGTCGCGTTCCAAAGGCACCGCCTACTATCCGGCCGCGTTCCAGCTCGTCATGGCGGCGAACGGCTGCCCGTGCGGCATGAGCTACGGCACGGGGGAACGGTGCGTGTGCACGCACAAGGAACGGCAACGCTATTTCGGGCGCCTGTCCGGTCCGATTCTCGACCGCATCGACATCCAGGTGGAGGTGCCGCCGGTGCCGCGCATCATCGGCGGGGAACGGGCGGCATGCGGGCCGACCAGCGCCGAAATGCGCGGCCGCGTCATCCGGGCGCGCCGCGCCGCCGCCGAACGCTACCGGGCGTACGGATGGACATGCAACGCGCAGGCCTCCGGAACGTGGATGCGCGAACACATCTCCACGTACGCGCTCGAACCGGTCAACCGCGCATTGGAGACGCAGCGGCTGAGCCTCAGAGGCGCGGACCGAGCACTGCGTCTCGCATGGACGCTCGCCGACCTCGCCGGCGAGACATCGCCCGGACGCGAGGAGACGCTGCAGGGCATCGCCCTGCGCACACGACTGATATGACGCGGCTTCGAACCGCGGGAACGGAGGACGGTATGGACGCCGCCGGAACGACGACACTCACGGAAGGACACGACCATGGATGCGCCACAATCATCCACGACACGACTCACGACGCGACGATACCCGCCTCCCGACCGGGAGACGCTGGCACGTGCCACGCTCACCTACTGCCTCGACGGGGCGGATGCGATCATGGTCGCGGCGCTCAAAGGAGCGGGCAGCGGGACGGAGACGCTCAGGCTCATCATCGAATCGCGACCCGGCAACGGCGGCGCGACGGCGGGAACGGCGAGGAGGGAACTCGACCACAAGTTCGCCGCCGGCCTGGCCAAATGGGGTGGTAGGGTCACGCCCCAAGCCATGAAGGCGTTCCACAAGACGCTCGCCGGATGGCATGCCCGTCTCGCCACCCTCCCCACGCTCGACTGGGAGAGTCTCGTCGACTGGTTCACGATGGACGGCGAGCAGTGGATCATCAGCCCGACCAGCCCGTGCTGGCCGCACCAGCTGCAGGATCTCTCCACGCGGCGCAACTGGGCGTCCCCCTTATGCCTGTGGGGCATCGGCGACATGCGCGCGCTCACCAGCTGCGCGAAACCCGTCGCCGTCGTCGGATCACGCGGAGCCACCGACTACGGGCGTCGCGTGGCGCGCGAGGTGGCGATGCGCGCCGCCGCCTCCGGGCATCTCGTCGTCTCCGGGGGAGCGTTGGGATCGGATGCCGCAGCCCATTGGGGTGCGCTCGCCGCCATGGACGAACGGGCGTGGCGCGACGGTGCCGGCGCCGATACCGGGGAATCGGAAGGCGACGCATGCGGGGTCGAAGGCGTGGGACGTACCGTGGCCGTGTTCGCCGGAGGGCTCAACCACATCGGCCCCTCCACGAATCTGCTCCTGTTCGAGCGGATGGTCGAACAGGGCGGGTCGCTCATCAGCGAACTATGCCCGGGCACCATTCCCGAGGCGCGACGGTTCCTGCTGCGTAACCGGATCATCGCCGCGCTCGCCTCCACCACCGTCGTCGTGCAGGCACGTCTCAGATCGGGGGCGTTGAGCACCGCCAACTGGGCGAACGATCTCAACCGGGAGGTGATCGCCGTTCCCGGCCCCATCACCATGCCGCACAACGCCGGATGCAACCGGCTCATCGCCGACCATCAGGCCATGCTGCTCGTCTCCGTCGAGGAGATTGACGAGCTGCTCCATCCCGCGCACAGGCCGGAGCTGGATTCCGGAGCCGAAACCGGAACGGAAACCAGGTTTGGCGGGGCGGTGGGCGATGACGGACCCGAGTCCGACGATGCGCTGACCGATTTCCAACAGGCAGTGCTGACCGCCATCCGTTCATGCCGGCGACGGCACATGCCCGCCACATGGGATGCGCTGCTGGCACGACTGCGCGAAGACGACCCGGATGTCGACATGCCCCGGCTGCTCGCCGAACTGGGTGAACTGGAGACGCGCGGAATCGTCCGCTACGAGCAGGGGGAGGCGAGCATCATCAGCGGGACGGAACGACAATCGGAACGGGACGACGAATGACGCCGGTCGTCTATTCGTGCCACTGGCAGCGATCGAGATCGACACGCCAACCCGGATCTCCAGCCGGCCTCGCCGTCGGCGGGACGAACACGACACCCTCCCGCTCGAGCAGGTCACGCTGTTCGTCCGGACCGCCGAACGCGAAGCCGGGCGCAAGCGAGCCGTCACGGAACACGACGCGATGGCAGGGAATCACACCCGGCTCCGGATTGGCATGCAACGCGTAGCCGACCATGCGCGCGTTGCGCGGCGCGCCCGCCAACGCCGCCACCTGACCATACGTGGCGACCATGCCGCAGGGAATCCGGCGCACCACCGCGTACACGCGCTCATTGAACGAAGGAGAGGAACCCATGCTCCCAGTCTACGCGCGCGCATCCGGCGGTCGTCATCCGACGGACGACGACCGCGTCGCCGCCGGCACGCTTCCGGTGCTACCGTGGAAGGCAGGATTCCCGCCATAGGCCGCACCGATGCGTTCGGGAACCAGAAGGGAAGCATCATGAACGTCGACGACAAGGACGCCACCGCAGCGCATGCCACACGTCCCATCATCACCATCGGGCTGCTCGACAACGACCCGTTCGCGCTCGCCTTCCTTGAACGCACCATCGACGAGCTCATGGACGAGGCGCGCGTCATCTGGAAGACCACGTCCGGGCGCGACGCGCTCGCCCGCTGCCTCGCCCCGGACACCGCGCCGAACGTGCTGCTGACGGACATGAGCATGGACGAACTATCCGGGCCGGCCGTATGCCGCGCCATCCGAGTGAAGACGGCCCGCGTCGCCATCCTCGCCGTCACCTCGTTCTCGCTTGCCGTCTACGCGTCCAAAGCGGCCGAGGCAGGCGCGCAGGGCATCGTGCCCCAAGCCGTCGAAACGCCGATCGTCGATGCGATCCGTGCCGTAGCGAACGGCGGCACATGGCCATCCGGCGCGATGGACGCCACGTTCGAGACGACGGCCGCCGCGCATGCGCGTCTCGCCGGCGGACGCACACCGAGACGGTTCCTCCTGTCCGACCGGGAGGCCGAGGCCATGAACCTGTGTTCGCGCGGTCTCGACACCGTCCGGATCGCAGCTGACATGCATGTCGGCGTCTCCACCGCCAAAACGTATCTGACACGCGCCATCCACAAGCTCGGCGTCTCCACGCGCGGCCAAGCCGTCGCCCTATGGACCGGTTCGGCGGAAGGCGAACGGTGAACGCCGCTCCGCCCGACGTGGCCCGCAATGGTCCGGGTCGCGCACTCCGCCGCGTACTCCGCCGCACGCTGCGCTGGACGCGCACCCACTGGTTCCGTCTCGCCATCGCCGCGTTCACGCTCGCCGCCACGCTGATCGAATGGGCGGCGATCCCGCCGGTCTACCCGTTGAACTTCCTGTTCTCCGCCGTGTCGGTCGTCGCCATCGTACTGTCGCCATTCATCCCACAGATCTCCGCGTGGCTCATCATCGCGACCGTGATCGCACGGCTGCCCGTACTCGACCTGTCCGGACCGAACCCGCTGTGGGCCGCATACCTGGCGCTCGCGATCATCGGCTACGACAGCGCCATCCCCGTGGCCGTGGCGGCGCTGCTGGCGGTGACGGTCGCCGAATGCGTGCCGGTGGCACTGAACACGTTCAACGCGCTTTCCGCCACATGGATCGGCATGGTCAACTATATCGGCATGTTCACGCTCGCCACGATGGGCGGCATGTCCTTCCGCTGGCGCAGACAGCGCGACGAGAGCCGTGAACGGACCATGGCCCTGGAACGCAGGCAGTGGGAGCTTGACATGCTGCAGCGCAACACGCGGCTCGCCTCCCGCATCCACGATTCCGCCAGCGGAGGACTGTCCTATATCGCGTTGACCGCGCAACGCGAACTGCGACGCATCGGCGACGACGCGCGGCGGGAGAACGAACGCCGGGACTGGCGGTTCGTCAACGACCAGGCGCTCGCGGTGCTCGATGAGATCCACCACGTCATCGACCTGCTCGAACAGCCGGAGAAGAATGCCGGCCCATTGGCCGCGGCCGATATCCCGTCGGCCACAGGCACCGCAGACCGGTCGGGGGACGCCGACCGGTCAAGGGACGCCGACCGTTCCCGACCCGGCCGGGCATCCGGCGAACCCTCCGGACGGGAGCTCGATCGACACGCCATCCGACAGGTACTGGACGAAGCCCAAGCCAGGCTCGCCCGGCTGGGATTCCCCGGTTCCATGGAATTGCGCGGCGCGCTCGCCCCAGATTGTTCCGCCCGGGCGGTCGGGGCCGCCATCAACCTGCTCGGCGAGATCGCCTCCAACATCACCCGCCATATGAGCGTGGGAGCCGGCGAATACCATTGCATGGTCACGTTGCGGGCGGACGCCATCGAAATCATGGAGACCAATCCGGCGTCAACCGGCGGCGAACATGACGGTGACGGCGGACTGAAACCCCATGGCAGCGGGCTTGCCATGCACCGACGCATGATTCACGACCTTGGTGGCGAGCTGAACACCACAGCCGAAGATGGCGACTGGATATTGTATGCCCGCATCCCCGTGCATCCAGGCTCATCGGAACTTCAGGAGCATGCGTCATGACCGGACATCGCGGCGGCGATCAACTTCATGAACGACGCCAACGCCATTCATGGAGAGGCATTGTTTTCAGCCTCATTCACTGGAATCGTCGCAACCTTGCGGTGGTGGTCATCCTCGTCGCAAGCCTGGCAATCGCCATACCGCTGGTCGCGTCGCTGCCGCGGCCATGGAGCGATGTGACACCCAACGCCCAAAGCGGTTCGGCCCGATCGTTGGCCACCGGCAGTGAACATCCCGAATTCACCGGACCACGCAAATACGAGGCGTTGAACGCATGGAACAATCTCCATACCGAACTCGGGCGTAGCGTACTCGAAGACGGCACGGTGACGGCGGACGAACTCGCCGCAGTGCGCAAGGCCTATAACGCATGTCTGTCCATCTACGGAATGCAGGTCAAAACGATCACGGACGGCAACGGGAATCCCATAGGCGAGAGCGTCGTGCCGATTCGAGGCTCGATGGACAGCGGACAGCGAACCTCGATCGCCGACCAATGCGGCATCGAATCCGATTACCGATGGCTGGAGCCATTGGCCGGCGCCCACTAGCTATATGGATCGTCATTGCATTGGGTCAATATGTCGTTGCTGTGCTCGCTGTAGTATCTGCCGCCCGGCTCGATGAACTGATTGATGAACCGCATGTGCTCATCTTCGCTGGAATTGACGGGAGGAATGTCGTCGGCGGTGAACTCATCGCCGACGACGCCTTTGCGGACGAGACACGCCGCCAGATCCCGACGCGCCTGTTCATTGCTTCTGTTGCGCAGCCGGCCATCCGGGTCCTTGGCGATGGCGCCATAGAGCGGCAGAATCCATGTGGTGCCGGATTCCTCGGCACAGGTGATGTCGCTTTCCTGATACCGTGCCTGTTCGGCGTCGCTGAGCCCGCCCGACATCTGTGAGCCGTCCAAGGTGATGTAGTCGAACACGAATCCGGCGTCCGCCATGCAGGACTCATAACGATGCAACGACTCCGTGGCCTCCGTCTCGGTGATTCGCCCATCGCGCAGCACATCCTGCGCGAACGTGTTGCCGGTGCCGCGCGCGCCATCATACACCAGTCGGAAATCCTCGGCCCATGGGCCGGAGAACGTCGGGTCGCTCTCGGACCGGTCGGTGGCGTTCATGGATGGTCCACAGCATGCCGCAATCATGCAAATCACGGTGGCGGTCAGCGTCGTGACGGATATTCGTCGTGCGGATATATGCTTCACATGCTTCATGGGAGGTCTCCTTCGCAGGTCCACCGTCCGGTCTTTCGACGTCATCGAAAGTCGACGGTTCATCGATCGGGACATCCTTGTCCATCGATGATTCCACGGTACGACTACCGGCCGTTGCCCGCACGCAGGTCCGTAATCCCCGAGGCTACACCGCTTCGATGGCCGCCGACTGACCAAGCGTAGGAAGCGGGTAGGCGCCTGAAACGAGAACGGCATCGGTCCCCACGATGGAGAGCCGATGCCGTCATGCGGAAGTCGGTCACTTCACCAGGCCGGTGAGCTCGCCGAGGTTGAGCTCGAAGCTCACGCCGCGCTCCTCGAAGTTCGGCTGGTGACGCGTGCTCTCCATCGCATGGCGCACGAACTCGCCGGCGATGCGCGCGGACTCGGCGAGGCCGCGGCCGGCCAGCACCGCGCCGCACAGCGCGGAGGCGAACGCGTCACCCGTGCCGTGGATCATGTACGGCAGCTTGTCGTGCGCGAGCTCGATCTTGCCTTCGGCGCCGGTGGACGCGCTGGCCACGTAGTTGACGATCTTGCCGTCGCCGTGGTCGATGCCCTTCAGCACCACGTTCTTCGCGCCGAGCTTCAGCAGCGCGTCCAGCAGGTCGGTGACCGCCGCGTCGTCGAGGTCCTGCCCCGGGTAGTCGCGCTTCGTGAGGATCGACGCCTCCGTCAGATTCGGCATGAGCACGTCCGCGCCGTCCGCGAGCGCGCCCATCGCCTCGCACAGTTCCGGCGTGTACGTCGGGTACATCTGACCGGCGTCGCCCATCACCGGGTCGACCAGACGCAGCGCCTTCGGGTACTCGCGGTACAGGCGCTGGATCAGCGCCACCTGTTCGGCGGAGCCGAGGAAGCCGGAGTACACGCCGTCAAGGTCGACGTTCTCCTTGCGCCACGCGTCGAGGTAGGCGGGGAGGATCTCCGTGGTGTCGTGGAAGGTGAACACCTCGTAGCGCGTATGCGCGGAGAACAGGGCGGTCGGCACCGGGCACACGTCGCAGCCGGCGGCGGACAGGATCGGGATGGCGGCGGTCAGCGAGCATTTGCCGTAGCCGCACATGTCGTGCACGGCGGCCACGCGCGGAATGTACAGGGGGTCACGGTCATACAGCGTGACATCGGTCATAATCGCTCCAATCAACGAATCGGACGGTCTCTTCCGGCCGTCCTCGACTTGCAACACCGCCGAGCGTAGTCCTTCCGTGAAACGGAGCGTACGCTGACGTCGTCCATGGTTCACATGGCGAGACGAACACGTCGGACGGGGTGCGGTTCGCACATGTCCTTGTCGATGGCGACGTCCGGCGCGATGACTCGTCGGGGAACGGGCGCATACGGCGTGTCGCAAGTTTCACGGCGTGGGATTCGGCATCGTCGACGAGCCGCGACGCCAATGATGCCAACGGATGATAAGACCCTATAGGCAACCCCGATAACGTCGGGCTTGCGGCGTGCGGGGCCGGGGTCGTACCTTCATAACCAACACCTCGCCAACCGCCGAACACGGCAGGCGGGTGGCGAAGAACAAGACCTCGCGACCAACCGACAAGGAGCACACATCATGGCCGAGAAGAACAAGAACTACCGTTTCGAAACCCTGCAGCTGCACGTGGGCCAGGAGCAGGCCGACCCGGCCACCGACTCCCGCGCCGTGCCGATCTACCAGACCACCTCCTACGTCTTCCACAACTTCGACCATGCCGAGGCGCGCTTCGGTCTCGCCGACCCGGGCAACATCTACGGTCGTCTGACCAACTCCACGCAGGGCGTGTTCGAGGACCGCATCGCCGCCCTCGAAGGCGGCACCGCGGGCCTCGCGGTCGCTTCCGGCGCCGCGGCCGTCGAATACGCGGTGCGCAACATCACCCAGTCCGGCGACCACATCGTCGCCGCGAAGAACATCTACGGCGGCACCTTCAACCTGCTGCGCCACACTCTGCCGCGCGACGGCATCACCACCACCTTCGTCTCCGCCGAGAACCCGCAGGAGTTCGAGGACGCCATCCAGGAGAACACGAAGCTCGTCTACTTCGAGACCTTCGGCAACCCGAACGCCGACCTGCCGGACTTCGAGGCCATCTCCGAGATCGCGCACAAGCACAACCTGCCGGTGATCGTCGACAACACGTTCGCCACCCCGTACCTGTTCCGTCCGCTCGAGCACGGCGCCGACGTCGTGGTCGAGTCCGCGACCAAGTTCATCGGCGGTCATGGCACCACGCTGGGCGGCGTGATCGTCGAAGGCGGCAACTTCGACTGGAACGCCGTGCCGGGCAAGTTCCCGACCCTCACCGAGCCGGATCCGTCCTACCACGGCCTCAACTTCTACGAGGCCCTGGGCGGTGCCGCGTTCGTGACCCGCATCCGCGCCATCCTGCTGCGTGACACCGGCGCCACCCTGAGCCCGTTCGCTGCGTTCCTGCTGCTGCAGGGCACCGAGACCCTGTCGCTGCGCGTCGAACGCCACGTCGAGAACGCGCTCAAGGTCGTCGAATACCTGCAGACCGTGCCTGAGGTCGAGTCCATCTCCCACCCGTCGATCGAGGGCCGTCCGGACCACGAGCTGTACAAGAAGTACTTCCCGAAGGGCGCCGGCTCCATCTTCACGTTCGACATCAAGGGCGGCAAGGACGCGGCGCGTGTCTTCATCGACAACCTGCACCTGTTCTCCCTGCTCGCCAACGTGGCCGATGCCAAGAGCCTCGTCATTCACCCGGCTTCCACCACGCACTCCCAGGAGACGCTGGAGGAGCTCGAGGATCAGGGCATCCACCAGGGCACCATCCGCCTGTCCATCGGCACCGAGAACATCGAGGACATCCTCGACGACCTCAAGGGCGGCTTTGAAGCGCTGCGCGCCTCCGGCCTCGCCAAGTGAGCCGATAGCCTCGGACGTCCATCCGTCGAAGGGGCGCCGCCGCGGGTCATGACGCGGATGGCGTGACGGGCGGACGTCCGAAAGCGGGGAAGGCTTCACCTGGACCTGTGAGCGGCGTGGGTGGTGATGATGCGATCGCATCATCACCACCCACGCCGCTCATCCATATCCGTCCGTCATCCTTGAGGATGACGGACGTCCGTCTCCGTGCCGTCGAAACCATCCCCGCGCACGATGGGGCGCGCGGGCCGACATCCATATCGTATGAACCATACGCCGGGAACGGTTCCCGGCCGCACGATATGGAGAGACGAATGTTCGACATGAACGCCCCGGCGTACATTCCGGGCGATGACGAGACCACGCCCGCCATCCAGGCGATCGACCTGACCAAGGACTACGGCGAGGGGGACAACGCCGTGCACGCGCTGCGCGGCGTGAACGTGAGCTTCGGCAGGGGACGGTTCACGGCGATCATGGGCCCGTCCGGTTCGGGCAAATCCACGCTCATGCACACGCTCGCCGGACTCGACACGGCCACGTCCGGGCGCGTGCTCTTCCAACGTCGCGACCTGACGCGACTGGACGACAAGCGACTCACCCTGCTGCGACGCACGCAGATCGGGTTCATCTTCCAAAGCTTCAACCTGCTGCCCATGTTCACCGCCGAACAGAACATCCTCATGCCGTTGACGCTCGCGGGCGCGAAACCCGACCGCGCATGGTTCCGCCTGCTCGTCTCCACGCTCGGCATCGAACGCCGCCTCGACCATCGCCCCACGGAACTGTCCGGCGGCCAGCAGCAGCGCGTCGCCATCGCCCGCGCGCTCATCGCCAAGCCGAAGCTCGTGTTCGCCGACGAGCCCACCGGCAATCTCGACTCCGTGTCCAGTGCGGAAGTGCTGTCGTTCCTGCGCCGTTCGGTCGACGAGCTCGGACAGACCATCATCATGGTCACGCACGACGCCGTGGCCGCCTCATACGCGGACCGGGCCATCGTGTTCGCCGACGGGCGCATCGTCGCCGACGAGACGCATCCCACCGCCGAGCGCATGAGCGAACTGCTCATGGAGGAACGCCGCGACGCGGGAGCACGCCACGCCGCCACGTCCCGCCACACCCGTTGAACCGGCCGTCTTCACGACGACGGGAAAGGATCAGACCAATCATGTTCCGCATCACCCTGCAGCTCATGCGCAAGACCGCGCGCACGCTCATTCCGGCGGGAATCGCCATTCTCATCGGCACCGCGTTCATCGCCGCCACGTTCCTGTTCGGCAACGCGATGAACGATGCGCTCATCCGCCAGCAGACCGCTATCTACGCGCAGGCGGACGCCCTCGTCCTGCCCGACCTGCCCGAACACCCCAGCGAACAGCAGACGGAGGAGGCGAACTCGCGCACCGTCGACGACTATCATCTCGACCGCATGCGCGCCGTGCCGGGCGTCACCGACGTGCGCGCCGTCGCAGCCTCGGAAATCGGCCTGTCCGCCTCCGGACGCCACGCCGACGGCTATGCGATCACCACCGCATCAGACCGCGACCTGCTGCCCGTGCACGTCACGCAAGGCGGCCAGCCCGCCGGCGACGGCGAGATCTCGCTGACCGAGCAGACCGCCGAACAGCTCGGCGTCCACGTGGGCGACACCGTGACCGTCACCGCCGAACGCGGGACGACGGCCGGCACGATGGGCGCGGAAGGCATCCGCGCGCGCGTCACCGGACTGACGCGCGACACGGGCGGCGCCTTCCCGTACTACGGCGGCGCCGCCATCCTCTCCGACGACCTCATGGCCCGGTGCAACGGCGTCGACGGATTCGGGAAGGTCAACGCCACCTCGGTCTACCTCGCCCTCGACCGGGACGCGGACACCGCCGCCATCTCCAGGCTCCTGCCCGCATACAGTCATCTCGTCGACCGTGCCGAGGCGAACCGGCTCGCCATGGCATCCCTCAGCGCCAACGGCACCGACGTGGCCACCACGTTCCTCATGAGCTTCGGCATCCTCGCGCTGCTCGTCGCCGCACTCGTCATCGCCAACACATTCCAGGTGCTCGTCGCCCAACGCCGGCGCACCCTCGCGCTGCTGCGCACCATCGGCGCCAGCCGCGGCCAGATCCGCGCGTCCGTCCTGTGCGAGGCCACGATCCTCGGTCTCGCCGCCTCCGCGATAGGCGTGGCGGTCGGCATCGCGATCATGGCCATGCTGTGCGCCACGGGAATCCTGAAACCGGCGTCCGGCGCCTCCCTGCGGCTCGTCGTCACCTGGCCGGTGTTCGTCATCCCCATCGTCTTCGGCGTCGCCATGACTGTGATCGCGTCCCTCGGCTCCGCGCGCTCCGCCACCACCGTCACGCCGCTTGAGGCCATGCGCCCCATCGAACTCGCCGCCACGCGCCGTGGCGGACGCGTCCGCGGCATCCTGTCCGCGCTCATGATGGCCGCCGGGCTTGCCCTGTGCGCGTTCGGCGCATGGCAGATGCGCCTGTCCGCGGCGGGGCGTGCGTCATACGCCGACGATTATTACAGCATCGTCCTGCTCACCGCGATGGGTGGCTGCGCCCTCGTGTTCGTCGCGCTCGTCGTCTCCGCCATCCACTGGATGCCCGTCCTCATGCGCGGCGCCGGCGTGTTCGCCTCCACAGCCGGCCCCAGCGCCGTCATCGCCGACGCGAACGTGCGGAAGAACCCGCGCAGGGCCGCCGCCACCGGCACCGCGCTCCTCATCGGCGTGACCCTCGTCGCCGCCATCGCAACCGGAGCCACGAGCGCCAAAACCACCATGAACGAGGCGCTCGCCGCCCGCTACAGCGTGGACATGGTCGCCACCGCCACCAGCCTGACCGACGCGCAGGTCGCCAAGGTACGACGGGTCCCGGGCGTCAAGAACGTGCTGTCCGCGCCCACCGCGGTCCGCGACGTCACGGACCGCAAGGGAAAGCAACTGACCGTGCTGCTCGTCGGCGTGCCCGACGCCCATGCGTTGTCGCGTGTCCTGCACGCCGACCTGCATGGCGTGCGCCTGACCGAATCCGGTGTGCTCATGCCCGAATACACGTCGTTCGGAGGTGCCATCGATTCCGGTTCCATGGCGTCCGACCTGCGGCTCGACGTCATCCAAGCCGACTACCGACGCGTCAGCGCCGACTATGATGCCGTCGCATTCGTCACCGACACGCATTTCACCGACGGCGACCTCGCCGCGCAAGGGCGCATGCTCCTCGCGAGCGTCGATGCCGAGACAGCCGGAACGAGCGTCGGCGTCGTCCTCGACGACGTCCGCTCCGCACTCTCCGCCAGCGCGGACGCCAAGGTGACCGGACCCATCGCCGAACGAGCCATGTGGGACACGAGCATCGACATGCTGATGGCCTTGCTCGTGGGACTCACCGCCGTGGCCGTGCTCGTCGCGCTCGTCGGCGTCGCCAACACGCTGTCCCTGTCCGTCATCGAACGCACCCGAGAGTCCGCCACACTACGCGCCATCGGCATGACCCGCAGCCAGCTGCGCCGCTCCCTGGCCGTCGAAGCGCTCCTGCTCACCCTCGTCTCCGGAGTCTCCGGAGTCATCGTCGGCACCGTGTTCGGATGGTTCGGCTCCTACATGGTGTTCAGCCTCTACGGCACGGTGGCGATGCCCGTCGCGTGGGGTGCCGATGGCGCCGTGCTCGCGGTCGCCGGCCTCGCCGCCCTCCTGGCCAGCATCCTGCCCGCGCGTCGCGCCGTCCGCGTGCCGCCGGTGGAGGCGCTCGCCGAAGCCTGACGGCGCAATGGTGCGGGCCACGGGAGTCCGGGCCCGCACTCCCGTGTGCTCACACCAGGTGGTTCTCGTAGGCGAAGACGACCGCCTGCACACGGTCGCGCGCGTTGATCTTCGCGAGGATGTGTGCCACATGCGTCTTCACGGTGGGCAGCGAGACGAACAGCTTGTCGGCGATCTCCCGGTTGTTCAATCCGCGCGCGATCTCGACGAGCACCTCGCGTTCGCGGTCCGTGAGCAGTTCCAGCTCCGGATCCGTATAGCCGGCACCTCCGCCCGCCGCATAGCCGTCGCACGTCATCTTCTCGATGAGCCGCTTCGTCGCGGAGGGGGCGATGACCGCGTCACCGCGGAACACGGTGCGAATCGCCCCCAACAACGCCTCCGGCTCCGTGTCCTTGAGCAGGAAGCCCGAGGCGCCCGCCTCGATCGCCGCCATCACGTATTCGTCCAGATCGAACGTGGTGAGGATGATGACGCGCGTCGGACGCGTGCAATCGTCGGAACCATCGGAACCGTCGGAGCCGTCCGATCCGTCGCCGGTCCCGTCTGCGCAATTGCCCGCGGTGATGCGCCGCGTCGCCTCGATGCCGTCCATGCCGGGCATGCGCACGTCCATCAACACCACGTCCGGATGCCTCGTCGCGGCCACAGCGACCGCCTCATCGCCGTCGCCCGCCTGCCCGACGACCTCCATGTCCGGCTGCGAGCCGATCACCATCGCGAAGCCGGCGCGCACCAGCTCCTGATCATCCGCCACGACGACGCGTATGCTCCGATTCGTTTTCTCGTTCATACATCCCACAGTAACGGTTCCGACGCGTGCACATCGGCAGATCACACCCTGGCCCGAATCATCGGGGATCATCCTGAGTCATTCGGAATCACTCCAATCATATTCGATCGCGACGCCGATGGCCGTTCACCGTCCCGCGCGCCTCCCAACTGTTCGTCCAACGAGGCCGCCGGAGCCAGACGCATCGGCGCATCACCGCCACGGGCGGATAGGCTCGCGTCTCCCGCCTCGTCGGAGAATCCGGTCTCGCGCAGCATCGTCAGCAACCCGCGCATGTGCGCGAGCGCATCCCGCCCCTGCCGGCCGATCGCCGCGAACGATGCGGCGATGCGTTCGGGGGAGGGCGGCTCGGTCCCGTCCAGTATGACCAGTCCCTCGGCTGCGCTGGCGGCGACCGTCTCCAGCGTGTCTGCGATGCGGGCGCGCATGGCAGCGCCGATGCGCTCGCGCTCCAGATTCGCCGCGAGCACCTTGCGACGCTCCTGTTCGGCGCGCAGCGCCTCCTCGCGCTGCCGCAGTACGAGCACGTTCGCCCCGCGCGAACGCCGCCAGCGCGCCAGCGCGACGCACGCGAAGCCCACGATCATGACCACGCCGCCCATCATCATCAGACCGAACAGGAACGCCGGCCACGGCATCGTCGTGGGAATGGATGCGGAAGCAGCGGCGGCGGAAGAGGACGTGTACCGTGCGAACAACGCGGGCAGCGAAGGGACTCCATTCCAGGCGGCCGTAATCTTCACGCCGCACAGCAGCGCGTCGGCCGCCATCACCGGCACGACCCACCGCCACGCCGTCTCGCGACCATACAGCACCGCCGCGTACACGAGCACGAACGCGAACAGGTCGACGGTCAGGAACGTGTCGATGACCAGCATCTGCAGACAGGCGAGCGTCGCCATCGCCGCCGCGCTCGCCTCGGGGAAGCGGCGGCGGAACGCCAACGGCAGCGTCATGACGAGCGTCAGCAGGAACGCCGTCGCGTATCCGGCCACGCCTTGCAGCGCCGGCCACGACAGTGCCAGTTCGTTGACCGTCGCGTTCGTCAGCAATACCGTCAATGCCAGTGCGGTCAGCGAGTCCACGAGCAGGTAATGCCGTTGCATCCACCATGCGATTCGCCCGATCATGTCAGGCGCGCTGGCTGTGCCGGTCGTATAGGTGCCGTTGACGTCGCCGTCTGCGGCGAACCGGAACGAACGCAGCCGCGCCGACAGCCACCGCAGCCACCGCTGCCACGACGCGAACGGCACGACGCTGAAACGTGAGGGACGTGTGGGCATGGAACCCTCGCTTGTCGGCATGAGCGGCAGCGTCGCCGCGACCGTGAAGCCGACGGCGGAACAGGCATCCCGACCGCTGGCGGAACCGTCGCCGGGTCCGGCCGCGAACGTGCCGCCGGCCGCCTCGACGCGTTCCCGCATGCCGATCAGACCATAGCCGGGTGCATGGCCGTCCACTGCCGATGCCGATCCCCGCCCGTCATCATGGACGCGGATCGACATCGAGTCGGCCGACCACGTCTCGTCGACCGTCACCTGCGTGCCGTCGCCGGCATGGCGGCGCACGTTCGACAACGCCTCCTGCACGAGACGGAACACGGCCGTATCCGCATCGGGGGAGAGCCGTTCCGGCCGCGCCTCTCCCTCCACATGGCGCGTGACCGGCGGATGACCGTCGAACAACGCGTCGATGTCCACGTACCCGGTGCCGGAACGCTCCCGGAACGCATCGAACAACCGGTCCATATCATGCCGTGCATGCGTCGCCTCGTCGCGGATCGTCGTCATCGTCCGCCGTGCGAGCTCGACGTCACGAGCGCCCGCATAGCGTCCGCCATCCGATTGGACGATGATCGTGGACAGCGTGTGCGCGACGACGTCATGCATGTCCCGGGCGATGCGCGCCCGTTCCGCCAATGCCGCGATGCGCGTCTCCTCCGCCTCGCGCGCCTCAATCGACGCGTTGCGCTCGCGCATCGCCTCCAACGTCTCACGCGTCGCGCGTCGCCACAACGCCGTCACGACGACGCCGCTGATACAGGCGAGAATCACGCCGCCCAATGCAACCGCATCGCGCAGGACCCTATCCCCGGCGCCGGAGCCGCCGGCCGTACCGGACACCGGATTCAGATCGAACGCCACCGCCCAGACGCAGGCCGTCATCACACCCATGACGAACGCCGCCACGACGAAACGCACGGTGTGACGGCGCTCGCCGTGCAACAGCACGGAATACAGCATGAGCGGCGCGACGAAATCGCCATAGACGGCAGCCGGCCCGAACAACAGATGCGCGGAGACGACCGCGACGAACGCCCACGCCGCGGGTTCGGGGCGGAACCGGCGCAATGCCAACGGAATCATCTCGACAAGCGACCACACAGCCAAGGCGGTCTTCCCGCCGGGGAACAACAGGCCCGGCTGCGCGCCTTCCGTCGAACCCACGAGCGGCATCAGCAAGACGGACAACGCCAACGCGAGCAACGTGTCCGGCACCAGCACATGGGCGCGGCACCACGCCGCCAACCGTCTCATTCCATCCATGCGCCCAACACTAGCCGCCACGGCCATACGGCCGCCATCCTCCCCGAGGATGAACGACCGGAAGGCGGCGGAACGTGGGCGTATGCCCGCGTCGGGCCGCGCCGTGGCGGCGTATCCTTGATTCGGACAAGCATCACGGAACCATCACGACCACCACGGGGAGGCCGACCACACATGACACTGCTCAGCGAATACCATGTGCCGGGACTGCACATCGAGGATCGTTCCATCGACGTGCCGCTCGACTGGACCGGCCACGAACCCGGTCGGGGATTCGACGGGAAAACCATCAAACTGTTCTACCGTGTCGTCACCGCACCTGAACACGTGCACGACGACCTGCCGCTGCTCGTCTTCCTGCAAGGCGGTCCCGGCGGCGCCGGCCCGCGCCTGTTGAATCCGACGAGCGATGGATGGATCGAGGAGGCCATCAGACACTTCCGCGTCATCCTGCCCGACCAGCGCGGCACCGGACGCTCCAGCCGCATCGACACGCACACGATGCGCCGCATCGCCGCCGCATACGACGACGCGGCCGGTACCGTCGCCGCCGGCGGCGCGGGACCGGCTACGGCCGCGGCGCGCGCGCAGGCCGACTATCTCAAGCACTTCCTCGCCGACTCCATCGTGCGCGACTTCGAACACCTGCGACGCACCGAATTCGACGGACGCAAGTGGACGACGCTGGGACAGAGCTACGGCGGATTCCTCACCCTCACCTACCTGTCCCTGTACCCGCAGGGCATCGCCGCGAGCTTCACCACCGGCGGCATCCCGCACGTGCCCGCCGACGCCACCGAAGTATACGAACACACGTTCCCGCGCATGGCGATGAAGACCGCGCGGTTCTACGAACGCTACCCGCAGGACAGGGAGCGCGTCGCCGCGCTCGCCGACATGCTGCCGACCGTCGTCGAGGTACGGGACTTCACCGGGCGCCTCACCGACACCGTGCTCGGACCGATGGCGTCCGACGGCATCGGACGCAGACTCGGCGTGGTCGCCGGCATGGCCGCGCACGGATTCCCGCTGCTGCCCAACGGCGACCCTCTGACCGTCGAACGACTCCAATGCCTCGGCTCCGATTTCGGCATGAAGCCGAGTTTCGAACGCGTCCATTGGATCCTCGACGACGCGTTCGCCGAGGCCGACGGCTCCGTGCCGGGGCCCGGCCGCGATGGCGCGACGCTCACCGACGAATTCCTCGCCAAGGTGATGAACGCCACCTCGTCGCGGCCCCTCTACTGGCCGCTGCAGGAGTTCATCTACGCGAACGGCGAACTCGACGAGCCGATCCGCTGGGCGGCGCAGCGCGTACGCGACACGCACCCCGAATTCGATGCGGGGGAGCGGCCGCTCACGTTCACCGGCGAAGCCATGTTCCCATGGATGTTCGAACAGGAGGCAGCGCTGCGCCCGTTCAAGCCGGCGATGGACGTGCTCATGGAAGACACGCGCTTCGGCGTGATCTACGACGAGGACCAGCTCGCCCGCAACGAGGTGCCGCTGCAGGCCGCCGTCTACTTCGACGACATGTACGTGGACTCGGGTCTCCAGCTCGACACGCTGAGCCGCGTGGGCAACAGCCACTACTGGGTGACGAACGAGTTCGAGCACGACGGCCTGCACGGGTCGGTCGTGTTCCGCCACCTGTGGGACGAGGCGCTGGGCAGGGGAGACCTCGCGGAGCTGCTCTGATCTCCCCGAAACATCTCTCCCCGAAACATCGACGGCGCTATGATGGCGTGCGGATAGCACGGCACCTAGGGAAAGGCTACGGACGGATATGACCGATCTGAACGACATCACCATAGGATTCATCGGCTACGGCAACATGGCCCAGGCCATCGCGCGCGGACTCGTCGACGCGGGCGTCGTGCGCGGTGGGCAGATCGTCGCCTGCGCCGCCCACTGGGACAAGCTGGAGGCCAGCACGGCCAGACTCGGCGCACGTCCGCTGCACAACGCGCTCGAGGTCGTCGTCGCGGCCGATGTGGTCGTCGTCGCGATCAAGCCGTACCAGATCGAGAGCGTGGTCGGCCCGCTCGCCGCGGAACTCGCCAAGCCCGGCAAGATCGTCGTGTCCATCGCCGCCGGATGGGATTTGGAGCGGTACCGGAACCTGTTCGCGGGAGGTGCCGATGGCGCCGCGGACGGCATGCACGTCCAGTGCACGATTCCGAACACGCCGATGGCCGTCGGCAAGGGCGTGCTCGTCACCGAGACCGCGAACACGCTGACCGAGGAGGAGACGGCGACGTTCGAGGCGCTGTTCTCGCCGATCAGCCTCATCGAACGCGTCGACACCGCGCACATGACCATCGCGATGGTCGTCGCCGGCTGCGCTCCCGCGTTCACCGACATGTACATCGAGGCGCTCGGCGACGCCGGCGTCAAATACGGTCTGCAACGCGCCGCCGCCTACCGCCTCGCCGCGAAGATGGTCGAAGGCGTGGGCGCGCTCTATATGGCGACCGGCGACCATCCCGGCGCGATGAAGGACGCGGTCTGCTCGCCCGGCGGCACCACGATCCGCGGCGTCGCGAAGCTGGAGAAGGACGGGTTCCGCGGCGCTGTCATCGACGGCGTCGACGCGATCATGGAATAGCCTCCGCGCGGAGGATCAGGCATGTCTCCGGTGTGTCATGGGCAGGTCGACCATGACACACCGATCAGTGCCGGCCGACCCGTTCGAACCGCAGGGCGAACGTGGCCAGCAACGCCACCGCGGCCATCGTGAACGGCAGACCGGCGAGACCGATGATGTGGTAATCCATGCCGGAGGCGTTCAATGCCATGCCGCCGACCAATGACCCGACGGCGTTGCCGCCATTGAAAGCAATCTGCACGGCCGCTCCGCCGATGAGTTCGCCGCCGCCCTTGCCGGCCTCGGCCATCAGCAGCATCTGAGGGCCGTTGATGAAGAACAGGCCGAACGCGATCCAGAAGGTCAGCAGGGCGCAGGTGGCCATGTTGCCGGGCGTCAGGAACACCAGAAGCAGACCGATCGCGGAGATCGTCTGGCCCAGTGCGGCGGTCGCGGAGTGCAGCCAACGATCGGCCATATGCCCGCCCGACAGGCCGCCAACCACCATGCCGAATCCGGCGAGCATCATCAGCAGCGGCACGAGACGCGAATCATAGCCGCCGGTCTTCTGCAGCCACGGGGAGACGTAGCTCCACCAGCAGAACACGCCCGAATTGCCGACGAACACGGCGCCGAGCACCAGCCACGGGCCGGGCTTGGCGAGGAAACGGAACTGTCCGGCGAGGCCGGCGTCGGGCACGGCCGGAATGAGCGGCATCCACGCCAGGGTGAGGACGATCGTGAGTCCGGCGCCAGCGGCAAGGATGATGAAGGCCAGACGCCAGTCGAGGTATTCGGCAAGCAGCGTTCCCGCCGGGACGCCGAACATGTTGGCGAGCGTCTGACCGGTGACCATCACGGAGACGGCCTTGCCTTCGCGTCCCTTGTCCGCCAGCGCCTTCGCGATCACCGTGCCGGTGCCGAAGAACGCGCCGTGCGGCAGTCCCGCGATGAACCGGGCGGCGATGAGCACCGTGGCGTTCGGCGCCGCCGCGCTCATCGCATTGCCGGCGAGCGCAAGCGCCATGAACAGGATGACCAGATGCTTCGGACTGGTCTTGCGTCCGAACACCAGCATCGTCACGCCGACGCACACGCCGATGGCGTACGCGGAGATGAAATGGCCCGCCGTCGGGATGGAAACGTTCGTGGCGGCCGCCGCCTGGGGCAGGATGCCCATCATCACGAATTCGGCGGCGCCGAGCACGAAGGCCCCCGCGGCGATGGACAGCAGACTTCTCTTCACGTGTGCTTCCTCTTCTCTGCAGTGCGATCGATCTCGGATAGAGTATATTCATCACCGCCGAAGGCGTCGCATGCGCCGTGTGCTTCCGGATGCTGTCAGGTCATGCCGCTCGTATTTCGGCGGGATTGTTCCGCTCCGTGGCGGGACACGATGTGTGCCGTCAGCTGTCCCCGTGTTCCGTTATTCGTGGTGGATTGAAACCATGATTCCTATCAAAGGAGAGAGAACCATGAAGAAGATCATCGCGGCCATCGGGGCGATCGCGTTGCTGACCGGACTCGCCGCATGCGGTGGTGGCGCGGGTACGGATACGGCGGCCGGCTCGAGCGTGAAATCGGAGTCGTCGAAGACGCAGAAAGCACCGGAGCCGCAACCGAAGCCCGCCGATCTGACCGGCACGTGGAAGCAGGTCAACTCGAACAGCGAAGACACGTATATGCAGGCCACGGTCACGGCCGACGCGATCAAGGTTGAATACGTCATGCCCGACACCACCGCACTGTTCTGGGCCGGCAGCTATGCGGCGCCCTCCGAAGCGGGTGATTGGACGTGGGACTCCGCCAACGACCACACGCAGACGCAGGATGCGCTGCTCGCGTCGAACGATGACACGAAGACGTTCACCTACACGGATTCGTCCAAGGAACTGAGCTTCCCGATGACGATGCAGGGCGTCACCGCCACCATCAGGCTGCAGAAGCAGTGACTGATGCCGGTGCGTGCTCCGGTGCCCGGTCCGTAATCGGGCGCCGGAGCACACGTCAATCATCTGTCTGGGTTGGACGGGCCGACGGGTCGTTCGGGTTTGGATTGTTCTCCCTTGACCGGGATTTTTGGCTTTTCGCGGTTGAGTGCGAGAAACGGGGTGCGAGAAACGGGGTCTCCCTCAACGTGTCGGGAGCGGGTTTTCGGATTGGGGGAGAGACCGTTTCGCCCGGCCGATGGGGGTCGAACCCGCATTCGCCCTTGTTGTTCCGTGTTGCCCGTCGTCGGAAGGGTGTCTGGGGTTGGAAAGGACGTGTCTGAGGATTCGCATGGCGTTGTGCGACGGGGGTCCAGGCCGGTGACCGTGGGGACTCGATGTGGTGTTCCGGATTCCGGTTCCGGGCTCGCCGGTCGGGCGCAGTGGGCCGGAGCCGGCGCTTCCGCTTCGACGGGGAGCCGTCGTATCCGTCCCGGTAGGACGGCATGCGCCGATACCCGATATATGCCCCGATGCCGCCGAATCCCGGAGATCAATGGCTTCGTCCGGGATTGCTGAACGCCGGCTTCCTGCCGTTAGGCCTCGGGGGCGTGGCGGATTCGGGAGATGGGCGGCTCCGTCCGGGAGTTCTGACGCTGGGATGGGCGGCGGTGCGCCACAACGGCGTACGGGGATCGTGTTGTGGCACAGCGGTGCGCCACAACACGGTTGCGGGAGGCTGTTCGCGGGAGTTGTGGCGCGTTATGAGGGCCCGTCTGCTCCACGACTCGCGGTGGGAACGATACCGGCTTCTGTTGTGGAGCAGGCCCGCTCCACAACAGGGGCGGAACCCGGGATTGCGGGGAGTTGTGGCGCACTTTACGGGCCGGGAACACTGGAAACAGGGGTTTGCACGGGGGTTGCTGCGGGAGGCTGCTCCACAACAGGCTCTCCGGCACGTGTTGTGGAGCAGACCCGGCCGGGATGCGGGGATGGGAAGCCGCGCCAGCGCGCATCCGCCGCACACACCCCGAAAACGGCTGGCCTACGATTGAACCGAACGGCCCACGCCTGAACCGGCCAGCCCAGCAGCGACGAACGCCGGATTGCGACTCGCAGCCACCCTCCGGCGCTACACGCCACCTCCCGCCAGCTGGAGAGGGGCGACAACCACAGGCGCACGATCCATACACACCATAATGCGAAGAGCCCTATAATCCGTTCTCGTTCGTTTCGGATTCATTGAGAGCGAACTCCAGTTGTCTATATATCGATTTTTGGCGTTTTCGATACATAGAAGAGTAATATTCGTGTTCCAAACTGTATGGGACGATGGCAACGGGCGCAAACTCCATGACGGCGCATACCCCGAATCGGAGATCCAGGTGCAACTCACCAAATGGATAGCCCTGCTCACCAACCCGAACATGCCGCCGATACTCCGGGCCGTGATGTGCCACTACGCATTCGAATACATCCACCCGTTCTACGACGGCAACGGGCGCACGGGACGTTTTCTCCTGGCATTGCAGCTGAGCAAGCATCTGAGCGTGCCCACCGTGATATCGCTCAGCCCGGTCATAGCCGACGCTAAAGGCCAGTACTACAAGGCGTTCGACGACGCCCAATTCCCATTGAACTGCTCCGATGTGTCCCTGTTCTGCTACCGGATGGTGAAATTCATCATCACTGCGCAGAAGAACATCATCTCCGACTTGGGAAACAAATGGGGCATGCTGACAGCCGCCCACGACAAACTCAGCAGGTACGCCGAACAGGAGAGCCTGTCCGTCGACCAGAAGGAAGTCCTATTCTATCTGCTGCAGGTGGAACTGTTCGACAACAATCCGCATCCGGCATCCCGCAAGGAACTGTGCTCGTGGCTCGAGGCCGGGAGCACCAGGCTTATGAGCTCCATCAACGCTCTCCTCGCCCTAAGCCTCCTGCAGGAGCACGGCAAACGGCCGATACGGTATTCATTGTCGGAAACGGCCCGCGGTCAATTCCTGCAGTAATAAAAAACCCCAGTGCGTCACGGCTCAATCAAAGACCGTCCGGAGAGACCCATTGGGGAATTTCATTGAGTATGCTCATGGAGTATGAGCCGACAGCCAAACATCCCATCCACTGATTCACGTTCTATGTGGTTGGACTCGGAATCTCCGGAACCGGAGGATCTGCCAAGGGCGGAGTTCATGACGCCCGGGCCGGAGCGTGACCGGCTGGTCGCGTTCATTCTCGATGGCGTGAAGATCGCCACGTCGTCGCTGCTGATTGACTACACGGAAAGCGGCGAACCATTGCCGTGCGTCGGTGACAGGTCCGTATTGGTGGATTCCGACGGGCGCGGCGTGGCGGTATTGGCTACCACCGATGTCGCCGTGACCCGGTTGGGTGATGTCACCGACCGTCAGGCGTTGGATGAGGGCGAGGGTGACATGACTGCGGCGCAATGGCGGCATACGCACGAGACGTTCTGGAACTCCGATGAGTACCGTGCCGGGTTCGCCGACCCGTGTTTCGTGCTCGACGACGATACGCTCGTGGTGTTGGAGCATTTCACCGTCGCCGAACGGCTGTAACCGAACGAATCGACAATAAGAGGGGAGTCCCGTCTACCTTGAGCCATGTGACTATCGATGTCAGGCCGATCGAGCCGCGTTGGTATGAGGAGAAGGCCGCGGTGCAGTCGCGTACGTGGCGCGAACTGAATCAGGGAAAGATCAGCCAGGAGATCGTCGATGCAATCACACCGGAATTCGCGCTCCGGCTCACGCAACGCCACGCAAGCGATCCCGATCAGGTCACGCTGGTGGCGTTGGACGACGGTCATGTGATCGGATTCGCGGAACTGCTGCGCACGCCACGTCCGCCGATCGACCGACCCGAAGCGGCCGAAC
Source organism: Bifidobacterium sp. LH_417 (assembly GCF_056357035.1). NCBI lineage: Bacteria > Bacillati > Actinomycetota > Actinomycetes > Bifidobacteriales > Bifidobacteriaceae > Bifidobacterium > Bifidobacterium sp. LH_417. Next base: position 43,179 of record NZ_JBKEVI010000021.1, read on the forward strand.
TGGCCTCGCTGTACGTACTGGCCGACCGGCATCGGCACGGCATCGGACGCGCGCTCGTGGACGCCGGACGGCAGGCGATCGGTAACGACCGGCTCGCCTTGTGGATCGTGGGATTCAACACGAATGCGCAAGGCTTCTACCGGCACATCGGCTTTCACGAAACCGGCCTCACCCAGACCGAGGACATGGGCCCCGAACTGGAGATGATCAACTACTGACCGTTTCTCATCCCCACGGATGAGAAACGGTCAGGACGGCTGGCAAAGGTTCATACCATAGCCTGATAGTCGGGCGCGCGTCCGCTCCGTACTCTCGGAAGCATGAACATGAACACCGCAACAGCGCAATCCCAGCAGCCCCAGCCCCTGATGGCGCCGGCACAACAGCACCAGCAGACCATGCAACGGCAATGGCCCCCGGTCATCGAAGCCCGCGATCTGGTCATGGACTACACCGCCGATATGGCCCGCGCGCAGGCCGATCATCATGTCGCCGGCATAATGCCAGCCAACACGGGCGCCGCCAACAGTCAACCCGGATTCGCCTCGCCCTCGTCCTCACCCGCTATGCATACGCTCGCCCTGAACCATGTGAACTTCACGCTGGGCGAAGGTGAAATGGTCGCCGTCATGGGCCCGTCCGGCTCCGGCAAATCCACGCTGCTGCACGCGCTCGCCGGCATCATCAAACCGACCGCCGGCACGGTGACCTTCCGCGGCTCGAACCTGAACGCCATGAGCGACGCCGACCGCACCAAACTGCGCCGCAACGCATTCGGCTTCGTATTCCAATCCGGCCAACTGCTGCCCGAACTGCCGGCCGTGGAAAACATCGCCCTGCCGATGATGCTCGACGGCACGCCATACCGCACCGCCACGGACACCGCCATCCTATGGCTGGAACGCATGGGCCTGCGCGCGCTCGCCAACCACAGGCCGGGGGAGATGAGCGGCGGACAGATGCAGCGCATCGCCATCGCCCGCGCGCTCGCCGTGAAACCGGCCGTGGTGTTCGCCGACGAGCCGACCGGCGCGCTCGACCAAAACACCGGACGCGAAGTGATGAGCATCCTGATGGCCGCCGCACACGACAACGGCGCCGCCGTGGTGGTCGTCACCCACGACCCCAACGTGGCCGGCTTCTGCTCACGCACCGTCATGATGCGGGACGGACGTCTGCTTCAGACAGACGGCACCCCCAACTCCGTCCCGACCGGCGGAACCATCATGCCGGCAGGAGGTGCGCGATGAGCACATTCGCCCTCTGGCGCCTGTTCCACCGCCCCGGCTCACGTGGCGGCACCGGCCACACCTCGGCACTGGCGATCATCGCCTTCGCAGCCGCCACCGCCATATTCCTCACCGTGCTCGGCGGCGTGCACGGCTTCATCTGGCGCGCTTCGGCAGACCATACCACCGCCTGCATGTTCGACCTCGACGCCTGCCGGCCCGACACGGTAGACGCATGGAAACAGCAGGTCAGCGATCCGTCGAATCCGGCCCAGTTCTACGGCGCGTATGTGGCATTGGCGGCATTCGCCTGCATGCTGCTCGTCGTGCCGTTCGTGGCGCTCGCCGGTTCCGCCGCACGACTGGCGGCCTCCCGTCGCGACGTCCGTCTCGCTGCGCTGCGTCTGGCCGGCGCGACCACGGGTCAGGTGGTTCGCCTTACCGCGCTCGACGCCGCAGGTCAGACGCTGGTCGGCGCGCTCATCGGCATTGTGGGCTACTTCGCCCTGATACCGGTGATCATGCTGATTCCGTTCCAAGCGCAGCATTTCACGTTCGAACAGCTGTGGGTCGGCTCGTTGGCACTGGTCGCCACGCTGGCGGGCGTGGCCGTGCTGGCGTTGGTCTCGTCTCTGGTCACCTTGCGCCGTGTGGCGATCACCCCGCTTGGCGTCACCGCGCGCACCGCCACGGCATTGCCTTCGGGCGGCCGCATGGTGCTGTTCGCGGTGGTCATGATGGTGGCCGTGATCGCTTTCAAGAGCCCGTCTTTGTTGGCTCAGGCCGGTCGGGCGGTGGCGTATGCCGTGGTCATCGGTTTCATCCTGCTGTGCTTCGCGCTGGTGAACCTCGTGGGCTCCTGGGTGGTCGCCGCCCGTGCCAAGGCCAAGATTAAGCGGCCCAAGGATGCGGCCACGATGATCGCCATGCGTCGTATTCTCGACAATTCGAAACGTGCGTGGCGTGACGTGTCCGGCATCGCACTGGCCGTATTCATCGCCGGCATCACCTCGATCTGCGGGTTCCTCGGATCGGCCGCCACGGCTGGCGACGCCAACGACCCGTCCATCGTGTTCGTTCGCGACATCGGTACCGGCGGTGTTCTGACGCTGGTGTTCGCCGCAGTGCTCGCTGCGGTCAGCTCCGGCGTGATGCAGGCCGGCAGCGTCTACGATCAGGCCGACGAATACCGCATGCTGATGCTGGAAGGCACGGATGCCAAGACTCTGAACCGTGCGCGATTCATCGAGGTGCTCACTCCGCTCAACATCGTGGTGATCGTATCGGGCGGCTGTTCCATGCTGCTCATGGCTCCGCTGTTCGCCGTCTCGATGAGCGAACCGGCCACGCTGGCCAGCTTCTTCGGTGGGCTTGCACTGTGCTATGCGCTGGTCTCCGTTGGCGCGTTCGCATCCAACCGTGTGGCGGCCACGCTCAATCTGACCGATTACCGGGTCGACGACTGAGGCGAGTGGTGCTGAAAGCGTGGCGATGAAGGCAGACGACAATCACAGGACGATACTCATCGTGAGCGTCGCGGTACTCGTATTCGTCGTCACGCGGATTCTGCTCATTATCTGTGCCGGTCTCTGGACCACTATGTTCGTCGTTGCTTCGAGGTTCGACTTCAAACCGTTGTGGTATATGGCATGCGATCCGGCACTATGGCGATTGCCGGTGTCTATCTGCCCAGCAACTCGTCGTGACTGCCGGTTCGCATGAACACGGCGGTTCCGTCGTTGCGTATCCATAGGAGCAGCCAGTCACCGGCATTGCCGATGTGACATTCCAGCACGCCGGACAGATCGCCGGTGAGCGTATGGGCCCGGTGCCTGCGTCGCAGCGTCTCTTTGGACTGCCTTTCGATTCTTGTTCAAACCTGTTCTTCACGGGTTTGATGGTCGATTCCTGTTTCACGGGGCGTCTTCGATGCGACGACATGGTCGTCGCATGTCGGATTGGTGTCGCCCTCCGCAGGCATGAGTTCGGGATAGTTCGCCATCCCTACATGAAGTATGTTCAATGCGGCGTTCATGTCCCTGTCGAGGTTGAGTCCGCATTTGCCGCACCGGTATGTGCGTTCGTTGAGCGGCATGGGTTTCCGATTGCCGCAGTCGGAGCATGTTTGGCTGCTGGGATACCAGCGGTCGATGTCGATGACACGGGTCTTGTAGGCGAGCTGCCGGTGGAATTCGCCCATGCTTGCGTCGATGACGCTTTTCGCCAATCCGCTTTTCGCCTTGCGCCCGTTTCGCAGATGCCGGCCGGGATGCTGTGGGTCGGGTCGCTTGGCGGGTTTGCGCGTCATGCCTTGGATATTGAGGTTCTCCATGAAGCAGAGAACGTTCCGTACCGCCAGCTCGTGGGTAGCCTTATGGAGCCAGTCCGCACGTTTGCAGGCGGTTCGGTACTGATAGCGGGCCAACAGGTCGCTCGCTTTGCGACGGTTGTTGGATCCCGGCTGTTTTCTGCTTAATGCCCGTTGGAGATGCTTCAGTCGTCTCTCCCGTCGGCGCAATGTTCCCGGATTGTCGATGACGGTGCCGTCCGAACATGATGCGATGGTTTTCACTCCCATGTCGATGCCGATGATGTTTCCGCCTTGGTTTTCGCGCGGGGTTTCCTCGATGTCGCAGGAGATGGAAGCGAACCAGTATCCGGCTTTGCGGCTGACGGTCGCATTGTTGATCTTGATTACCCGGTCTTCATACCTGAACCTTTCCTTGAGTCGTAGTTCCAATCCTTTCGGCAGTCGTAGCGTCCTGTCGTGGACTTTGACCACCGACCCGTCGATTCGGAAGGAGTCACGGATGCCTTTCTTGTGGAACCGTGGGTGGGCGGCACGTTTCGCATACATGTTCCTGAACGCCGTATCCAGGTCCTTGATGGCTGCTTCCGGCACCCATTTGCTGCATTCCGTGATGAACGGGAACATGTCGCGTTTGACCGCGTTGAACCATTTCTTGATCGAGTAGTAATTGTGTTTCGCCGTCCCGTTCTCATAGTCGGCGTTCCATTGCGCGAGGCACGTGTTGTATGCGAGCCGGCTGATGCCGCACCAGCGTGCTAGCGTGTTCGCCTCGCGATTATTGACCTTCAACCGGGTTTTGAACGTGCGCTGCATCAGTCGTCGCCTTCCTTGTCTCCGAGGAGGTCGCGGCTTGTTTTATACCTCCGAAGTCCGTAGAGGCGGCATGAATAGGTGTGGATGATGCTCATCAGATCCTCGACCATCTCCTGCTGGGGACTCATGTCGGGACGGTTGGCGACGATGATTTTCGCACCGTATTCGTTGGCGAGGTTTTGGATGAGATCGAACCCGAATCGTGCGAGCCTGTCCTTGTGGGCGACTATCAGGGTGCCGATTTCGCCGTCGATGATGCCGTTGATGATTCGCATGAATTTCGGCCGGTTCATGTTCATGCCCCCGCCGACTTCCTCCACGACCTCGTAGATGTAGCCGCGGGCGGTGGCGAAGTCCATCATGGCTTTCTTTTGTTCGGAGAGGTCGTTTTTCTGGTTTGCGCTGCTGACGCGACAGTAGACGACGCATTTCTTTTCCGCATTCTGATGCTGTAATCCAAGCAGTGCCGCGACGTCCTCCTGGCTATAGCGGCGGTGTCCTCCCCTGGTTCTTGCCGGTTTGATTTGGCCGCGCTTCTCCGCCCGGTAGGCGGTGGAGGCGCTTACCCCGGTGCGTTCGAGGAATTCAGCCAAACTAAAGTATGTCATAGTGAATAGTCTAGCATAGGTTTGAGTAGATATTAATCAGCTAGGAAATGCTCTGCTGTATCCTCAAGCACCAGTCGAACAACCTCTTTCAATGCGTGTAGGTCGGCGTGCCTGCGTTTGAGTCTTTTGATGTCTCTCTGGAACGCGGCGGTGTAATCCGGTTTGAGCATCGTCAGATTCCCAGCGAGTCGAACATTTCGTCGGCGTTGTTGAACCTCGGCTTGCCGGAGGCAAGCTTGTTCTTCGCTTCATCGAGAGACTGCATGGTCTCGTCCGGCACTGTCGCATAGGAAAGATTGGGCGCTATTGCTGTTTTCGTGGGTGTCGGTTCGTCGTTGAGCCAGTTCGTCGTTGAGCCGTTGATTCCGTAAGCGTAAGGGGCGTTCCCGCGTATTCTGTTTTCCGACCAAAG
>NZ_JBKEVI010000022.1:0-45398 GCF_056357035.1 Bifidobacterium sp. LH_417
AGTACGGGGCAGGTCGGTCACGCATTACTCACCCGTTCGCCACTCTCACCCACCAGCAAGCTGGCAGGATCCCGTTCGACTTGCATGTGTTAAGCACGCCGCCAGCGTTCATCCTGAGCCAGAATCGAACCCTCCACAAAAAAACCTTCATGAAGAGAAATCGAAAAACGACTCTCAAAAAAGAAAAAAGACGGAACCACTTAATAAGGAAAAGCGGTTCGCACAAAAACCCCGACCCCCATCAACCACCCTCGTGGACTCCAGCAAAAACCGGAGCGGGAATCGGACTGGCAATCATTGACTATAAAGAAGTAAGTAGTACAACACACTCTTGAGTTCTCAAACCACCACACACACCAAGCAAACCCGAAGGAAACCAACCAAGGAAACCCCCGACCGCCCAGCGGCAGCGAAAGAACAATCTACACCACCACAACCAACCACGCAACCCAACACCACACAACAAACCCCAAACCCCCGAAAACAAGCCAAAACACCGGCGTGTCGAAAACAGACAACACACACCACTCCCACCAGACCAACCAACAACACCCCCGCACCACCGGACCACCCTCCGACGCTACGCGCCACCTCCCGCCAGCGGGAGGAAACAACCACACCACCACGGCACAACACCACGCGACACAGCACAACTCGCCACAGCACAACCCACCAAACCAGCAACCGACACCCACCACAGCACCGCCAAACCACCCTCCGGCGCTCACGCGCCACCTCCCGCCAGCGGGAGGAAACAACACACCACACACCAAACGGGACGACCGTATGGGGAAACCGCGTGTCGGCGCTATTTACCGCCTAGCCCCCTCACTTGGCGCGATTCTCGTGCGATTCTCGTGCGGAAAACCCTCGTTTTCCGCACGAGAATCGCGCCAAGAACCGCCACAGGGCACACGGCAACGCGAAAGGGCCGCCACTTCGATTCCCATCGAAGTGGCGGCCCTACGTTACGCGGTTAGCTTTGCCGCTAATCCGCAGTTACCGCTCACGCGACGCAACCAAGCTCACTGAACCTGGGTACGAGCGATCTTGCCGTTGAAGGACTCGGCTTCGTCCTGATCCTTGGCCGGGCCGTTGTTCCAGGAGAACATGGCGCGCAGCTTCGGGCCGACGGTCTCGAGGTGCGGGTGGGAGTACTCCTCCTGCAGCTCCTTGAACTTCGGGGCGCCGGCGGCCTGGTCATCCATGAACTCCTTGGCGAAGGAGCCGTCCTGGATGCGCTTGAGCTGGTACTGCATGCGCTTCTTGGTCTCCTCGGTGATGACCGTGGAGGTGTAGTCGCCGTACTGGGCGGTGTCGGAGCAGGACCAACGGGCCTTGTTGAGACCACCCTCGTTGGCGAGGTCGACGAGCATCTTCAGCTCGTGGAAGACCTCGAAGTAGGCGATCTCCGGCTGGTAGCCGGCCTCGGTCAGCACGTCGAAGCCCATGTCGCACAGGTGGTTGATGCCGCCCATGAGGACGTCCTGCTCGCCGAACAGATCGGTCTCGGTCTCCTCGGTGAAGGTCGTCTTGATGGCGCCGGCGCGCAGAGCGCCGAGGGCCTTGGCGTAGGCGAGGCACAGCGGCCAGGTCTTGCCATCCGGGTCCTGCTCGACGGCCACGACCACCGGGACGCCACGGCCGGCGGCGTACTCACGACGCACGATGTGGCCCGGGCCCTTCGGGGCGACCATGAACACCGGGTGATCCTCGGACGGCTTGATGTAGCCGTAGTGGATGTTGAAGCCGTGGGCGAAGGCCAGAGCGGCACCCGGCTTCAGGTTCGGCTCGACGTCCTTCTTGTAGACGGCGGCCTGGTACTGATCCGGCAGCAGGATCATGACCACGTCGGCCTCGGCGACGGCCTCGCCGACGGACTTGACCTCAAGGCCCTGCTCCTTGGCGAACTCGACGGACTTGGAGGTCGGGCGCAGGCCGACCACGACGTCGACGCCGGAATCACGCAGGTTCAGCGCATGGGCGTGGCCTTGGGAACCGTAGCCGAGGATGGCGACCTTCTTGCCTTCGAACACGGAGAGGTCGGCGTCCTTCTCGTACCAGATAGTTGCTGCCATGATTGGCACTCCTTTATGTTGTTCAGTATGCCGAACGAAAACTGCACGTCCGACAATCGGTGAGATTGCTGACGGCCTTCGGCGGGAAAGGATTGTGTCCTTAGGCGAGGAAAGTCATCGGTTCACTGGGGACTAGTTCTAGTCCCGCAGTGGTTGGCGCGGTCGCCCGCGTCCAAATATTGAGTTGAATTTTCAGTTATGGAATCACGTCGAAATGTCGGCCACCTCAAGGTGGAAAGTTGGCCGTGTCACTTCGTGAAATCGACGTCCGGGCCGAGCCGTGAAGCGGACAGTCCAGTGAACTGTCCGCAGGCTCGGCCGAACCGCGACAGCGGCGAGGCAGAAACCTGCCGTCGATGTCACTTCGTGAAATCGACGTCCTTCGTCTCATGGCAGGAGAGCACGGCGACGAGGCAGCACAGGGCCATCACGCCGAGGTAGATGCCGACGGAGTGGACGCCCCAGTGGGAGCTCAGCCAGGTGGCGATGGTCGGCACGAAGGCCGCGCCGACGATGGCGGCGAGGTTGTAGCCGATGCCGGAGCCGGAGTAGCGCACGTTGGCGTCGAACAGCTCGGGCAGGAAGGCGCCGATCGGGCCGAACGCGGTGCCCATGAGGGCGAAGCCGACGCACAGGAAGACCATGTTGGCGAAGAAGTTGCGCTGGCCGACGATCTCACCGTTCAGGAGGAACGGGAACAGCGCGGCGAACACGACGAGCAGCACGGAGGACGTGATGATCACGCGCTTGCGGCCCCACTTGTCGGCGTTCACGCAGGAGATCACGATGAAGGCGGCGAACACGCAGATGGCGATCATGAGCATGAGCAGATATTCCTGGTTGGTGAAGCCGAGGCCACCGCCGCCCTCGCCCTGCTCCTTGGTGCCCCATGCGAGGGACCAGGTGGCGAGCGTGTAGAACAGCGTGTAGGTGACGGCGACGAGGAACGTGGCCTGCAGGACCTGCTTCCAGGACTTGCGGAACACCTCGGTGAGCGGGGACTTGACGACCTTCTTCTGCTCCTGGGCCATGCGGAAGATCGGGGTCTCCTCCATGTGGACTCGGACGACGAGGCCGATGATCACGAGCACCGCGGAGAGCAGGAACGGCACGCGCCAGCCCCAGGCGAGCATCGCGTCGGAGTCGTTGAAGGTCTCAAGCAGGAAGTAGGTGCCGTTGGAGAGGAAGAAGCCGATCGGGGCGCCGAGCTCCGGGAAGGAGCCGTAGAGGGCGCGCTTGTCCTCGGGGGCGTTCTCGGTGGCGACCAGCGCGGCGCCGGACCATTCGCCGCCCAGGCCGATGCCCTGGACGAAGCGGAGCAGGCACAGGATGGCGACGGCGAAGACGCCCGCCTGGTTGTAGGTCGGCAGGCATCCGATGAGGAACGTGCCGACGCCCATGGTCATCAGGGAGACGACCAGCGTGGTCTTGCGGCCCATGCGGTCGCCGAAGTGGCCGAACACGAGGGAGCCGAGCGGGCGGGCGATGAACGCGATGGCGAAGGTCAGCAGGCTCATCAGCAGCGCGACGGTCGGGTTGTCCTTCGCGGAGAAGAAGATGTGCGGGAAGTAGTTCGCCGCGGCGGTGCCGTAGGCGTAGAAGTCGTAGAACTCGATGGCCGTACCGACCATGGAGGCGGCGATGACGGTCTTCACGGAATCGTGGGCCATCGCCTGCAGCTTGCCTTCAGCTGCGTTTTCAGTCGTTGCCTCGACTGCACTCATGGGATTGTCTCCTGAATTGGATGGGGTTTCTCTCTCTGTTTCGCAGGAATTCCATCGCGCACCCGGATCTTGTGGATCGTGGTGGACGGGCAATGAAAAAGCCCCGCATCTCATGCAGGGCTTGAAGCAACATCAATCGCTCTCGCCCTGCCTTCGCTGACGGGGCTCAAGCTTGTAAGCCGAATCATGCCGCCAGCGAAGACGGAATAATAATTCGTGCGGACAGCAGAGCGACGTTGACGAGCGTCATAGCGGACTCATCAACGGTGGTGTCGGCAGTGTATCCAGTCATCGCGGCGGCCTCCTTTCGGTCTAGAAGTTTTCCCTCCGAGCGGTTATCGCTCGAACTGGTTCCACACCATAGGAGCGCCGTTCCGCCGCCGGCCCCCGATGTTCACTATGTGACCATCGTCGTTCCCGTGCGATTCCCCGTTACCCCGCGTTCACGCGCATGTCAGGCGATTCCGCCACGGCCACGGCGGAACGGCGCCCGCACGGCAGCACGGCATCGTCACCGCCTCCGATCACCGCGTCGAGTCCGCCTCGCGCAACGTGAGCGGCACGAGCGTGACGCCGCGCTCCCCCGCCGTGTCGCCGCCGGACTCACCGGCACCGCCCGCGACATCATCGGAATCACCATCACCGCCATCCCCGATCAGCGCGACCATCCGGTCGACGATCCGCTCGGCGATCGCGCCGAAATCCTGCGCGACGGTGGTGAGCCGCACGCCGGCCGCGTCGACGAGATACGTGCCGTCGTACGCGACGATCTGCAGGTCGTCGGGCACGCGGATGCCGCGCCGCGCCGCCTCCTGCGCGGCGAGCGCGGCGACCACGTCGTTGCCGACGACCGCGTCGAACGGCGGCACGGCGGCGTCCGTCGCGGCACGCGCGACGCCGCCGGCACCCGCCCGCTCGCGCCGGTCGAACAGACCGCGCACGGCGGCGACGTATCCGGCGAAATCGTCGACGCCGCCCGACTCGACGTATTCGTGCGCGACGCCGGCCGCGTCCAGCTCGCGTTCCAGCGCGAGGTAGTAGCGCACGGTGGGGAACGTGGATTCGGGATGCGGCGCGGCGGCACCGGCGGCGGCCTCGCCCGCGGCGCGACCGGCGTCCGCGACATCCTCCGCGGCGTCCTCCAGGTCGTGGAACTGCGCGCGCGGGCCGCCGACCATCGCGACGTGCCGCGCGCCGGACGCGATGAGCGTGCGCGCGACGATGCGTCCGCCCTCCTCGTGGTCGGAGCGCACGGACGGCACGCCTTCGCCGAGATACCGGTCGAACGCGACGACCGGGCGCCCGATCGACGTCCAGTAGTCCGCGGGATGACGCGTGTGCGCGGCCATGACGATGCCGTCCATCATGTGCCGGCGCAGCATGTCGATGTATTCGGATTCGTCCTTGCCGGTGTCCGCCACCGAACACAGGACGACGCGCATCCCGCGCGCGGAGAACCCGCGCTGGAGGGCGGCGACGAGCGTCGCGAAGAACGGGTGGCGGATGGTCGGCACGATCACGCCGACCATGTTGGTGCGGTCGCGGTAGAAGTTGCGTGCGAGCTCGTTGGGAACGTAGCCGAGCGCGTCCATCGCGTTCTGCACGCGCTTGCGCATCTCGTCGGACACGTAACCGGTGCCGTTGACGACGAGCGACACCGTGCTCACCGAGGTCCCCGCCCGCTTCGCCACATCACGCATACCGACCATGTTCCCGCCCGCCTTTCATCGCCCATCACGGTGACACCATGTCACTTCACACCACGATTGGATGATACATGCACCCGCTTGCCGACCCGTCACAGGCCCGCCGTTCCCCGCTCCCGCCGGAGGAAGCCACCCGCGAACGCGACCCACTACCCCGCTCCCGCTGGCGGGAGCTGTCCGCAACGCGGACTGAGGGTGGTCACCTGCGCAGCAGAACCGCCGCCACCGCGAACGCGACCCACTACCCCGCTCCCGCTGGCGGGAGCTGTCCGCAACGCGGACTGAGGGTGGTCACCTGCGCAGCAGAACCGCCGCCACCGCGACGCACACGATCGCCGCGGGGAACAACGCCACGTACCCGAACGACGCGGGCACCACCGCCACCGCGCCCGCGCCCAGACCGGCACCGAGCGCCAGTCCCAGCGGCCTGGCGTTGGCGTACACGCGCAGGTAACGTCCGGACTCGCGCGGATCGGGCAGCGTCTCGACGACCAGCGGCTGGACGAGCGCGTCGTACAGGCCGGAAGCGTATCCGGCCACGAACGAGAAGACCGTAAGGCTGCGTTCGCCGCCGACATGGAGAATCGTCAATCCGGCGAGCAGACCGACCGCGTACAGCGCGCACACGCACACCACGGACGCGCGCGATCCGCGCCACCACGAGCCGAATCCTTCGGCGAACTTGTCGGTGACCGCTCCGGCCGAATATGTGGCGAGCAGCGTACCGGCGAACGTGGCGAGCGCGAGCAGCGCGATGAGCGTGCCGGACGGCAGGGTCATCGGCGCGGCGGTGAGCGCCGGATCGTCGCCGTACACGGCGAACCGCACGATGTACCACAGGTACACGCCGGTCGTCGCGATGGCGGCGGTCATGAACACGCGCGACCAGCACAGACGGCGGAACCGCGCCGCATCCGTTCCCGCGGCACCGCGCGGCAGACGCAGCGACGCCGCGCCGAACACCTCATGCCAGTCGAACCGCATGTGCGGCTGCTCGACGCTGGACGGTTCGCGCGGCCATACGAGCACGGTGACCACACCGGAGAGGGCGAACATGACGGCCGCGCACAGGAACGGGTTGAACGCGCCGAATCCGATGGCGAGGCCACCGACCACGCCGCCGGTCGCCTGTCCGGCGATCACGCCGATCGCGTTCCACCGTTCGATCTCGTCGCGGAACTTGTCGGGCACGCGCTCGGCCACGGCAGCGGCGAGCGGTACGACGATCATCGCGTAGGTGCATTGCAACAAGGTCCACAGGACGACGATGGCGGCGATGCCGGTCGTCGCGCCGAGCGCAAGCGCGACCAGCGCGGAGAGCACGCCGCCCGCGACGAGCCACGGCGTGCGACGGCCCGCGGCCACGCGCGTGCGGTCGGACAGTGCGGCGACGAGCGGCGTGAACAGGAGGCTCCACACGGCACCGAGGATGATCAGGCCGGCGAGTACGGGCGCGAGGGAGACGGCGCGCAGGGCGGCGGCGGGGTCCGCACTGCCCATGTCGAATCCGGCGCCGCGTGCGATCTGATTCGGCAGTCCTACGAGGTTGACGGCGGCCCACGGCGCGGCGGCGAGCAGCGAGCAGATGGCGAACGCCCATTTGAGCCGCGTGACCTGCGCGGCGTCCGGGCGCTGGCCGTCCGCGGAGACCATCGGATCGCGCATGTCGAGGAACGATGACGCGTAGTCGGGCACGGCGGCGTCGACGGATGCCGCGGCGACGACCGAGCCGGTGCCTTCGGCGGCGAGTCGCGCCGCCTGCACGGTCGGCTGTTCGACGGATGATTCCGGGGCGAGACGGTGAGGGTCGGCGGCGAGACGGGCGACCGACGCCTTGTCTTCGGGACTCAGCGCCTTGTCCAGATCAGGCCGGTCGTCGATGCCCGGCCGCGTGTACGGCTCCATCATGGTGGGCTCCTTCCCTCGGTGTATCCCAGTTATCATTGTCCCACTTCGCGGCCCCCGGTTCATGCAATCACATGCGCCCGTCGCGGCCTTCCCGGCCGGCTCCCTCCTTTCCTGCCGCATTCCCGCCGCCTTCCCAGCCAGCTCACAGCCTCGGATAAGAGAACATCCACATTTGCCGACCTACTGTCTTACTGTTGAATCGGAACGTCCGCGCGCACGCGGGCATAGGGACCCAAGAGGACTGGAGAGTCATGTTCGTTCTCACCAACGCCTGGCGTGCCGTGACGCGCCGCTGGGCGATTTCGGCGCTGACCGTGGTGGTCACGCTGCTCGTATCGTTCGGCACGATCGCATCGATCGCGATCGTGCAGGAGAACGATACGGCGCACGGCAGCGCCTACGACGCGCAGACGCCGAACGCGGTGCTGCGCCCGACCGCCGCCACGCAGGCCGCGATGAAGTCCGACGATGCGAAGGCGACCACCTCGCGCTACCTCACGTTCGACGACTACACCCCGTACGCGGTCGCCGCGCAGGAGAAGGCCGTCTCGTTCACGTACACGTTCATGGAGACGCTGCCGGTGCGCCAGACCGCGAAGTTCAAGGCGCTCGCCGGCACCGCCGACACGGAGACCTCCGCCGACAAGACGGGCGGCGAGTTCCAGCTGCGCGCCTTCTACGACGGCAAGACCAAGCAGGACAACGACTACGGCCAGTACACGATCGTCGACGGCAAGGCGCTCAAGTTCACCGACACCTCATTCACCGGCGCGCTGATCTCCAAGTCCGTGGCCGAGAAGAACGGCCTCAAGGTCGGCGACACGTTCAAGGTCGGCGATCCGACCGACAAGTCGAAGACCTACGAGCTTACCGTGCAGGGCATCTACCAGTACGAGGATTCGGACGACGGCAACGGCTCGACGGCCAAGTCCGAGTACGCGAAGGACAACCGCGAGAACGTGATCTACACGGCCTACGCCACCACGTACACGCTCGGCCTCGACAAGCTCGACGACGCCAAGGCGAAGAACACATGGTCGATGCCGAAGCTCGACATCATCTTCGATTTCAGCGACGTCGCCACCTACAACAAGTTCGTCAAGCTCGTCAAGAAGGCGAAGCTGCCGAAGGGCTACACGCTCGAATCCCCGTCGCTTGAGACGTACACGAAGTCGATCGAACCGCTCGCCGCGACCGCCTCCCGCACGCGCATCATCCTGTGGGTGGTCGCGCTCGGCGGCTGCATCGTGCTCGCCGCGCTCACCATCGCGCGCACCTGGTTCGGGCGCACCGACGAGATCGGCATGGCGCTCGTCTCCGGCGTGACGAAGCCGCGCCTCGGCTGGCAGTTCATGGTCGAGACGTTCATGCTCACCGTGATCCCCGCCGTGATCGGTCTCGTGGCGGGCGGCCTGAGCGCGGGCGCGATCGGCGCCGCGCTGGCGGGCGGCCACGCCACGCCCGTCACGTCCGGCATCGTCTGGCCGTTGGTCTGGGAGTCGATCGGCATCGTCGTCGTGCTCGCGATCGTCGCAATGCTGCGTCCGGCGACGTTCCCCAACGCGAATCTGTTCAAGGCATCGGAGATTTCGGAGGACAAGGCATGAGCGAGAAGGACATCGACAAGGACGAGAAGGTCACCGAGCAGGACGATGTCGCGGCCGATGAGACCGTAGTCGACAAGCCCACGGACGAGGCGGATGTCACCGGCGAGGCGGATGTCACCGGCGAGGCCGAGACGGACGACGGCATTGCCGACGCCGACGCGCAGCCGGTCGAGTTCAGCATCGTCTACGACGAGGATGACGATGCTGACATCGCGTTCGCACCGGCCGCCATCGACGAGACGGACGCCATCATGGATGACACGGAAGGCGACGCCGCGCAGGTGGCAGTTTCCGGCGAAACGGCCACCGCGGGCGAATCCGACGCGGCAGGTGCCGGAGAACCGGGTGCCAACGCCGAAGCGGCCGACGGCGACACTGACAAACCCGCGAACACCACCGACACCATCGACACCGCTGACACCGCCGAAGACAAGGCGGCCGACGCGAACCCCCGGGAGACGAGCGCGGCGGCCACGGCGGCGAACGCGCGACGCGTCAACGAGACGCTCGCGCTGGCCGCGAAGAACGCGACGCTCGACGCGGCCGCGGACCCGAACGAGGTCAAGGCATCGGTGAAGCGCTCCGAACGCGCGCTCGACCAGCAGGTCGGCGACCGCGTGCTGCTCAAGTCGTACCCGACGTTCTCGCTCAACCATGCGACCACGACGAACCGCAAGACCGGGCGTCACGTGCTCGACAACGTGTCGATCGCATGCTACGCAGGCTCGCTGTACGCGATCCGCGTGCTGCCTGACGAGGACGATCCGGAGCAGCGCGTCACGCTGATGGAGGTGCTCGGCGGCTACCAGCTGCCCACCTCCGGCACGGCGATGACGAAAAGCTCGAACCTCGTGGAATTGGAGATCAACGAGCTGCGCGGGCATCGTCTCGGCATCGTGCCGCAGCGGTACGCGGTACGCGGCGATCTCGACGCCGAGGCGAACGTGCGCTATGCGATGGACGCGTCGGGGCGCACGTATCTGAAGCCGAAGCCGGTGATTGCACGCGAACTGCTCGAACGCGTCGGATTCTCCGAGGCGACGAGCGGGCGTCCGGTGGGCGAGCTGCCGCTTGTGGAGCAGCGCCGCGTGGCGATCGCCCGCGCGATCAGCTGCGAGGCGGACGTCGTGATCATCGACGAGCCGACGAAGGGACTGGACGATGACGGGGCCGCCGCGATTCTGGAGCTGCTCGCCTCGATCGCGCACGCCCGCGACCCGAAGCGCGCCGTCATCATCGTGACCGCCTCCGACGAGGTCGCGGCCGCCGCCGACCAGACCTTCCATCTGGCCGACTGAGGTTTCTGTTCTCCCCCGAACGCGATCGGCCCCCTCACGCGAGGGGGCCGAGTCATACCAGATACCAGATCACACGATGACCATGTGGTATTCCTTGGCCAGCGGCCGCACGTCCACCACACCGTACTGGTCGAGGAGCTCCAGCCAACGGCGCTTGTTCTCCTCGCCGAAGCGCGCCGCGCGCTTCGTATAGCTTTCCGCGGTGACGAACTTGGCTGGCAGCGATTTGCTGTTGTACTTGTCCGCCACCATCACGGTCTCCTGCTCAAGATTGACCGGCACGTAGTCGGCCGGCGGCAACGGCAGCTCCTGGCGGATCACGTCGTCGCGCGTGAGACCCACACCGGTGTGGTTGCGCGCGAACTGCGCGATCTCCTCATCCACGCCGTTCTCCAGCAGGTACTCGTAGCCGAGCAGTCCGTGCTTGATGTACTTCTTGCCGGCGAACTTCAGCGGCTCTCCGTCGGTACCGTCGTGCTTGAGGACCTTGTACGTGCCGATGTCGTGCAGCAGGCCGCCGATGGTGACCAGATGCTCGTCGATGAGCCGCGGCGGCACATGCCCGCCGGTCACCCCGTCGGACGGCGGCACGGCGAGGAGGTTGCGCACAATGGATTCCCCGGCCGCGCCGGCGGCGCCGGACTCCCCCGCCTCGATCCCGGCAAGCACCTCCTCCGCACCTGCGGCGGACGGCGCGGCCAATTCCGCCGCATCCTTCGGCAGCGTGCATCGGCGGGCGAACAGCATGTTCTGGCGGTGGGCGAGCATGCGGGCGATGCGCGCGACGATCACGCAATGCGTGTGAATCAGGTTGTACGCCTCTTCGGAAGGCGCGATCTTGTGGTGAAGCTCTTCGATCTGCTCAAGCGTGGGAACCATACCGCCATTGTATGGCGGCCACGGAACGCGCAGGAACACCTCATGTAGCCATGCAGCCGATGGAATCCACGAGTTGTGAAGATTCCCGAGGGCTCCATCCTCATTATCCGCACGGGTGGCGCCGCATCATTCGACTCATTTGGTTCTTTTCACGTTCATTTGGTAACCGAACGGCGACAGCTACGCCTCATCGTCTCAACAAACCGTGCGATACCGCCGATTCCTCAATCGGTATGCACAAGCAAGGCGCGAAAACTTACCAAAGGAAGCTCCAAAGAACCAAATGAAGCGCAACTACGTGCAATCCATCGACTGTCGGAGGTCACTGACTAGCTGTCGGAGGTCACTGACTAGTCGATGGAGCGCATCGACCACTCGCCGGTGCGGTTGGAGGCGACGATCATCTGGTCGTTCTCGAGCTCCTGCCAGCCGTCGGCCTCGGTCTGGTCGAAACCGGAGGAGGCGACGACGATGCCGGCCGGCGCACCCTCCTCGTCGGTGAGCGCACGGTAGCGCATCACACGGTAGTCCTGCGCCTTCTCGCCCTGGCCGTACTGGTCGTAGATCTCGACGATGCGCGACGACGTGCGTTCGCGGCCGGCCGCGTTCAGCGCGATGAACTGGTCCTGCGACTGGATCATGCAGTTGTAGCTGGAGCGCGGGTACGCCTGGCGCAGTTCGCGCACGGCCTGCGCCACGGCCTCGTCGAGGTCGTAGCCGAAGCCGATGTATTCGAGGATCACGGCAAAGAAGATCGCGGAGTCGGAGCGGCCGCCGGTGGACAGGAACACGCTGTGGTTCACCGGATACTGGCGGTTCGTCACGATGTTGCGGCCGTGCGAGTCGGAGATGTCGCCGTTGTGGATGAAGCTCAGCCCGTTCGCGAAGAACGGCTGCTGGTTCTCGAGGATGAGCGGCAGGTTCGAGGAGGCGAGACGCAGATGCCACAGCCCGCCTCGCGCCGGCTCGGAGGCAAGTTCGGGGAAGACCGGGTCGAGGCGCGCGGCCACGGTGGTCTTGTACAGCTTGGTGCCGGTCTCGGGAGAAGGGGCACCGCCGTCGAGTGTGCCGGGTCGTTCGATCGGCTCGTAGAGCATCGCGCAACCCCAGCCGTCGTTGTGGATCTCGCTCATCTCCCGATAGGCGTCCACACCCTCCGTGCCTAGGATTGCGTTGAGGCTCAGGTTGAACCCTGCCGTCGCGTAACCCAGTAATCTGCACATAGTTGGCTACCATAACGCGCACAGGTTTCGACGCGCGGCCGCCGCTATAAGCGTTGCTTATAGGTTTCACCACGCATCTGCCGCACGACGCCACTGCGCCCGCACCGACGCCTACCGCACTGGCGGCAGCTCTCCGGTGGTCGGTTCGCTCCCGGCCGCCTCCGCGCGTTCGATACGCTTCAGCCGCGGCGGCCTGCGCGTGGACACGAACAGCGGCTGCACCTCGACGAGCGGATTGTACGGCGCGAGTCCGAACCATTTGACCGGCGAGCCGGCGACGTGGCGGATCGCGTATTTCGTCTGCAGCGACAGCGCCCCGCGCGCGGAGACCTTCGATTCGGGCATGAGCGCCTTGTGGATGAGCACGTAGCGGATCGTGCCGATGTTCGGATCGGAGTCCACCTTCGGGTACAGCGACTTCTGCTGCGGCAGCTCGCCGCTCTTCGACAGGTCGTGCATGATCTGGTGCAGGTATGCGGGAATCGACTGCGACACCTTGAATCCGAGCCGGATGCGCACGCGGAACAGGAAGTCGGTGCCGAAGTTCTGCACCTCGTATTCGCGCGTGAACGGCTGGTCGGTGGTCTCGACGCTCACCGCCCACCATGCGCGGGCGCGCTTGGGATGGTCGGCGAAGATGGAGAAGAAGATGTCGGTGTCGAGTCGTTTCGTCTCGCTGTCGGACGTCAGATAGACGATGTTGTCGGCGAAGTACGGGATGCGGAAGTCGCCGTGCAGCTTCTCCAGCGTGGGCAGGAAGTCCTTCGGGCGCATGTGGCGGCGTTGCGCGCGTTCCAGCTTCGTGCCCTCGTTCCACGTGTACATGACGAACAGGATCGCGATGGTGAGCAGCATCGTGAACCAGCCGCCGTGCAGGAACTTCGCCATCGACGCGATGAAGAACATGATCTGGATGGCGAGGAACAGCACGAGGAACACGATCGCGCCGAGACGCCGCCCCGCGTACCAGAGGTACACGGCGAGCAGGATCGTCGTCGTGATCATCGTGATGGTGAGCGCGAGCCCGTACGCGGCGGAGATGTGCTCGGAATCCTTGAACATGGCGAGCACGAGCAGCGTCGCGACGCACAGCACCGCGTTGACCACGGGGATGTACAGCTGGCCGCGCGTGCGCGCCGGGTAGCGCACCTGCAGGTGGGGCATCCAGTTGAGGCGCGTCGCCTCGGAGACCATCGTGAACGCGCCGGTGATGAGCGCCTGCGAGGCGATCACGCCGGCGGTGACGGACAGCACGACCGCCACGTAGCGCACGTTCGGGGTCATCATCTGGAAGAACGGGTTCAACGATTTCATCGTCGTGTAGTGCGGGTCGCGGCTGTGCGCGAGGATCCACGCGCCCTGCCCGAAGTAGCAGCACACGAGCGCGACCTTGATGAACGGCCACGTGAAGTAGATGTTGCCGCGTCCCACATGGCCCATGTCGGAGTAGAGCGCCTCGGCGCCGGTGGTCGCGAGGAACACGGTGCCCATGAGCGCGATGCCGGCGTCGTTGTGCGGGCTGAACAGGAAGCGCACGCCGTACACCGGGTTGAGCGCGGCGAACACCGTCCAGTCCTGCGAGAGGTTCACGAGGCCGACGACGGCGAGGAAGCTGAACCAGACGAGCACGATCGAGCCGAACACGCGGCCGATGCTTTCCGTGCCGCGCGACTGCACCATGAACAGCACGACGATGATGACCACGGTGATCATCAGCGTGAGGCTCGGATTCTCGTCGAACAGCTGCTCGAGCGGCGGCAGGGTCTGCAGGCCCTCGACTGCGGAGCTGATCGACACGGCCGGCGTGAGCACCGAGTCGGCGAGGAACGCGGCGCCGCCGACCATCGCGGGGATCGCGAGCCACGCGCCGCGGCGGCGGATGAGCGAGTACAGCGCGAAGATGCCGCCTTCGCCGTTGTTGTCGATGCGCATCGCGATGAGCACGTATTTGACGGTGGTGATCAGCGTGATCGACCAGAACACCAGCGAGAGCATGCCGAGCACGGCCTCGCGGTCGACACTGCCGATGCCGCCCTGGCCGGCGAGGAACGTCTGCGCGGTGTAGAGCGGCGAGGTGCCGATGTCGCCGTAGACCACGCCGAGCGCGACGATCATCATGCCCCAGCTGACCTTGTTCGGCCCGGACTGCAGACGCGCCCACCAGCGGCCGAAGCGTCCCTTCGCCGCGGTGGTGGCGAGCTTGGCGGCCTCCTTGTTCTCGGCCTCCGCCTGCTTGACGAGGACCTCGCGTTCCTCCTTGGTGAGAGTGCGGCGGGAGACCTTCGGCGCGTTGGTGAAGGTGTCGGCCCTGAGCAGCGCCTCCTTCTCGGCCTTGGCCTTCTCCTGCCGCTCCCTGTCCGGCGCCGGCCTGTTGGGTCTTGCGTTCTTTTCGGTCGCGGTGCCGCCTACCACCTTGCGGGCGCGCTTGACTTGCTGATTGCGGTCAGCCATACGCTCAATCCTCCGTGCTGGGCGGCCTCCCACTGACTGTCGCCCATGATGCTCTTGTCGTCTCTTGCGTCACACTCGCGTTTCTTCGGACACACATCGTAGACCCATAACGGAATCACCACAAATTCACCAAACCGCCGCAACAGCACCGCCGCGCAATCACACGCCGTACACCGCGCGCGTCGTCTCCCGCGTCCCGCGCGCGACCTCGGCGAGCGGGACCCCGAGCGCATCGGCCATCGCTGCGAGCGTGTACGGGATCATGTAGGGCGCGTTGGTGCGCCCGCGGTACGGCATCGGCGTGAGGTACGGCGCGTCGGTCTCGACCATCGCGTGGTCGAGACCGACGATGCGCAGCGACTCGCGGATCCCCTCATTGCCCTTGTAGCTCACCGTGCCGGAGAAGCTCAGGTACCAGCCGTGCTCGCGCGCGATCTCGGCCATCTCGGCGTCACCGGAGTACGAGTGGAACACGGTGCGTTCGGGCGCGCCGTCGGCGAGCAGCGTCTCGATGACCTGCGCGTGCGAGTCGCGGTCGTGGATCTGCATCGGCAGTCCGAGCTCCTTGGCGAGCGCGATGTGCGCGCGGAACGCCTCGCGCTGCAGTTCCAGCGCGCCTTCGCCGGTGCGGAACAGGTCCATGCCGGTCTCGCCGATCGCGACGACCTGGTCCGGATACGCGCGTGCGAGCCGTTCGACCTCGGCCATGGCCTCGTCGAACGGCACGTCGTGGTACGGCTTGTACGTGACGGGCAGTCCGTCCGGCCCGGCCACCGCGCGGTGGCCGTGGCGGACGGCCTCGTTCGGGTGGATGGCGATGGCCGCGTGCACGACGCCCGGATGCTCGACGGCCATCTCGACGGCGCGCGCGAGGTTCGGCAGTTCGCAGCCGCAGTCGATGATGCCGGTCACGCCGACCGCCGCCGCCTGCGCGAGCAGTTCGTCGACGCTATACACGGGCACGTCCGGCTGCCCCTTCGCGGCGGCCTCGTGGCTCATCGCGCGTGCGAACGGCACGACGGACGCGACGTGCGTGTGGTTGTCGATGACGTGCGCCCCTTCCGGCAGCACGTCCGGCGCCGGCGCCCAACTCCGGTCGCGATGATGATGCTTGCTCATAACCGCCCAGTCTAGCGAGCCCGGCCGCCGCTACCGCCAGCAGTCCTCGTAGTCCACGCCGGCCAGCCGCTCGACCACGGCGCGCGTCTCCGGATCGGCGTCGGCCTTCGCGCCGCCGTTGCGCAGTCGCGTCACCTCGCGCAGCACCACGCCGTCGGTGCGCTTGTCGATGACGAACCGCGTCGAACCCGACCGCGCCGAGCACTACCCCGACGAGGATCGTCGCGATGCCGGAGCACAACTTGCGGAACGACGCCTGGATGCCGGAGAACGTGGCGGAACGGTACCGCCGCGTGACGATCTGGTCGATGTCGGCGATGTACGGGAACACGGCCCACGGCAGGTACCCACACAACGATTTGAACGCGAAGAACCACAGCGCGGCGACGGCGCTGACGAGTGCGCTCACGCCGATCACGGCCTGTGCGGCGGCGATGCCCATGCCGCAGAACCGCGTCCAGAACAGGGCGAGGTACGTGGCGATGATGGTGAGCTGCCCGCCGCCGTAGAAGTCGCCGATGCCGAATCCGACGGCCTCGCGCATCGCGATCTTGCGCACGAGTTCGCGCGGGGATGCCTTTTCGCTTTCACTCGCCATATCGTCCAGCCTAGTTCGTGTGGCGTCCGCCGTGATGGGGGACAATCCGGGGTCGTCACGGGCCGGTCCGGGACCATCACGGCTCGCTCCACGGTTTGCTACGGGGAAACGGCAAGCCATGGAGGGAACCGTGACGGACTTGGAAGGATCCGTGGCAGCCCGGGAGAGAACCGCATTGCTTGATGAGACTGGACAGGAGCGGAAGTATTCCGTAGGCGATTATCATGTTCCGTTGGAAACCGAACGGGGTACGGCCGGTCTTCACATACCACCTCATCCGCGGAATATCAACGATTCTGTACCGCCATCCCCATCCCATATCCCGTACGGTTTCCAACGGAAGCGTCCAATCGCCTACGGAAGTCCCATAGCCCGGAAGTCCCCAGCATGGAAACAGAAACCAGTCCGGTTCCGGCAAGTCGATCATCCAAATCAAAAAAAGAAACCCGGCGGGGAGAAGCCGCCGGGTGAGAGAGAAGAGAGAAGAAGGGTTCAGTTATGGGGTTCGGAGGAACCTCGCCAGTGATATTCACTTCGGGAGGAACTCCCAACCGCTGACATGTATCAGTAAACCCACTCTCCCTTGGAGGAACGATGCGCGTTCCTGAGAAACCTCTGAGCGCTATGTGACGGTTTTGTGACCGCTTGCGTTCACTCGGAGGCGAGCTTGGCCTTTTCGGCGGCGAGGCGTTCGGCCTCGGCGGCGCGACGGGCGGCGAGCGCCTCGTCGAAGCGCGCAAGCTCCTCCTCGACGGCCTCCTTCGGGATCTTCGCGAAGATCGGCGTCGGCTTGGCGACGGGCGCGCCCACCTCGATCGGCTCGCTCTCCCACGGGTGCACGGTCTCGCCCAGCTTGTAGTCGCCGGTGATGATCGGGTACTCGAAGCCCGGCTTGTCGAGGTCCTCGACCTCCTCGAGGCGCGGCAGCGGCGAGAACACGCCCTTGCCGCCCAGCGCCTCCCACACCTTCTGCGAGGCGTGCGGCAGGAACGGGGCGAGCAGGTGGTTCGCGTCGGACACGGCCTGCGCGGCCACGTGCAGCACGGTGCCCAGTCGCGCCGGGTCGTCCTTGATCTTCCACGGCTCGGTGGCGGAGATGTACTTGTTGATGTCGCCGACCACGCGCATCGCCTCGATGAGGCCCGCCTTCTGGTGGTGGTTCTCGATGAAGCCGCCGACCGTGGCGAACGCGGCGCGCGTATCGGCGAGCAGCGCGCGGTCCGCGTCGGTCATCGAATCCTCGTCGAGCGCCGGGATCTCGCCGAAGTTCTTGGCGATGAGGTTGGCGACGCGGTTGACCAGGTTGCCCCACGAGGAGGCGAGCTCCTCGTTGTTGTGGCGCACGAACTCGGCCCACGTGAAGTCGGAGTCGGAGCTCTCCGGACCGGCGATCGAGATGTAGTAGCGCACCGCGTCCACCGGGTAGCGCGAAAGGATGTCCTTGACGTAGATGACGATGCCGCGCGAGGAGGAGAACTTCTTGCCCTCCATCGTCATGAACTCGGAGGCGACGACCTGCTCGGGCATGTTCAGCGGGCCGAGCTTGCCGGTCTCGCCGCCCTTGGAGCCCTGGCCGTTGTAGGCGAGCATCTCGGAGGGCCAGATCTGGGAGTGGAACGTGATGTTGTCCTTGCCCATGAAGTAGTAGGCCGGGCAGGACGGGTCGTTCCACCACTGGCGCCACAGCTCCGGGTCGCCCTGGCGACGCGCCCATTCGATCGAGGCGGACAGATAGCCGATCACTGCGTCGAACCACACGTACAGCTTCTTGTTCGGGTTGTCGATCCAGCCCTTCACCGGCACCGGGATGCCCCAGTCGATGTCGCGGGTGATGGCGCGCGGCTTGACCTCCTTGAACAGGCCCTTGGAGAAGTTGATGACGTTGGTGCGCCAGCCTTCACGGGTGTTCAGCCAGGCGAGGTTCGCCTCGGCGAGCGCCGGCAGGTCGAGGAAGTAGTGTTCGGTCTCCTCGAAGCGCGGCGTCTCGCCGTTGATCTTGGAGACGGGGTTGATGAGCTCGTCCGGGTCAAGCTCGTTGCCGCAGGCATCGCACTGGTCGCCGCGCGCGCCTTCGGTGTGGCAGATCGGGCATTCGCCCTCGATGTAGCGATCCGGCAGGGTGCGGCCGGTGGACGGGGAGATCGCCACCTGCTGCGTGCCCTTGTAGATGTAGCCGTTCTTCAGGCACTGGGTGAACATCTCCTGCACCACGTGCTCGTGGTTGCCGGTGGTGGTGCGGGTGAACAGGTCGTAGCTCAGACCCAGATCGCACAGATCCTTGGCGATCACGCGGTTGTAGCGGTTCGCGAGCTCCTGCGCGCTCAGGCCTTCCTTCTCCGCTTCGACGAGGATAGGAGTGCCGTGCTCGTCCGTGCCGGAGACCATCAGCACGTCATTGCCCTTCATGCGTTCGTATCGGGCGTACACGTCGGAAGGGACGCCGAAACCGGCCACGTGGCCGATATGGCGGGGGCCGTTCGCGTACGGCCATGCAACATTCACCAGAATATGACTCATAAGACCGAATTATCCGGCGCGGCGGGGACACGCCGCCCACACGGGCCGTCCCCGATTCCGGCCCCTCCTGGTCGGATTCATTCGGATTCATACGGATTCATACGGTGACGGCACAGCCGCCGAACGCAGTGGATAACCGCGCGCCCATCCACCGGGTTATCCACCCGGCTACCATCCGTCAGCGCGCGACTGGCGCACGCCCCGCACACGCCCTACGGTATGGTCATGGAACACTCAATGACGAACGCATCGACGAACATCGCCCACCCCGCCACCTCCCCGGAAATCACGGAGATCACGGAAACCACGGAAACCCAGGAAACCACGAACTCACCGCCGCCCGCGCCACCGGCATCACCGCCCCGATTGCGCACGACCCCACTCGTGCCGACCATCCTGCGCGAACGCGATCTGCCCGGCCCGATGAGTCTCAGCCGCCTCGCCGCCAACGGCACGATCACCACCTTGGACGATCAGCAAAGCGGCTACTGGTCGGAGCACGCGGCCACCCTGTACGGCCGCGCCACGATCGTGCACCGCATCATCCCGCATTCCACAGTCGCCTGCGCGCTCACCGCCATGTGGGTGTGGATGGGCGGCGACTTCCCACGCACGCTCGACGTGCTGTCGCAATCGCATTTCCGCATGCAGCATTTCGGCCATCGGGTCCGCGCGTTCACGCGCAAAGTCACGCCACGCAATCTCGTCACGCTCGGCAATCTGCGCGTCACCGATCCGACACGCACCGCGTGTGACGTCGCCTCATTGCTCGTCTCTGCCGCACACCCGACCGAATACGCGGACAAAGTCGTCGATCTCATGGACGCCTACGATTTCACGCCCGACGACTGCGCGACGATTCTCAACGAGAATCCCTGCATGTCGACGATGCCGCGCACCCGCGCGTTCCTCTCCGGCGTGCGACGCTCCTACGATCACCGTCACGTCGGAACCGCGCCATGAACCGCCGCGCCGCAGGCCGCCGGACAAGGAGCCGCCGACGCGCACCGCACCCGTCGCGGCGACTGCACACGCTCGACCGCACCGACCGTCTCGAGCGGCTGGCGCGGGCGGCGGCGAGCGCAGACGCCGCCCGCGCCGCCACGCTCGAGCCTCCCGCGCCACCGCTGGAGCTCACGCCGAGCGTGGCCGCCGATCCGGCGACGGATACGGACATCCTGTGGCATATCGCGCGCACCGCACCGGAGCTGCGGCGGTGGCTCGTCGCCAATCCGAAAGCGGACGCGACGCTGCTCGAATACGTGTCGCAGGCCGGTGGGCCGGGCGTGAAACGCGCGCTCACCGTACTGCTGGATTCGTTGGATGCCCTCGACGGTCACCGGTGTCGAGCGCGCTGATCACGCACGCGGATGCCGCGCACTCCCGCGTGCATGCGCGGGGCGCGACGCTCCCGCGCACGCGCACGCGCACGGCGCGACGGTGCGTTCCATACGCCTACTGTTTGATGGCGAGCACGGCCTGATAGACCTGCTTGCGATTGGCGAGCGTGCCGTCGGGCAGCGGGTGCTCGCCGACGACCTGCGTGATCGCTTCCTTGATGCGAAGACCGTCCTCGAGCGCGCGGTCGATGGCGAGCACGGCCAAGTCCTCGACGGACAGCGTGCTCGGCGCGACGGCGGCCGCCTCCTCGTCGGAGGCGCCGGCGACGACGAGCACCATCTCGCCGCGCGGCGGATCCTCGCGCACGCTATCGCGGATTTCGGCGATCGTGCCGCGGCGGATCTGCTCGTAGTCCTTGGTCAGTTCGCGGCACAGGGCCATGCGACGGTTCGGGCCGAACGCGTCGAGCAGATCGTCCATCGAATCGTCGATGCGATGCAGCGTCTCGTAGAACACGATCGTGCGGCGCTCGCCCTGCAGCATGCGCAGATGCTGCACGCGCTCGGCGTGTTTGCGCGGCAGGAATCCCTCGTAGCAGAAGCGGTCGGTGGGCAGGCCGGACAGGGCGAGCGCGTCGAGCACGGCGGACGGGCCGGGAGCGCAGGTGACCGGCAGGCCGCGTTCGATGGCGCGGCGCACGATCGCGAGCCCCGGATCGTTGATCGTGGGCATGCCCGCGTCGGAGACGACGAGCACGGTCGCGCCGGTCTCCACGTTGTCGAGCAGGCCGTCGGCCTTGTCGCGCTCGTTGTGGTCGTGGTAGGCGACGACGCGGCCGTTTACATGCACGCCGAGACGGTTCGCGAGGTCGTAGAGGCGGCGCGTGTCCTCGGCGGCGACGATGTCGGCGTGTTCGAGCAACGCGCGCAGACGCGCGGACGCGTCGCCCACATTGCCGATCGGGGTGGCGGCGAGCACCACCGTGCCCGCGGGGATGGCGACGGACACGGTGGCGGCTGCTCGCGCGGATGCCGGGGCCGGCGCGTTCACGTCATGCGCATCGTCGACGCCGTTGATATCGTCGATGGCGACGATGCCGGTCGCATCGTTCACGGTCGTGTCGTTCACGCTGTTCACGGTCGCATCCGCCGCGTTGGTCATGCTGGTCATGCCTCCAGTATCTCCCACACCCTCGGACGCGCGGGATACGTCATCCGCCGTCTCCCGCCGTCACCCGCGTCATCCGCCGTTACTTGAGCGCCTTGCCGGCGGAACCGAGCTCCTTGCACGCCTCGACCACGCGCGCGGCCATCGCGGATTCCGCCTCGCGACCCCACGAACGCGGATCGTAGAACTTCTTCTCGCCGACTTCGCCGTCGATCTTGAGCACCGCATCGTAGTGCTCGAACATGTGGCCGGCCACCGCGCGCGTGAACGCGTACTGGGTGTCGGTGTCGATGTTCATCTTGACGACGCCGTGGCTGACCGCCTCGGCGATCTCCTCCGGACGGGAGCCGGAGCCGCCATGGAACACGAGCGCGAACGGCTTGCCGTTGGGGAAGTCGACCGCGCCGGCGGCGGACGCCACGCGGCCGTCGACCACGGCGGTGGCGACCTCGCGCTGGATGTCGCCGAGGAGTTCCGGACGCAGCTTGACGACGCCCGGCTTGTACGCGCCATGCACGTTGCCGAACGTGAACGCGGCCATGTAGCGTCCGCGCTCGCCCAGCCCCAGACGCTGCGCGACCTTCACACCGTCCTCCGGCGTGGAATACAGTTTCTCGTTGATTTCGGCGCGGTGGCCATCCTCCTCGCCTCCGACCGTGCCGATCTCGATCTCCAGCACGGTGTGCGCCTTGACGGACTTGTCGAGCAATTCCTCGGCGATGTCGAGGTTTTCGGCGAGCGGCACGGTGGAACCGTCCCACATATGCGACTGGAAGGTCGGTTCCTTGCCGTGCGCGACCTCGTCGGCCTCGTGCGCGAGCAGCGGGCGCACCCATTCGTCGAGGTACTGCTTGGCGCAGTGGTCGGTGTGGAGCGCGACGGTGATGTTCGGGTACTGCTTTGCAACCTCGTGCGCAAACGCGGCGAACGCCAGCGATCCGGTGACGCGGTCGTTCACGCTCTGGCCGGAGAAGTAGGCGGAACCGCCAACGGACACCTGGATGATGCCGTCGGATTCGGCTTCGGCGAAGCCCTGCAAGGCGGCGTTCAGGGTCTGCGTGCTCGTCACGTTGATGGCGGGGTACGCGTAGCCGCCGCGACGGGCGGCGTCGAGCATTTCAGCATAACGTTCGGGAGTTGCGATAGTCATACGGCCATTATCGCGCCATCGCTTGGCCGATGCGCCGGGAATGTTCACCGGACGCTGTGAATTTTCGCACACGTAACATGCGCGACGCCCCACGGCCATGTGCACTGGCGGCGGCACCGCGCGGCAACGGGCCGTCATGCGAATCCCCTGGATGAACGTGCGAGTTTCCAGAGGGGGCGGGAGGGGACGGCTTCCAGGAGCGGCACAACGTGTGGAGTTCCAAAGGAAATGTGCGGAGTTTGGGAACGAACGTGTGGAGTTCCAAAGGGAATGTGCGGAGTTTGGGAACGAACGTGTGGACCGACCTTCTGAAGACCGCACGGCGACGGCCTCCGCCCGCCCCGGAAATCCGCATGATTCCAAGGATCTTGTCGTTCACGACGACGCAATATGACGCCGTCTTCCGGAACCCACTCCACACGTTCGCCATAGAACTCCACACATTCGTTCGAAAACTGCGCACGTAATACCCAAAACTCCGCACGTAATGGCTGCGATGCCCTGCGACGCCCGAGACGAAAAAACCGGCGATGGCCCGCCGGTTCCAACTGGAGCGGATGACGGGAGTCGAACCCGCCTTTAAAGCTTGGGAAGCTTTCGTTCTACCGATGAACTACATCCGCAAGGGTGCGTCTTTTGGACGCGAGCCACCAGTGTAAACACGGCGCGGGACTTGACACCGCACCGTCTCACTACTCGGGCGTCCATCACCCCACATGACGCCTACACGACCGCCCGGCAACGGGAGTCCTCCCGTCACGGGTCATGCGACACCACCCCGCCACCAATCACACGCCGGCACCACCCGCCAGGAACCGCAGCGGGGCGTCGACGAACCGGCGCAGACCGCGCTCGGCGGCGCCGTACAGTGACGGATTCTGCCCGACCTGCGCCGCGGCGACCTTCACCGTCATGCTGGGCGGACCGACGATTTCGTCGCGCAGCCGGCGTTCGATCACGGCGGACAGGTCCTCGCCGAAGTGCGTCCACAGGCCGCCGAGCACCACGGTGTCGACGTCGATGATGTTGACCGCCGAGGCGATGGCGGAGACGAGCGCGTCCACTGCCTGGTCGACCACTGCGATCACCCGCGGATCGCCGGAACGCCAACGGTCGAGGAGCCGGTCGGCGAACTCTATTCTGGTGGCGTCCGCATCGTCGCCGATGCCGGCGGCTTCGACCATGGCGCGACGTCCTGCGTACATTTCGAGGCAACCGTTGCGCCCGCACGTGCATCGCGGTCCGTCCATCGCGACGGACATATGCCCGATTTCGCCGGAGAATCCGTGCGACCCGCGCACCACTTCGCCGTTGCGCACGACGGCGCCGCCGATGCCGATGTCGGTGGAGACGTAGATGAAGGAGTCGCGCCGCCCCACTGTGGTCAGGAAGTCCGCGCACGCGGTGGCGTAGCCGGGGATCTGCGCGACGGCGGCCATCTTCGCTTCGTTGTCGGGGATGGCGTCGAGTCGGCGCACGACGTCGAAGCGGGAGAGGTCCAGATCCTTCCATCCGAGATTGCGCGCGATGAGCAGCCGGTCTCCGGCGATGATGCCGGGCAGGGCGAGCCCCGCGCCGACCACCGTGCAGCCGCGGCGGTCGAGCGTGTCCACCAGTTCGGCGGCCATGCCGTCAAGTGCCGCGAAGACGTCGTCGGGGTTCGCGGCGGTCATGTCGGCGTCCACCCATTGGCGACCGAGCACATCGCCGTTGAGGTCGAGGGCAAGGCAGCCGTAGCCGTCGGTGTTGATCTGCAGACCGATGCCGGCGATGCGGCCGCCGCGGATACGCAACGGGGTGCTGGGGCGTCCGTGGGATGCGGCGACGGATGGTTCGCCCTCCTCGATCACGCCGGATTCGATCAGCAGTCCGGCGAGCAGCGTCACCGTCGCCTTGGTGAGTCCAGTCTCTTTGGCGAGGTCGGCGCGGCTGAGCGGCTCCTTCGCGCACAGCAGGGCGTCGAGGGATACGGAGAGGTTGTGGTTGCGCAGATCGTCCTGGTTGATTCTCCTTGGACCGGCCATGTTCCTTCGCCTCTTCCTATTCGTCGTACGGCGTCATCTGATTCATGGTATGCGACGCGCGCGCCTTCGCTTGCGTTCCATCACCGAACCACACTATAGTTTAATCGTCTAACTTATTGGGCGCGGCGCGTCGGCGTACCCCTCCGACCGCCCAGACGCCCATGCTCGTCGAGGAGGAACATATGACCAGAACGCTCGTGGCCGGCGTGGACAC
The DNA here is from genome assembly GCF_056357035.1 of Bifidobacterium sp. LH_417. Taxonomy (NCBI): domain Bacteria; kingdom Bacillati; phylum Actinomycetota; class Actinomycetes; order Bifidobacteriales; family Bifidobacteriaceae; genus Bifidobacterium; species Bifidobacterium sp. LH_417. The sequence continues at coordinate 25,005 of NZ_JBKEVI010000022.1, forward strand.
GTCGACCCAATCCACGAAAGTACGCGTCACCGACGCCGCGACCGGCGAACTCGTGCGCTTCGGGCAAGCCAAGCATCCGGACGGCACGTCCGTCGACCCCGAACACTGGTGGGAGGCGTTTCGCACCGCCGCCGAACAGGCCGGCGGACTCGACGACGTCGCCGCGCTGGCCGTCGGCGGACAGCAGCACGGCATGGTGATTCTGGACGAGCAAGGCCGCGTGATCCGCGACGCGATGCTGTGGAACGACACCAGCTCCGCCCCGCAGGCCGCCGCGCTCATCGAACGCCTCGGTTCGGCCGCACCCGCCGGCGACGACGAACCGGAGGACATCGTCGCGCGCGGCAAGCAGCGCTGGGTCAAAGCGGTCGGCTCCTCCCCCGTCGCCTCCTACACGCTTACCAAGGTCGCATGGGTCGCCGAAAACGAGCCCGAGAACGCGAAGCGCATCGCCGCGATCTGCCTGCCGCACGACTGGCTGAGCTGGCGCATCGCCGGCTACGGCCCCGTGGCGGACGGCGAGGACGCGCACCTCGACAAGCTGTTCACCGACCGTTCCGACGCGTCCGGCACCATCTACTACGACGCCGCGCACGACGAGTACCGCCGCGACCTCATCGCCATGGTGCTGGCCGCCGCCGAAGGTGAGGAGGCCGCACGCGCCCACGCCGAGGCCATCGTGCTGCCCACCGTGCTCGGCCCGCGCGAAGCGGCCGCGGTGAAGGCATCCCCCGCCATCGCCGGCAAGGACGTCAACGGCGGATGCATCCTCGGCCCCGGCGGCGGCGACAACGCGATGGCCGCGCTCGGCCTCGGCATGAGCGTCGGCGACGTATCGATCTCGCTCGGCACGTCCGGCGTGGCCGCGGCAATCGCCGAGAATCCGGTGTACGACCTGACCGGCGCGGTCTCCGGTTTCGCCGACTGCACCGGCCACTACCTGCCGCTCGCCTGCACGATCAACGGCTCGCGCATCATCGACGCCGGACGCGCCGCGCTCGGCGTGGACTACGACGAACTGGCCGAACTGGCCTTCAAAGCCGAGCCGGGCGCCGGCGGCATCACGCTCGTGCCGTACTTCGACGGCGAGCGCACGCCGAACCGCCCGGACGCGACCGCATCGCTCACCGGTCTGACCCTGCGTAACACCACGAAGGAGAACCTGGCGCGCGCGTTCGTCGAGGGGCTGCTGTGCTCGCAGCGCGACTGCCTGGAGCTGATCCGTTCGCTGGGTGCGAAGATCGACCGCATCCTGCTGATTGGCGGCGGCGCGAAGTCCGAGGCGATTCGCACGCTCGCCCCGTCAATCCTGGGCATGGACGTGACCCGCCCGGCCACCGACGAGTACGTGGCCATCGGCGCCGCCCGTCAGGCCGTCTGGGTGCTCGCCGGAGTGTCCGGACAATCCGAACCGTCCGGCGAAATCGAACCGCCCGCATGGGAGCTCACCATCGACGGCGTGGAGACCGGCGAGCCCACCGAAGCCGTATATGAGTCCTATGTACAAGCCCGCGGCTAAACGCCCTCCCACCCCGCCCCGGCAGTGGAGACCAATTCTGTCTCCACTACCCTCCTCGCCACCGCTGGCGGGGGCTGTCGGCGAAGCCGACTGGGGGTGGTCCCCGCAGGGCACCCCAACCCAACCACCCTCAGACCGCCTACGGCGGCCAGCTCCCGCCAGCGGGAGCATAATCCCAACCTCGGCACACCGGCGGGAAACCAGTCCCCACGCCCCACCGACCACCGTCAGGACAACTCCACCTCCGCCAAACCAATTCCTCACCTCCGCTGGCGGGGGCTGTCAAGGCGTATCGGCACACGTGAGATTTCCCCGCCCACATTTCTCGCCCCCGCCGGCGGGGGCTGTCGGCGAAGCCGACTGGGGGTGGTCCCCGCAGGGCACCCCAACCCAACCACCCTCAGACCGCCTACGGCGGCCAGCTCCCGCCAGCGGGAGCATAATCCCAACCCGCATCGCCACCGAACCAACCCCACACCGAACCCTGCGCCGCCAAACTGCGCCGCCGAACCAACCCGCAACCCCCACGCCCACAGCACCACTGAACCGCCGAACCACTGAACCACTGTTCACTTCACTTATCAATGCCCACCCATCCCACCTATACCGGGCTACCTCCAGCCGATGCCGGGCCGATCCTCGCGCGCTCTAGCGGGAGCAATACGAAAAGGCCCGTCTGTGGTTCACACTGAGTGAACCACAGACGGGCCTTCACCGTTACAAGCCGTGCCGAAGGAGCCACCGGGCTTTCAGCTCACGCTTCGGCCCGCAAGCGCGGAGCGCTACGCGCACCACACATCAGCTCGACCTCAGCTACCGCCTCAGTCTCGCCCGAAGCTACCCGAAAGCCCACCGGGCTTTCAGCTCACGCTTCGGCCAGCGCGTCGATGATGTAGTTGTTGATGGTGGCCTTGACCTGCTCGAGGTGGTCGGACTTGGTGGCGGCGCGCAGCTCGGCCTGGGTCTTGTCGAGGCTGTACTCCTCCAGGGAGGCGAGCGTGGCGGTGCCGTCCTCGATGGACTTGCCGATGCCGGACTCGTAGGAGCTGTAGCGGTCGGCCTGCAGATCCTCGATGTAGTGGTCTTCGTGCATCTTGGCGGCGACCAGCAGGCCGGCGGCGTAGGAGTCCATGCCCACGATGTGCGCACGGAACAGGTCGTCGGCGGCGAAGGAGGTGCGGCGCGGCTTGGCATCGAAGTTCAGACCGCCGTGAGGGCCGATCGAGCCGTTGGCGAGAACCTCCCACATCACGGCGACGCAGTCGTACAGGTCGGACGGGAACTCGTCCATGTCCCAGCCGATGAGCTTGTCGCCCTGGTTGGCGTCGAGGGAGCCGAGGATGCCGTTCTCGCGGGCGAAGCGCACCTCGTGCTGGTAGGAGTGGCCGGCCAGGTTGGCGTGGTTGCCTTCGAGGTTCAGCTTGAAGACGTCCTCGAGGTCGAAGGTCTTGAGGAAGGCGAGCGCGGCGGCCGCATCGAAGTCGTACTGGTGCGAGGTCGGCTCCTTCGGCTTCGGCTCGATGAGGAACTGGCCGGTGAAGCCGATTTCCTTGGCGTAGTCCGCGGCGAGGTGGAACAGCTGGGCCATGTGGGCCTGCTCGCGGTGCATCTCGGTGTTCCACAGGTTCTCGTAGCCTTCACGACCGCCCCAGAACACGTAGTTCTCGGCGCCGAGGCGCTTGGCGATCTCGAGGCTCTTCTTGACCTGGGCGCCGGAGTAGGCGAAGATGTCGGCGAACGGCGAGGTGGCGGCGCCGGAGACGAAGCGCGGGTTGGTGAAGAGGTTCTGGGTGTTCCACAGCAGCTTGACGCCGGTGGACTTCATGTTCTCCTCGATCTTGTCGACGACCTTGTCGAGGTTGGCGTTGGTTTCGCGCAAGGTGTCGCCTTCCGGGGCGATGTCGCGGTCGTGGAAGCAGAAGTATTCGACGCCGAGCTTGGTGTAGAACTCGAAGGCGTAGTCGACCTTGGCGAGGGCGAGGTCCATCGGGTTGGTGTACTTGTCGTACGGGCGCTCGGCGGTGCCGTCGCCGAAGGGGTCGACGAGGCGCTGGTCGAAGGTGTGCCAGTAGGCGACCGCGAAGCGCAGCCAGTCCTTCATCTTCTTGCCGGCGACGACCTTGTCGGCATCGTAGTAGCGGAAGCCGAGGCCTTCCTTGGCGCCGCCCTTGCGGCCGACGTATTCGATCTTGTCGATGTCCCACAGACCCATTGCAGTCTCCTTTGATGTGTTGTTCACTGCGTTGCTTGCGTCGGTCCCGCGCGGCGCCTTGTACTTCTGCGCCGCCGCCCGTTTCCGGCTGACGATTCATATGTTAAATGATTAAACAATCTTTATCAAACGAATGAACTTAATGGGATGCACGTGGCGTGTTGCGGCGGAATTCCAACGCCAGCCGCCACCTCGATACGCCATATCGGCCGCCACCTCGGAACCGCCACCCCCAAGCATCGCCGCCCCAATACCACCCCGACACACCACACCCGCCTCAAAGCCCCGCCGGCGGGGGCTCCCGACCAAGCACCACTGCCCAAGCACCCACCCCGTGCACAAACCCCCGTTATCCGGTTTTTACAGCGCCAAACGGACGGTTCAGAGGCCTCCAAACGGGTGTTTGACGCTGTAGATCGAAGATAACGGGAGTTTCGGCCGGGGAATCGGCACCGACAGGGGTCCCAACCGAGGGAAACGGCACCGACAGGGGTCCCAACCGAGGGAAACGGCACTAACAGGAGTCTTGACCGAGGGAATCGGCACTAGTAGAGGTCTTGACCGAGAGAATTGGCGCTAACAGGGATTTCGACCGGGAATGAGCCAGTTCAGTACCGGACCTGGGCAGGACCGGGAATAGGCCCGCTCAGTACCGGACCTGGGCAGGGCCGGACCCCTGACCGACTCCCTGTCCGGCACCCTGCCCAACACCCTGACCAGCGCCCCAACCGGCACCGGCCCCCCAGCCGGCACGGCCCGCACCGAAACCGACCTGGGCGGCGCGCATCTCCTGCGCCATCTGCATGAGGCGCGCGATACGATCCTCGGTCGGCGGATGGGTGGAGAACAGCTTCGAGAACCCGGCGGCGGAGAACGGGTTCGCGATCATCATCGCGGAAACCGACTGCGTGCCCGCGGTCTTACGCATCGGCGTGGTCTGCGCTCCATACGAAATCTTGTTGAGTGCGGAGGCGAGCGCCTCCGGGTCGCCGGTGAGCCGGCTGCCGTCTTCGTCGGCATCGTATTCGCGTGTGCGGGAGATCGCCATCTGCAGCAGCGAAGCGGCGATCGGCGCGAGAATTGCGCTGAGCAGCACGCCGATCAGTCCGAGTCCACCGGAACCGCCGTCACGGTCGTCGCGGGACGTGCCACCGCCGAAATACATGAGCGAATAGCCGAGATACGTGATGACCGTCGCCATCGCCGAAGCGACCGCCGAGGTGAGGATGTCATGGTTGTACACGTGCATGAGCTCGTGGCCGAGCACGCCGCGAATCTCGCGTTCGTTGAGGATACGCAGGATGCCCTGCGTGCAGCAGACGGCCGCATGACGTTCGTTGCGCCCGGTGGCGAACGCGTTCGGGCTCATCGTCGGCGCCACGTAGATGCGCGGCATCGGCTTGCCGGCTGTGGCGGAAAGCTCGCGGACGATCTTGTACAGCGTGGGAGCCTCCGCCTCGCTGACCTCCGTCGCCCCCATCGATGCGATGGCGAGCTTGTCGGAGAACCAGTAGGAGAAGAACGTGCTGCCGATTCCGATGAGGATGAAGATGCCGAGCGTCCCACGCGAGCCGCCGGTGGCCCACCATACCAGCATGATGACGCCCCACATCAACCCGAAAAGCAGGGTCGTCTTCAGGCCATTGCAATGGCCATGCACACGCAGTTTGCCGTCCATACGGCTCACGCTATCGGGGGTATCTGAAATTTCACTGGACATCGCCCGGAAAACCGGAAAACCAAAGAACCGGAAAACCAGCGAAGCCGCTCACTTCACCATCGCCGACGAGTGGATGCCATCCAGCGCCCCCACCAATCCGGCGACCAGATCATACTGACCGGCCGCATCGGTCATCACCGCGAGCACGTATCTGCCCGAACCGTTCGCGACGATGCCGGCGTCGTTGAGCGCATGGTAGTCGCCGTCGTCGATCCACCCCGCCTTCGTGTACACGGTATACCCGTCCGCATCGCCGAGCGCGTTGTGGATGCTCGAGTTGAGCGTGTCCGTGAACTCGCCCGCAAGCCACTGCCGCGCGTCGTCGGATGTGGCGGGCGTCGAGCCGTGCACTGCGATCGTCGAATCGCCGTCGAACAGGTAGCCGCATCCCATCGCCCACATGCGCGCCATGTCCGCCGACGAGATGTCCGGATAGGCGTGCGCTTTCACGTCGGCGTCGACGTGCGCGCGCGTCGCCCACGCCGCGAACGAGCCGGAACCGTATGTGCGGTGGAGCGCCGCGAAACTGCTGTTGTCGGATACGGTGATCGCCTGCGCGATGAGCTGGTTCACGCCCGCGCCGGTCGATGTCAGCGTCATGTCCGACGCGATCGCCGACTCGTCTTCGCCGGACGTGCCGCCCGTCGCGCCGGTCTTGTCGGAGCCTGCCGTGGAGACCGGTTTGCCGTTCGCGCCCAGTCCGGTCGGATCGGCGTCCGACGACTGCGCGACCGCGTCGAGATCGATCGTGCCGGTCGCGGCGAGCGAGAGGATGTACGGTCCTTTGATCGCCGAAGCGGAGTAGCGTGCGTCGCCGCCGTGCACGGCGAGCGCGCGGCCGGTCGTCATGTCGACCATCGTGACCGACACGTGGTATCCGGCGGAGGTGACGGCCGCGACGGCCTGGTCGAGCGTCGCACGATCGTCGTCGGATAGCGTGAAACCGGACGTGGAGACGTCCGCCGCGCCGTCGAGCTTGCCGATCGCCGCCACCGCGCGTTCCGCGGCGGTGTGCGCGCGCGGCTTGGAGACCGTCGCGCGCACCAGCGTGGGATGACCGGTCGCGGCATCCACGGCGTCGCCCGCGCCCGCCACCCAGCCGGGCACGTGCGCGATCACGCTGACGACGAGGATGATGACGGCGAGCGCCGACGCGCCGACGACAATGCGGCGGCGGCGGTACACGGCGCGCATGCGTTTCGACGCGCGCTGGTATTGCGTCGCGTGGTTGCGCCGCGTGCCGTTGCGCCGGTTTCCCGCGCTCACGCCGTTGCGCGAACGGGTGCCGCCGCCGGCACCGCCGCGGACTCCGCCGCGGGAGCCGCCACGGGAACCACGCGATTGCGGCAGGGACGATCCGCCGCGCGACGAGCGTGTGCCGCCAGACCCACTCCCCTTGCGCGAGGAGCCGGCGGAACGCGGCTGCTTCATGACGGATCACCTTCCCGATGTGCGAAACGGGTGGCGTGCGCGGAATCGCGGGGACGTCGAACCGTTCGATGATGTCTTGGTACTTGGTACGAGAATATGACGAAGCCGCGATTGACGGGTTCCGGATGAATCCGGGATTGCCGTCAATCGCGGCTTCGGGGGATTGGGAGGTATCGAGCGGGGGTGTTGAGCGGGCGTCGATTCGCGCGCAATCACTCGGCGTGGGCGAGCTCGCGCATCTGAGCGGGCTCGATGACCTTCTTGTGCTCGCGGCCCTCCTTCGCGCCCTCGGCACGCTCGAAGGCGTCGACCTTCTTCCAGCCGGCGAAGTCGATCGGCTTGACGCCGCGGCCGGCCAGCAGGCGGTCGATGGACTCGGGGTCGCGGTCGGCGGCCACGCGGCCACCCTCGGCGGCCTTGGCGAGGTCCTCGAGCATGTTGGTCACGATGGCGAGCGCGTCGGACTTGGTGGAGCCGATCAGACCGACCGGGCCGCGCTTGGCCCAACCGGTCGCGTAGAGACGCTCGCGCACCTCGCCGCCCTCGGCCTCGGTGGTGATGCGGCCGTCGCCGTTCGCGTTGGCGAGGTGGGCGCCGTGGTTGTCGTAGGCGATGCCCGGAGCCTCGGCCGGCTGGTAGCCGATCGCGTGATAGACGGCCTCGACCGGGTAGTCGGTGAACTCGCCGGTGCGGTGCATCACGCCGTCGGCGCCGGTCTCGGTGCGCTCGACGCGGATGGCCTTCACCTTGCCGTCCTCGCCGAGGATCTCGGTGGGCGCGGAGTTGAAGTGGACGTAGTACTTGCGGTCGGCCGGGTTGCCCTCGTAGTCGACGTCGCCGTCATCCTCCATGTCCTCGGCCATCTCGCGGATGGCGAACAGCTCCTCGACCATCTGGCGGGTGAGCTTGTCCTTGCCGGCGACCTCGATGGTGTCGTCGTCCAGCTCGAAGTCGTCCTCGTTGATGATGAGCTGCACGCCGGGCAGCTTCTCCATCTCGCGCAGCTCCTGCACGCTGAACTTCGCTTGGGCGACGCCGCGGCGGATGAACAGGTGGAGCACCTTGGCCTTGTTGCGGCCGATGCCCTCGTAGACGTTGTCGGGGATGTCGGTCTTGGCCTTGAGGTCGTCGGCGTTGCGCATGAGCTCACGCGCGACGTCCATGGCCACGTTGCCGCCGCCGATCACGGCGACGTTCTCCGCGGTGAGCGGCCACTCGCGGGCACCCGTGGGATAGCCGTCGTACCATTCGACGAACTTGGCGGCGCCGTACACGCCGTCGAGGTCGGCGCCGGGGATGCGCAGCGGCTTGTCCTTGACGGCACCGGTGGCGAACAGCACGGCGTCGTAGCGGGCGAGCAGGTCCTCCAGCGTGACGTCCTTGCCGAACTCCACGTCGCAGTAGAGGTGGATGTCCGGATTGTCGAGTGTCTTCTCGAGCGCGGAGGCGATGAACTTGATGGACGGGTGGTCGGGGGCCACGCCGTAGCGAACCAGGCCGAACGGCACGGGCAGCTTCTCGAACAGGTCGATGCGGGCCTTCGTGCCGAGGCCCAGCTCCTCGCCGAGCTTCTTGAGCTGACGCAGGAAGATGTCGGAGGAGTAGACGCCTGCGGGGCCGGCGCCGATCACGGCGATACGGAGTTCGTTCGCGGCGGTTTCAGTGGTATTCGAAGATTCAGTCACGCATTACAGGGTATCGCAGGCCACCGAATCGCGGAACCCCTGTTTTCCGCATATTCACGCATATTCCGTGCGCGTTTCGCGCGTATCCCGCGCACATTCCATATGCATTCCATACGCGTCCGCGCGCTTCAGCCGACTGACGGAGGCACTCCCCCGTTCACGAGACCTGTTCACGTGAACGGTCATCGAGCGTCATATCATGTTCACCGACCGCGTGCCATGATGCCGCGTCCATGACGTGCATCGACCGGCACGCGCGAATCGGCACACCACCGAGACAGAGAGCACAGAGCAAAAGGACAAGATTCACATGAGTGAGAGAACCGAAAAGACGAAGGCTTCGGAGCCCGCACCTGGAACCACCGTCACACGGGACAAGGGCGACGCCGGCTACGCGAAGGAGCTCAAGCCCCGCCACATCCAGATGATCGCCATCGGCGGCTCGATCGGCACCGGCCTGTTCCTGGGCGCTGGCGGCCGTCTGGCGCAGGGCGGCGCCGGCCTGACCATCGCCTACGCGATCTGCGGCATCTTCGCGTTCCTGATGGTGCGCGCGCTGGGCGAACTGGCGATCCGCCGCCCGTCGTCGGGCGCGTTCGTCTCCTACGCCCGCGAGTTCCTGGGCGAGAAGGGCGCGTACATCACCGGCTGGATGTTCTTCCTCGACTGGTCCACCACCGTCATGGCCGACATCACCGCCGTGGCCGTGTACTTCCATTACTGGAAGGCGTTCGCCGACGTGCCGCAGTGGCTGCTCGCGCTGGGCGCGCTGGCCCTCGTGTTCGTGCTCAACATGATGAGCGTGAAGATGTTCGGCGAGGCCGAATTCTGGTTCGCCGCGATCAAGGTGTTCACGATCATCGCGTTCATGGTCATCGCCATCTGGGCGATCGTCACCGGCGCCCCGGTCGGCGACACGCACGCCGGCATCGCCAACATCACCGAGCACGGCGGATTCTTCCCGATGGGCATCGCCCCCGTGTTCGCGCTGACGCTGGGTGTGGTGTTCGCGTTCGGCGGCACCGAGATGGTGGGCGTCGCCGCCGGCGAGGCGCAGGAGGCCAAGAAGGTGCTGCCCAAGGCCATCAACTCGATGATCATCCGCATCTTCGTGTTCTACGTGGGCTCCGTGATCCTGATGGCGCTCGTGCTGCCGTACACCGCGTACTCGTCGAACGAGTCGCCGTTCGTCACGTTCTTCTCCGGCATCGGCATCCCGCACGCGGGCGACGTGATCCAGGTGGTCGTGCTCACCGCCGCCCTCTCGTCGCTGAACGCCGGCCTGTACGCCACGGGCCGCACGCTGCGTTCGATGGCCATCGCCGGTTCCGGCCCGAAGTTCGCTGCCCGCATGAACAAGCACCACATCCCGTACGGCGGCATTATCATCACGTCCGCCCTGGGCCTGATCGGCGTGGTGCTCAACGCGGTGCTGCCGTCCGACGCGTTCGACATCATCATGAACCTGGCCGGCATCGGCATCGCCGGCACATGGGCCGCCATCCTCGTCACGCATCTCGCGTTCCTCAAGAAGGTGAAGGCCGGCGAGGAGACGCGCCCCGACTACCGCATGCCGGGCGCCCCGTACACGAACTACGTGTCGCTGGTGTTCTTCGCGATCGTCGTGATCTCGAACCTGACGAGCGTCTCCGGCCGTTGGACGCTGGCGCTGTTCGTGGTCGTGGTCATCGCCATGGTCATCGGCTGGTTCTACGTGCGCGGCCGCATCGACGGCAACCTGCTGGACGAAATGCTCGACGCCGACGCGGTCGACGAGGTCGAAGCCGCCAAGTAGGCGCGACCTGCGCGGTTGCGGGACGCGCGAAACCCGCGGCCCGCAACCGCGCAGGAACCCACAAAACCGCAAAACCCGCGAAACCACAAGAAACAACGAAGGGCAGGGACGCATCATGCGCATTCACATCACCTATACGGGCGGCACGATCGGCATGGTCGCCTCGCCGCACGGACTGGCCCCCGGCGCCGACATGCTCGGCTGGCTGCGCGGCCTGCTTGACGGCACGCAAATCGGCGCCGATCAGGTCTCGTACACCGAACTCGACCCGCTGATCGACTCGTCATGCGCCACACCGGACAGCTGGCAGGCGATCATCGACGACCTGCGCGCCCACCGCAACGACGCCGACGCGTTCGTCGTGCTGCACGGCACCGACACGATGAGCTACTCGTCGGCCGCGGTGTCGTATGCGCTCACCGGCTTCGGCAAGCCGATCGTGTTCACCGGATCGCAGTATCCGCTCGGCATGGTCGAGACCGACGCCACGGCCAACGTGACCGGCGCGCTCAACGCGGTGATCAGCGGCCGCGCGCACGGCGTCTCGCTGTTCTTCGGACACCACCTGATTGCGGGCAACCGCGTGAGCAAGGTGTCGTCGTGGGCGTTCGAGGGCTTCGACGCGCCGTCGGCCGGACTGCTCGCGCAGACCGGCGCGCCTTGGCATTGGGAATCCTACGAGGGCCGCGGCGAAGGCTGGTACGATCCGCTGCCGTACACGCGGCATGACGTGGCCGTAATCGACATGGCGCCGGGCATCACGGCCGCGCGCCTTGAGGCCATGCTCACGCCGCGGCCCGAAGCGGTGCTGATCCGCGCGTACGGCGTCGGCAACGTGCCGTGCACCGAACCCGGTCTGACCGACGTGCTCGCGAAAGTGCTGGACGAAGGCGTGCCCGTCGTGGTGGCGTCGCAGTGCCAACAGGCGAACGTGCTGCTCGGCCATTACGAGGCCGGCGACGCCATCGCGCGCGCGGGCGCGGTCGGCACGGGCGACATGACGCTCGAGGCCGCCTACGCGAAGATCGTGTTCCTGCTCTCGCAGGGCCTGACCGGCAGCGATCTGGCCGCCTGGATTCCGCGATCCATCGCCGGCGAGATCACCGTGTGAATTCGGCGGGATATACGGTGCACGAGCCACGGGACTGCACGGCCATAATCGCCATGCAGTCCCGTGTAACCGGAGCCGCAGCAACTGTCGGCTCCACGCGCCTCTTCAGCACAGTGCGCATTCCCTAGGTCGGTGTTCCCGGGAAAATCCCCGGGGACACCGGTTTTTCGTCTGTGGATACGCGGATAGGCAACCCAGAAAACGCGCGTCCGACCACTATCCGCCCCGACGCCCCTCGAACGCCCGTGCGCGCCGCACACGCAGCGCGCACGAGGCGCCCCCTAATCCCAATCCAACACGGCGGTGAGCGCCCACAGGATGCTCACCACGTCGATGCCTTCCTGCAGGAACGCGCCGACGACCACCGGAATCAGGTCGAACGCGGCCGCCACCATGCCGACGACCGCGAGCGCAAGACCCGCGACCACGGCCTGGAGCATCACGCGCTTCGTGCGACGGGCGATCGCGATGGCGCGCGGCACGGCGGCGATGTCGTCGTTCATCACAACGACCTGCGCCGATTCGGATGCGGCGGTGGACGTGCCGTCGGTCATCGCCACGCCGATGCCCGCGGCCGCCAGCACCGGCGCATCGTTCACGCCGTCGCCCACCATCATCGTGACGGGTGCGTCCGCACGGCCCAACGAGGCGCGTCCGACGCGTCCCACGCGGCCGGCTCCCTCGGCGCGGCCAGTTCCCCCGGCACTTCCAGAGCGCCCGGCACCGCTCCCCCACGTGGCCTCGCGGACCGCGGCCACCTTGTCTTCGGGGAACAGCTCGGCACGCACCTCGTCGATGCCGACCTCGCGCGCGATGATTTCGGCGGAGGCGCGCTTGTCGCCGGTGAGCATCGTGAGCTTGGCGACGCCGAGGCCGTGCAGTTTCGCGAGCGCGGCTTTCGCGTTCGCGCGCGGCACGTCGCGTAGCACGATGCGCGCGACCAGCCGCCCATCCACGGCCACATACGACGCCATCTCGTCCGCCGCCAGCATCCCGAACCTCGCGCGGCCTCTCTGCTCCCGCCCCCGCAGACGGAATCCACCACCGACAGCATCCCGGACGACGCCCTCTTCCCGTCCCCGCTGGCGGGGGCTGTCGGCTGAAAGCCGACTGGGGGTGACCGTAGACCAATCCGACCCAACGACTCCCCCATCGTCCCGCCCCCGCCGGCGGGGGCTGTCGGCTGAAAGCCGACTGGGGGTGGTCACGGACGGGCCCACCTCGGTAACCCGCTCAAGCGCATTAACCCGGTCAGCCAGCCTTGCACTATCGACCGCCACGAACCCGTCCTCGCCGGCCTCCGCGAATGCCAATCGTCCGACGCGCACGGCGTGCCCGTTGACTTCGGCGGAGATCCCCTTGCCGGGCTCCTCCTTCACGTTCGTCACGACCGGATAGTCGCGGCCGTGCCCGGGCCGGCTCGCCTCCGGTTCCGGGCAGTCTCGCCGACCGGCCGCATACCGCGCGTGCAGCCGTCCCAACGCCGCCTGTCCGGCCGCCGCAATGCCTTTCGCAAGCACGTGCACCGAATAGCTTTCGACCACGCCCGCGAACATGAGCACATGATCCTCGTCGAGCTTCGGCGCGCGCGAACCGCTTATGGCGGCATCCCCCGCAGCAGCATCCTCAGTACCGTTCACAGCACCGTTCACAGCACCACTCACAGCATCTGCGGCATCGGCGCCTCCCGCAACGCCGACATCACCGACGGCACCGCCATCCACCATCTCCACGCGCACGACCTGCGGCTGCTTGACGGTCAACGTACCGGTCTTGTCGAAGAACACCTGCGTGACGCGTCCCAGATTCTCGATCACGTCCTGCGTCTTGATGAGCACGCCCGCGGCGGCGAGACGCGACGTACCAGCGATGTACGCGACCGGCGCGGCGATGAGCAGCGGGCAGGGCGTGGCGAGCACGAGCACCTGCGCGAACCGTAGCGGCGTGCCGGCCACCGCCCATGCGACACCGGCGATGAGCAGCGACAGAATCGTGAACGGCACGGCGAGCCGATCCGCGGTCCTGACGACCGCCGGACGCGACTCCTGCGCCTGGCTCACCATCGTGAGAATCCGCTGGTATTGCGAGTCGGCGGCGACTTCGACGGCGCGCATCGCGAGCGTCGTCGAACCGTTCACTGCGCCGGACATGACGCGCGCGCCCGCATACACCTCGCGCGGCACCGGCTCGCCGTTGATCGCGCTCAGGTCGAGCGTGGCCGCACCGGACAACAGTTCGCCGTCGACCGGCACGGTTTCGCCGGGAAGCACGATGATCACGTCGCCGAGACGCACCTGTTCGACGGGAACGGTGTCGAATCGCGCGTCCGTGTTCGGTCGCACGCGAGCGTCGGCGCGCGCGACAGCCGGGTCGCACGTTTCAGGCTCGCGGCCGGTGAACACGCACACATCCTCCGTGGCCCCATCCGTGGACCCCTTCACGGGCTCCTTCACGGACCCGACGGAACGGCCGCCGCCCAATGCACCCCGGCGGGCGGCCGAACCACTTCTCCGACCGTCGGCGATGTCATGGGCCGTCACGTGGCGGAATCCGTCGTCGTCGCGGATCGGCGCGACGTTGCGCGCGGCGCGGGGCGCTTCGGTGGCGTCGCGATTACTGGAGCCACGCGGCGTTCCTCTGCCCACGCCGGGCAGGTTCGCGACGTGCGCGGTGCGCGGTGCCGCGTCGAGCAGTGCGGTGAGACTGTGTTCCGCTTTCGCCTGCGCGTATTCCTCAATCGCCTCGCCGGATGTGACCATGAGCACGACCGCCCAGGATGCCCAGTATTCGCCCACTGCGAGCGTGGACAGCATGGCGAGAACGGCGAGCAGGTCGATGCCCACCTGGCCGTGTCGGATGTCGTCGATCATGCCGATAACGGTGACGGCGACCGTGTAGGCGACGAGTGCAACGACGACCCATTGCCCGAGCGACGGATGGGGCAATGCGGCGAACGCGCGCGCGAATCCGAAATGGGCGGCAGGCGCGATAGCACTCCATGGGCGGACGTTCCACAGCAGCGCGATCGGGATTGCGGAGAGGATGACGACCGGCAGCATCGGCAGGCGGCAGCACAGGTCGACGACCGCGGGAACGACGCCGCGATGCGATGCAGCCGGGGAAGTTGGAAGAGTCGAGGAAGTTGGAAGAGCCGCCGCGGGAACAGTGTGGGTTCGCCTATCGGCATGCGAATCGGCATGCTGGTTCAATGGGGCGGTTTGGTCGCCTGAATCGGTGCGGGATGGGATGAGCTGGCTCATCTGATGCTCCTTACGTTGGTACGGGCCGGGCGTGCCGCTTTGCTCCGCTCGGGTCCGGATCGGTCCGATGGTATGCGAAAGCGTGGCGCACGGCTGGTGCGGTCACGCCTTGTTAACCCATCGGCGGCATCGACGGCGGGCAATCCCCGTATGATGCGCTGCTCGATACACGGCGTAAAGAATCGATATTCGGTTATCGCCAGACAGCTTAACAGCGGGATGGAGACATCGCAAAACCCGCGAGGCGGAACTACAGGGCTCGTGTGGAGACCTAGGAGAAGGACGAAACGCGCGAGCGGACCTTCATTTGGTTCCTGATTCGTTCTTTTGGTAACCCGTACGGCCGTCCCGTAGATCCGGCTATTCGGCGATGGCTCCATTCCGCGGTTTTCGATAGGCCCATACGCGAGGGGCCCGCACAAGCCACCAAAGGAATCAATCAGGAGCCAAATGAAGCGGGGCCGGTGGAAAAACCACCGGCCCCCGCTGACTGTTAGCGGTCACCATGTGCCAAGGTCACCGCGTGTGGAGCTCACCACATGTGTGGGAATCACCACATGTTGAACGGGAATCCGTTGTTGCCGTTGCCGGAGCCATCGGAACCGTCGGAACCGGAGCCGTTGTCGTTCTGGCTGCCGGAGCCGCTGTTGGAGTCGGAGCGGTTGGAGCCGTTGACCTTCTCCTCCTGCTGGTCGAGCGTTACGTCGACATCCATGGTCTTGCCGTCGCGCACGATGGTGAGCGTCGCCTTGTCGCCGAGGGCGGCGGCACGCACGAAGCCGAGCAGCGAGGCGTTGCTCGACACCGCGTTGCCGTTGAACGCGACGATCGTGTCACCTTCCTTCAGACCGGCCTTGTCTGCCGGGGAACCGGAAACGACCGCGGAGCTGGAGGAACCCTTGGTGATCTTCGCGCCGGCGCGGGTCACGCCGTCCGCTTCGACTGTGTCGGAGGTGATCGTGATGCCAAGCGCCACGTGCTTGACGGAGCCGTTCTCGATGATCTCGTTGGCGACGCGCTTGACGAGGTTCGAGGGGATCGCGAAGCCGATGCCGATCGAACCGGAGGTGCTGGAGGACGACGAGCTGGAGGTGGAGGCGATCGAGGAGTTGATGCCGATCACCTGACCGGCCGCGTTGAAGGTCGGGCCACCGGAGTTGCCCGGGTTGATGGCCGCGTCGATCTGCACGGCGTTGGTGACGATGTCGTTGTTGTTGTCGTCCATCACCGTGACCGGGCGGTTGAGTGCGGAGACGATGCCGGAGGTGGCGGTGTCGTCGTAGCCGAGCGGGTTGCCGACGGCCATGATGTTCTCACCGACGGCGAGCTTGTCGGAATCGGCGAACTCGACGGCCTTGAGGTCGCTCGGCGGATTGTCGAGCTTGATGACCGCCAGATCGGTGGTGGTGTCGGTGCCGACGACCTGCGCGGAGTACATCTGGCCGTTGGACAGCGTCACCTGAATCTGCTGGGCGCCGGAGATCACGTGGTTGTTGGTCACGATGTGGCCCTCGGTGTCGAGAATCGCGCCGGAGCCCTGCGCGGTGCCGTCGGACAGCTGGGTCTGGATGGAGACGACCGAGCCGGAGACCGCCTTGGCGACAGCCTGCCAGTCGGGGGCTTCGCCGGACTTCGCGGTGGCGGAGCCGGAGCCGGACGTGCTGGAGTCGACGTTGGCCAGGGAGCTGGTGGTCGGCACCTTGACGGCACCGCTGGTGATGGCCGCGTAGCCGACACCGAGGCACAGGCCGGCGGACAGGAGCGCGGCGACCACACCGATGACGACGCCACGTACCGTGCCGTTGGAAGCCTTCGGACGGGCGGCGGCGTTCAAGCCGTTCAGGCCATTCGGGTTGTTCGGGTCGTTCGGATTGTTCGGATTGGGGCCGAACGGGTTGCCGTTGTTCGGGGTGCCCGGACCGCCGAAGCCGGCACCGGAAGCGCCGCCGAACTGGCCTTGCGGCGCGAACGGGTTACCGGACGCACCCGCACCGGGGGTGGCGTAAGGGTTGCGGTCCTGCGCGGACGTGGGCTGACCGGACTGGGCACCCTGAGCATCCTGAGCGCCCTGAGCGCCGGGCTGCGTGGGAGTCGGGCCGTAGGCGCCGTATTCGGGAGCCGGACGGTACTGGCCATACGCGGGCTGGGATGCCGGCTGAGACACCGGCTGGGGCTGCCCCGCGGAATCGGCCGAGGAGGCCGGCGCGGAGGAGACCACGGTCTGCTCGCCTCTGGCGGCGGCGTAGTCGGGAGTCATTTCGGGGGTGCCCGATGCCGTGGCTGGCGTGGTAGAGATCGGAGCGATCGGCGTGGTCGATGCGGCCGGGAACGTCTGGGTGGGGGCGGCGCCGGAGGCCGCGGCGGCCTGTGCGCCCTGCACGGCCGACGGGTCGATGGCCTCGGTGGGCTGTTCGTTCGCAGCCGGCATACCGTTCGAGGCCGGAGCGAAGCTCTGCGTGGACTGCGCGTCCTGTCCCTGCGATGCGGCCGGCGCACCATACTCGTACTGCGGCGTCTGCGGCTGCGCGGCCGGGGTCTGCGCGCTCTGCGGCTGCGCGTTCTGGCCACCCTGCGGGTTCCAGCTGTTCTGCTCATCAGCCATAATCGTCTGCTCCTTCATATGAACGCATAGGAACGGCGGCTCCGTATCGGTGTCTGCACGGTTCTGCGCGGTTCTGCACGGTACGTGCTTCGGCAAGCCTGCCGTCGGTTCGTATTGCTACCTAAGAGTAAAGGCAGTGGCTCTGGATGTTTCCTGAATGTTCATTGGAAGTGCCGGGAGAATCTTCTACCGACTTCCCGCAAACGCCTCTCCAATCCATCCAACGCGACGTGCGATGAATGCCCGCGTTTCCCCGCCCTCACCCCTCGCCGCCTCGCCACCGCAATCCATTCCCGCAATCCGATTGTCCGCCTAAAGTGAAGCTATGACCGACAACCCCACGAACACCACGATCGACGCCGAGGCGAGCACCCCGGCCCCCACCGGCGACACCGCCGCGATCGACCTCAACGAGCATCCGCGCGGCGCCGCGCCCGGCAAGCCCGGCGACCGTGCCGCATTCTCCTTCGAGACCATCACGCGCTTGGCGGACGCCGCTGACGGCAAAGGCAAGGGCGGCGCACGCTACGGCCGCACCGGCATCATCCACACGCCGCACGGCGACATCAAGACGCCCGCGTTCGTACCGGTGGGCACGCAGGCCGCGATGAAGGCGGTCCTGCCGGAATCGATGAAGGATCTCGGCGCGCAGTGCCTGCTCGCCAACGCGTTCCACCTGTTCGAGCGCCCCGGCGAGGACGTGCTCGACCAGGCCGGCGGCCTCGCGAAGTTCATGAACTGGCATGGTCCGACGTTCACCGATTCCGGCGGATTCCAGGTCATGTCGCTGGGCGTCGGCTTCAAGAAGACGCTCGCGATGGACGTGACCGGCATGAAGTCGGACGACATCATCGCGGAAGGCAAGGAGCGTCTCGCTTGGGTGGACGAGGACGGCGTGACGTTCAAGTCGCCGCTCAACGGCGACGAGCACCGCTTCTCCGCCGAGATCTCGATGGGCATCCAGCACAAGATCGGCGCCGACATCATGTTCGCGTTCGATGAGCTCACCACGCTGATGAACACGCGCTCCTACCAGGAGGAGTCGGTGGAGCGCACGTACCGTTGGGCGCAGCGGTGCGTGGCCGAGCACCAGCGGCTCACCGAGGCGCGCCTCGGCAAGCCGTATCAGGCGCTGTACGGCGTGGTGCAGGGCGCGAACTACGAGGATCTGCGCCGGCACGCGGCCGAACAGATCGCGTCGCTCGATTTCGACGGCGTGGGCATCGGCGGCGCGATCGAGAAGCGCATCATCGGCGAGACGTGCGCGTGGATCTGCGACGCGATGCCGGAGAACCGACCGCGCCACGTGCTCGGCATCGCATCCGTGGACGACATCTTCGCGTGCGTGGAGAACGGCGGCGACACGTTCGACTGTGTGGCGCCCGCGCGCTGCGCCCGCAATGGCGCGATTTTCACGCGCCATGGCCGCTACAACATCAAACGCGCGCAGCACAAGTTCGATTTCGGCCCGCTTGAGGAGGGCTGCGACTGCTACACGTGCGCGCATTATTCGCGCGCCTACGTGGACCATCTGCTGCGCGCGCACGAGTTCACCGGGTTCACGCTCGCCACGATCCACAACGAGCGCTTCTTCGTGAAGCTGCTCGACGACATCCGCGCCTCGATCGACGGCGGCTACTTCGAGGAATTCCGCAACGAGTCGCTGGCGCACTTCTACGGCAAGTGATGGGTCGCCATCCCGGCTTGACCATCTCCACAGCCCAATCATCCAGAAAGCATCATCATGAATCTTCTTGAAGCAATCGACGCGCGCCACGCGATTCGCGCATACACGGACGAACCGGTGGCGCAGGACACGCTCGCCGCACTGCAGGCCGAGATCGACGCATGCAATGCGGCGAGCGGCCTGCACATCCAGATGGCCGCCGGCCTGGACGACGCGTTCCTCGGCCTGAAGACGCACTACGGCCGGTTCAAGGGCGTGCACAACGCGATCGCGCTGATCGGGCGCGATGGCGGCGACGGCGACACGCTGCAATCGTTCAAGGATGAGGACGGCACACCCGTCTCGCCCGCGGCGGCCGCACTGCAGGAGCGTGTCGGCTACTACGGCGAACGACTCGTGCTGCGTGCGGTGCAGCTCGGCCTGGCGACGTCATGGGCGGTGTTGGACGGCGCGGAGACCGTGCCGGTGGCCGATGCGTGGTGGACGCTCGACGACGGCGAATCCGTGGTGTGGGTGATCGCGTTCGGCCACGGCGCGCGCCCCGGCGGACGGCGACGGAGCAAGCCGCTGGAGGAATTGGCGAGCGTGGCGGAATCGGATGCCGCCACGTGGCCGGACTGGTTCGTGAGCGGCATGGAGGCGGCGATGGCCGCGCCCACATCGCTTAGCCAACAGCCGTTCCATTTCACGCTCAACACGGACGGTTCGGTGACCGCCGAGGCTCTGGACGGCCTGTTCGCGCACGTGGGCCTCGGTTGCGCCAAATACCACTTCGAAGTCGGGGCGGCTCCGCACGAGGTGACGTGGCGCTAGCGCGACACGCCGAAGACACACTCGATTTGCGTCTCCTGTAGAAGCAGTGCTAAGTTATCCACTTGTCTGCGAGTGTGGCGGAATGGTAGACGCGCTGTCTTCAGGTGGCAGTGAGTGTATGCTCGTGGGGGTTCAACTCCCCCCACTCGCACGCAGGGAACAAAACCCCGGAACGTTGGAACACCAAGGTTCCGGGGTTTTCTGTATCCGCCGGCAAATGGGAAACCCTACAAAAACCGGCTCTTCGCATTTTGGTGTGTATGGGCCGTGCGGTTTTATTCGGTGTGTGATCGAAAAAGTGAAGAAAACCGCGCGGCTTGGTTCCGAGTCTAGCGCGTTCGACGGCCGGGTGCTGCTCGGTCTGGACAGGCTCGGGCTGAATCCGGTCTCGCAACGCCACGTCACGTCGGGCTCGCGTGCCGGCGTGTGGCTGATCGGCTGCGACCCGCCGGACGAGACCGCCCGGTACTGCGGCGGATGCGGGGCCGCGGGACGTGTCCGTCCCTCGTGGCGGCGCCGTTTCGCGCACGTGCCGGTCGGCCAGAACGCGGTGCACCTG